>JACPCH010000268.1 GCA_016179875.1 Candidatus Rokuibacteriota bacterium | reverse complement strand
CCGTGATCTCCGGGCCTCCGAATACGTGGAGGTCGGCTGGGGAAACCGGGACTTCTACCTCGCGCCGGAGGGCACCGTGTGGCTCGCGCTGAAGGCGGCGGTCTGGCCGACCCCGGCCGTCCTGCACGTCGTCGGGTTCGACGGCCCCGTGGAGCACTTCTTCGGCGGGCGCGAGATCGTGCAGGTGCTCGTCTCCGACCGCGGATTTCACCAGCTCGCCGTCGTCATCCAGGACGCCTACGCGAAGGATGATGCGGGCATGCCGATCGTCGTGGGCCCGGGCCAGTACGCGAACAGCCGCTTCTACGTCGCCCGCGAGAAGTACTCCCTGCTGAAGACGTGCAACACCTGGACGGTGACGGCGCTCCGGGCGGCCGGGCTGCCGGTGGTCCCGCTCTCCGCGGTGACCGCCGCCGGCGCCATGGGTGAGGCGCGGAGATTCGGCAGGGTCCTCACGCCGTGAGCGCACGGCAGCGCGCCAGCACCGACAGCACCTCGAACGGCTCCTCGACCTTCATGTAGCACGGCACGCCCCGCGGCTCGAGCCAGGCCCGGGCGGCGAGGTCGTGCTCGTGCGCGCCCATGAAGGTGACGTAGACGGGCTTGTCCGGATACCGCCGGGCGGTCTCCACCAGGAAGTCGTAGGACGGCACGCCCGTCTCGGCGGTCAGCATCATGATGACGACGGCGGCGTCGACGCGCCGGTCGCCGAGCACGGCGTCGAGGGCGTCGCCGTAGGCGCGCTCGTAGCCGTGCAGGGCGACGCTGCCGAAGATGTCCACCGGGTTCCGCATGCGGATGAAGGACGGCGCCAGGGCCTGGAGGCGCGCGCGGGTCCGGTCCTCGAGCGGCGGCACCTCGAGCCCGAGCGAGCGGCAGAGGTCGGTCAGGACCACGGTGAACGCGCCCGAGGGCGAGAGGAAGGACACCCGGTTGCCCCGCGGCGGGGGCATGACGGCGAGCGCCCGCGCGACCAGGAAGAGGTCCGAGTACCGGTGGACCCGCGTGACGCCGGCCTGGGCGAGGGCGCCGTCCGCGACCCGCCCGTCGCCGGCCAGCGCGCCGGTGTGCGCCAGCGCCGCCGCCGCGCCCGCCGCGGAGGCGCCGCCCTTGAGCAGGATCACCGGCTTCCGCCGCGACACGGCGCGGGCGACGCGGAGGAACCGGCGCGGATCGGTGAGGCGCTCGAGATAGAGGAACACGGCGCCGGTGGCCGCGTCGCCGCCGAGGTATTCGAGGAGGTCGCACTCGTCCACGTCCACCTTGTTGCCGAGACCGACCGAGCGCGCGACGCCGAAGTGCTCCGCCGACAGGATGTGGCGGAGCGAGATCCCGCAGAAGTTCCCCGTCTGCGCGACGTACGAGATGTTCCCGCCGCGCACCCGGCCGAGCGGGAAGAACGAGGAGGTGAAGCGCGCCGGCACCGAGACGTGGCCGGTGGTGTTGGGGCCGATCACCCGCGCCCCCGCCTCGCGGATGGCGCGCCCCAGCTCGGCCTGGAGTGCCGCGCCCATCCGGTCGACCTCGGCGAAGCCGCTCGCGGCGAGCACGATGGCCCGCACGCCCTTGCGCCCGAGCGCGCGGACGGTGTCGGGGGTCTGCGCCGCCGGCAGGGTGACGATCGCCTGGTCGATGCCGTCGGGCAGGGCCTCGATCGTCGGCACGACGGGGAGCCCCTCGATCTCACCCCCGCGCGGGTTGACGAGGTGGAGGGCGCCCGGAAATCCGTTGGCGAGGATGTTGCGCACGACCACGTGACCGGGCTTGCCCGGCTGGGCGGAGGCGCCGATCACCGCGACGCTCCGGGGCGCGAAGAACCGGCCGAGGTCCGCGACCGCTCTCCTCATGCCGCCGGCGGCACCGGGTCGGCGAGCACGATGAGGGCGTCCACCGCGACGGCGGTGCGGCCCCGGATGATGAGCGGGTTGACGTCGATCGCCGCGATCGTGGGGTGATCGAGCGCGATCCGCCCGACCGCGATCAGACTGCGGGCGAGCGCGCCGGTGTCGACCGCGGGCAGGCCGCGCACGGCCCCGAGGAGCCGGCGCGCCCGGATCGCGCGCAGCATGGCGCGCGCCTCGTGCGGGCGGAGCGGGGCCAGGCGGAACACCACGTCGGCCAGGATCTCGGAGAAGATGCCGCCGAGGCCGAACATGACCGCGGGCCCGAATTCGGGATCCCGGATCGCGCCGATCATGACCTCGCGGCTGCCCTGCACCTGCTCCTGCACGAGGAACCCGCCCCGGGCCCCCCGCCCCATCCGCCGCCGCAGCGCCGCCAGCGCCGCGCCGAGGTCGCGGGGTCCCCGCAGGCCCACGGCGACCAGGCCCCGCTCGCTCTTGTGCGCCGCGTCGGTCGAGCAGGCCTTCAGCACGACCGGGTAGCCGATCCGCGTCGCCGCCGCCCTCGCCTCGGCGAGCGTCCGCACCGGCGTCTCGCGCGCCACCGGCACCCCGTAGGCGGCGAGCACGCGCTTGCTCTCGTGCTCGGACAGCATCCGCTGGCCGCGCGCGCGGGCGGCGCGGATCAGGCTGGCGGCGCGCACGGTCATGGCATCATGCTCGGGGTGCGTGGTGAGTGGCGAGGATCCCGGCCGGAACGCCGAAAGGATAGCACGTTCACCGCATCGCCAGGGTAGTCCCTGAAGGAAATTTGATGGCAGCGCCCGCGTTTGGCGTCATGAGCGTAGGAGAGGGCCTGGCGGCTGTGCCCTGGGCGATCCGCCCGGTCAACGTCGTTAATAGGCGAGGCGGGAAAGGAGCAATGGGATGAAGAGATCGTACGCCGCGATGCTTGTGGTCTTCCTGGCGCTTGTCCCGGCGGGGGCGGAGGCGGCTGGTCAAATCACGGGCCTGAGCCCTTCGGCTTCGAAGGTCAAGGTCGGCGAGCCGGTCACGTTTACGGTCGGGGGCACGGGAGGGCCGTGCACTTTGAAGTTCGATTTTGTGGGTGGGAGTTGGGGTGGAGGCCCAAGCGTGACCACATGGTCCGCGACGCTTCCCGCCACGTTGGGACCGGCGGCGTTCAATGCGCCAGGCACCTCGACCGTCACGGTCACGAGCCCGCCTTCCCCGTCGTGTGAGGTTCAGGGAGGGAAGGTGACCACGACGGTGACCATCGAGAAGGTCCAAGCGACGAGCATCGAGTGGAAGGCGGTGCCGCCGAAGTACGAAGGCCCCTGCCCGGCGACGATCGTCTTTCTTGGAAAGATTTCCGTGGACTACCACCCGACCCCTGTCTCCTACACATTTGTCCGCAGCGATGGGGCGTCTGCCCCGGCCGTCAACGCAACGTTCAACGCCTCGCAGAATGCCGTTCAAACGACCTGGAAACTCGGCGGCCCGAGTCTACCGAACCCCTCGGGATGGATGGTCCTCAAGGTTACCTATCCGAGTCAGCTGGAATCTGAGAAAGCCTCTTTTCAGGTGACCTGCCTGGCTCGCCCCGGTCGGGGGGTGCCGAAGAAGATCACGCCGGAACTCATTCCAAAGCCGGTGCCCGGACCGCCTCCGGTTGAGAAGAGGTAACGGGGAGCGGGGCGGGCCGGCCGGTCAGCGCACGGCGCCGCCGATCGGGGGCACCGGCCGCGTGCGGGGCAGGTAGCGCCCGTACCCGGGCTTCTGCTCCAGCTCACCGGACGGAGTGAGGACGGTCTGGCCCCGCAGCAGCGTCATCCACGGCCGTCCGCGGACCTTCCACCCCTCGTACGGCGTGAAGCCCGCGATGCCGAGGTGCTGCGACCGCGTGATGGTCCACTCCGGCTCCGGATCCCAGATCGTCAGATCGGCGTCGGCGCCGACGCGGATCACGCCCTTCTTCGGGTACAGGCCGAAGATGCGGGCGGGGTTCTCGGCGAGCACGCGGGCCATCCAGGTGAGCGGCAGGCGCCGCTTCGCCACGCCCTCGCTGTAGACGAGTGGCACCAGCGTCTCCAGCGACGGCGCCCCGAAGGGGATCGGCTTGCCCGCCGCGTCGACGAAGATGTTCGTCCGCCCCGGCTCCTTGGCGGCCGGCACCCGCGGCGAGTGATCGCTGGCGACCGCCGCGACGACGCCCGACTCGGTGCCGGCCCAGAGGGCGGCGTGGTCGCCCCCGCCCGCCGGGCGCAGCGGCGGGCCGATCTTGGCGAACGGCCCCCAGCGCTCCATCTCGGCATCGCTCAGCAGCAGGTACTGCGGGCACGTCTCGCACCACACCGGCTGCCCCTCGGCCTGCGCTCTCCGGATGCGCTCGAGCCCGAGCCGCGTGCTCAGGTGCACCACGTACGTGGGGCAGCCGGTGAGCCGGCCGATCAGGATCGCGCGGTTGATCGCCTCCTCCTCGGCCCAGTCCGGGCACGTGGGCGGGAAGTCGGCGGGGGCCACGCGGCCGGCGGCGATCGCCTGGTCTTCGAGGTAGCAGAGGACGTCGCCGTTCTCGCAGTGGAGCTGGCAGAGGCCGCCCAGCGGGGCCAGCCGGTCCATCGTGCGGGCGATGAACTCGTCGGACACCATCCGTTTCGGGCGCTTCTTGTAGGTCATGAACAGCTTGAACGACCTGACGCCGAGCCCGACGGCCTCCGGGAGCCCTTCCAGGATGTGCGGCTCGTGGTTGAGGATCAGGTGGAAGCCGAAGTCGAGCACGGAGGCGGCCTCGGCCTCCTCCCGCAGGCGCCCGATGGCCTGCGGCAGCGTCTCGCCCTCCTCGT
>JACPCH010000116.1 GCA_016179875.1 Candidatus Rokuibacteriota bacterium | reverse complement strand
GATGCCGCCGCCGCATACAGCCATCGGCGTTCTCGCCGGCGCCATCCACAGGCTGGAAACCAATCCGATGCCGGCGGCGATCAAACCGCCCGTCTCCGAACTCTTCCAGACCGTGGCGCCGGAGATGCCGTTCGTCCGTCGAATGATGTTCGCCAATCTTTGGTTATTCGGACCTCTGGTGCGACGTCAGCTCGCGCGTTCTCCGGCGACCAATGCCGCCATTCGCACAACCAGCGCCGTGACGATCGTGAAGGGTGGGACTAGGGACAACGTGTTGCCGAAGTCGGCGAGCGCGGTCGTCAACTTCCGGATCCTCCCCGGCGAGAGTACCGCCAGCACCATCGAATATGCCCGACGTGTGATCGGTGATCCGCGAGTCGACATCAAGCCCGTGAAGCGGGAAGAGCCGAGCCCGGTATCGGCGAAGGATTCCGCGGGCTTCCGAACGATCGCGACCACGATTCGCCAGATCTTTCCGAATGCTGTCGTCGCGCCTGCGCTGGTGGTGGCGCGAACTGACAGCGCTCACTTCCTTGCCATCACCGACGGCGCGTATCGCTTCCGGCCGCTCCAGCTGACTGCTCCAGATCTCAACCGCATCCACGGTACGAACGAACGCCTGGCGATCGACAGCTACGGGGGGCTCATCAAGTTTTATGTCCAGCTCCTCCGAAATGGCGCCGGCGACGCGACGGATCCTCGTCAGCCGGCCCATCCTCAGGAGCCTGCGGGTTCCGGCCCATCCTGATCGCCTGTTCCGGCCGATCGTGATCGCTGATTCCGTTCGATCCTGTTCACCGATTCCGGCGTATCGACCTGGTTGCCGCCCGTCTCGCGCAGCACGGCGCGCAAGAGCGGCTTCTCCACCAGGCCGATCATCAGGTCGTAGAGGTTCGCGCTCGCGTGCTCGCGGAGCCCGCGGACGCATTCGACGAGCTTCTCCAACTCGCGCACGTGGCCCGGCCAGTTGTGGCCGACAGCAAGCACCCGCACGTCGATCCGGAGTGTCCCCCCGCGCGATCAGCCGGCGTGCTGCGCCAGCCAGTCGCGCACGGCGCGCGCGAACCGCGAGAAACGGACCGGTGCGGTACCCAGGTGCTCGGTGACGCGCTCCTGATCAATGCGCAGATAGCCGTGCACCAAGACGTTGCGGAAGCCGCCGAGCCCTTTCAGCTCCTCCCGGAGCGAGGTCTCGATGACGCCGTGCGAGCCGAGCTGGGCGATGATGTCCTCGTAGTCCGTGGCGCTGACCCCGAAGTGCGCACTCAGGATGTGGTTGCCGACGTCGAAGAGGATCTCGGCGCCGAGCTGGAGGCCCCGTTCGACGGCCCAGGCGTCCCGAAAGCTCGGGCCGAGCGTCCTGGCGTCGAGGGCGCGAAGCTCCTCGAGCCGCGAGATCACTTCCTCGCCTAAGGACCAAGCGACCGCTCCGCGAGGCGCTCCCCCGCGAGCCGCCACTGCGCCTCGCGGTAGGGCTTGAAGTCCCACCAGCGGGCCCGTGTCCGGATGACGAGCTCCGTCTCGACGTCGGGATCGCGCGCGAAAAGGCAGGCGCCGCTCTCGATGACCTCGTGGGCCAGAGCGACCGGCGCGACGTCGAGAGAGATCAGCTCTATGGGCGCCCCCGTAGCCTGCCGCAAATCGGCCTGCCATCGCGTCACCTCGTCGAGGGACAGGGGCGGATCGGCGAGAACCCCGAGATCCACGTCGCCAACCCGGGCGCGGCGCGTGTCCAGCGTCGAGCCGAAGACGTAGACGAGCAGGATCCGTCGGTCCCGCGCGAGCAGCTCGGCAGCGTGCCCGGCAGCCCGGCGCGCCTCGGCGGGAGTGAGCTTCGCCTTGCGCTCCACAGGCCGAGGATAGCTCACAGGTGGAGAATAACCCAGGGGGGCAGCGACTTCGGCCGCCTGCCACCGCGGCTACTCGCGCCCCATCTCCTCGACGTCGATCCCGTGCTCGAGGAGCTTCTTCCGGAGCGTGTTGCGGTTGATGCCGAGGATCTGGGGACCTGGTTGCCGCCCGTCTCGCGCAGCACGGCGCGCAAGAGCGGCTTCTCCACCAGGCCGATCATCAGGTCGTAGAGGTTCGCGCTCGCGTGCTCGCGCAGCCCCCGCACGCACTCCACGAGCTTGCGCTCGATGATCTCCTCGAGCGTCGCGTCCACGGCGACCGAGGCCGCGGCCGACACGGGCCCGATCGGCAGGTGCTCGGGCAGGATCACGCCGCTCGTCGCCATCACCATCGCCCGCTGGACGACGTTCTCGAGCTCGCGCACGTTGCCCGGCCAGTCGTGGCCGACCAGCCGGTCGAGCGCCTCGGGCGCGACGCCCCGCTCGCCGAGCTCGTCGGCGTACTTGGCGAGAAAGTGCTCGACCAGCAGCGGGATGTCCCGCCGCCGCTCGCGCAGCGGCGGCAGCTGCACCGTGACGACGTTCAGCCGGTAGTAGAGGTCCTCGCGGAACCGGCCCTCCTTCATGAGGGCCTCGAGGTCGCGGTTGGTGGCGGCCAGCACGCGCACGTCCACGCGGATCGGGTCGTGGCCGCCCAGGCGCTCGATCGCGCGCTCCTGGAGCGCGCGCAGGAGCTTCGTCTGAAGCTCGACCGGCATGTCGCCGATCTCGTCGAGGTAGAGCGTGCCGCCGTGGGCCAGCTCGAACCGGCCGAGCCGGCGCTCCTTGGCGTCGGTGAAGGCGCCGCGCTCGTGGCCGAACATCTCGGACTCGAGGAGCGTCCCGGGAATCGCCGCGCACGACACGGCCACGAACGGCCGCCCGGCGCGGCGGCTGTAGTGGTGGATCGCCCGCGCGATCAGCTCCTTGCCGGTGCCCGACTCGCCGCGCAGGAGCACGCTCACGTCGCTGCCGGCGATGCGCCCGATCGTCTTGTAGACGTCCTGCATGCGCGGGTGACGGCCGATGAGGGCGCCGAACTCCCAGACCTCCTGGAGCCCGCTCTTGAGCTGGGTCACCTCCTGGGTCAGCCGGCGCGCCGTGAGCGCGCGCTCGACCAGCAGGAGCACCTCGTCGAGGTCGAAGGGCTTGGCGAGGTAGTCGTAGGCGCCGCGCTGCATCGCCTGGATCGCGGTGTCCATCGTGCCGTGCGCCGTCATCACGACGACGGTCGCGTCGGCGCGCCGCTCCCGCAGCCGCCCGAGGACCGTGAGGCCGTCGAGGCCCGGCATCCGCACGTCGAGGAACACGAGGTCGAAGGGCTCGGCCTCGAAGGCGCGGAGCGCCCCCTCGCCGTCCTTGACGCTCGTGACCTCGTGGCCGGCCTGCCGGAGGCCCTTCTCGAGGACCCAGCGCAGGCTGTCCTCGTCGTCGGCGATCAGGATCCGCGCGCTCGCGGCGCTCATTTCGCGATCGGCAGGAAGCAGGTCACCACCGTGCCCCGTCCCTCCGCGCTCTCCACCTGGATCGCGCCCCGGTGTTCTTCGAGGATCCGGTGGCAGATGGCGAGGCCGAGGCCGAGGCCCTTGTCCTTGGTCGTGAAGAACGGGTCGAAGAGGCGCGCCCGGGCCTCGGCCGGGATGCCCGGGCCCTCGTCGGCCACCTGCGCCTCGACCATGTTGCGGGACCCGGCGCCGAGGTCCATCTTGCCGAAGAGCGGGTTCAGGCTCACGCGCGTGGTGAGCGTGAGGTGGCCGCCATCCTTCATCGCGTCGAGCGCGTTGCGCACGAGGTTGTGGAAGACCTGGAGCAGCCGGTCCTCGTCGCCGAGGATCGGCGGCAGGCTCGGGTCGTAGCGCCGCACGATCGCGACCCGCCGCGCGCGCGCGGCCTCCTCGTGCATGAGCGCGACGCGCTCGACGAGCTGGTGGAGGTTGAGCGGCACCGGGCGGAGCTGGACCGGCCGGGCCAGGTCGAGCAGCATCTCGATGCTCCGGTTCACGCGGTCCACCTCGGTCAGGAGGACGTCGGTGTACTCGCGGAGCTTCGGCTGCGCCGCCAGCTCGCGCGAGAGCAGCTGCACCGCGCCGCGGATGGCGCCGAGCGGGTTCCGGATCTCGTGGGCGAGACCGACGGCCATGCGCCCGGCGGCCGCGAGCGTCTCGCCGCGCCGGACCTCGGCCTCGAGCTGGCGGATGCGCGAGAGGTCGCGCAGCACCGCGACGCCACCCTCGACGCTGCCGGCGCGCGCGAACAGCGGCGCCGTCACCAGGCTCACCGGCACCCGCCGGCCCTCGCCGCGCTCGATCGTCCCCTCGGGTTCCGAGCGGCTCTCGCCGGTCGCCAGGGTCTCGGCGAGGCGGCGCACGAGCGAGGCGTCGGGCGGGCACAGCTCCTTGAGGAACCGGCCCTCCGCGCGCCGGGCCGAGCGCTCCATCAGGACCTCGGCGGCCGCGTTCCAGAAGACGACGCGGAGATCGGCGTCCACCGCGATCACCGCGTCGGGGAGCCCGGCCAGGACCGCCGCGTAGTTCATGCTTGTTGTAGCGGGGTCCGCGAGCCCGGCTCACGCCGTGGGTGGCCAACCCCAGGAGCGATCCGGCTCCGCACGACTCTCACGTTGAGAGACTCCAGTCGGGAATCGCGTTCAGCGTCAGGTCGGCGCGCTCGCCGGCGGCGAGCCGCGCGGTGCCGGCGGCGGCGATCATCGCGGCGTTGTCGGTGCAGAGCCGGGGCGGCGGGACGTGGAGCGCGATCCCGTGCTCGGCGGCCTCCGCGGACAGAGCCGCGCGGAGCGCAGTGTTGGCGGCGACGCCGCCGGTGAGCACCACGCGCTTGACCCCGAGGCGCAGCGAGGCCTTCACCGTCTTGCGCACCAGCATCTTCACCACGGCCGCCTGGAACGACGCGGCGACGTCGGCCACCTGCCGGGGCGAGAGCGGGCCGTGGCGCTTCACGTGGAGGGAGGCGGCGGTCTTGATGCCGCTGAACGAGAAGTCGGGCGCCTGGTCGGTCATCTGCGCGAGCGGGAACGCGATCGCCCGGGCGTCGCCCGCCGCCGCGGTCCGTTCGATCGCCGGCCCGCCCGGAAAGCCGAGGCCGAGGAGCTTCGCGACCTTGTCGAAGGCCTCGCCGGCGGCGTCGTCGCGGGTCTGCCCGACCAGCGCGTAGCGGAGCGGCGCCTGCGCGTGGTAGAGCGCCGTGTGTCCCCCCGAGACGACGAGCGCGAGGAACGGATGCGCGGGCGGGTCGTCGGCCAGGAACGCGGCGTAGATGTGGCCCTCGAGGTGGTTGACGCCGGCGAGGGGCTTCCCGGCCACGTAGGCGAGGGACTTCGCCAGCGCGCAGCCCACCAGGAGCGAGCCCACGAGCCCGGGGCCCCGGGTGACGGCGAGGCCGTCGAGGTCGGCGAGCTTCACGGCGGCGTCGGCCAGGGCCTTTTCGACCACCGGCACGATGACCTCGAGGTGGCGCCGGGAGGCGAGCTCGGGCACGACGCCGCCGTACGGCGCGTGGAGCAGGTCCTGCGAGGCGACGACGCTCGAGAGGGTCCGGCGGCCGTCGGCGAGCACCGCGGCCGCCGTGTCATCGCACGAGCTCTCGATCCCCAGAACGAGCATCGTGCCGGTCGGTGCCGTGACGTTACTGGGGACGCGCCTGGACCTGCGAGCCTCCGGCCGGGCGCTGCTGCTCGATGATCCGCATGGTCTTGATCACGTCGAGGGCCCGCTGGACCTGGATGTCCTTCTTCAGCTCCTCCATCGGGTCGAGCGAGGGCAGGCGGTCCTTGGTCGCCGGGTCCTTCGGGATCTCGACGACGATGTCGGGCGTGATGCCCTTGCCGTGGATCGACCGGCCCTTGGGCGTGAAGTACTTCGCCGTCGTGAGCCGGAGGCCCGAGCCGTCGGAGAGCGGGATGATCGTCTGCACCGAGCCCTTGCCGAAGGTCTGGACGCCGACGACGATCGCGCGGCCCCAGTCCTGGAGCGCGCCCGCCACGATCTCGGAGGCCGAGGCGCTGCCCTGGTTGACGAGGACGACCATCGGCAGGGTCGGGTACGACTTCTTCGCGTGGGCGCTGAAGCGCATGTTCTGGTTGCGCACGCGGCCCTCGGTGTAGACGACCAGCTTGCCGTCCTCGACGAACTCCTCGGTCACTTCGACGGCCGCCGTCAGGAGCCCGCCGGGGTTGTTGCGGAGGTCGAGGAGCAGGGCCTTCATGCCCGCCTTGTTCGCCTTCTCGAGCGCCGCCACGAGGTCGCCGGGCGTCTGCTCCTGGAACTGGCGGAGCTTGATGTAGGCGATGCCCCCGCCGAGGTCTTGCGAGCGCACCGACTGCACGCGGATCTGCTCGCGCACGATGTCGAAGTCGCGCGGCTCGGTCCACCCCTCGCGCACGACGCTGATCGTCACCTTGGTGCCGGGCCGGCCCCGCATGCGCTTGACGGCGTCCTGGAGCTGCATGTCCTTCGTGGAGAGGCCGTCGATCTTGACGATCCGGTCGCCCGTCTGGAGCCCCGCGCGGTAGGCCGGCGTGCCATCGATCGGCGACACGACCGTCAGGACGTCGTCGCGCAGCGTGATCTCGATGCCGAGGCCACCGAAGCTCCCGGAGGTCTCCACCTGCATCTCGCGGTAGCTCTCGGGGTCGAGGAAGGCGCTGTGCGGGTCGAGGCCGCGGAGCGTGCCCTTGATGGCGCTGTAGATCAGGTTCTTCGGCGGCACCTCGTCCACGTACTGGTTCTGCACGATGGACAGCACCTCGGTGAAGAGCCGGAGCTGCTCGTAGGTGGCGCCGCCGTCCGTGCCCTTGCTGGCGACCGACCCGCCCAGGGACAGGGTGAGCACGACGAGCAACGCGCCGATCACGAACGCCTTCTTCATGGAGCCCCCCTCGTCTCGCATCGCGTCCTAGCCTCGCTGGCGGAGCCACTCCGCCGGGTCCTGCGGCTTGCCCTGGTAGCGCACCTCGAAGTAGAGCCGCGGGCCCGCCAGGGAGCCCGTGTCGCCCACCGTGCCGATCCGCTGCGCCTGCCGCACGTCCTCGCCCTCCCGCACCTGAATCTCGGCGATGTGGGCGTAGAGCGTGTAGTACTCGTTGCCGTGGTCGAGGATGATCAGGTTGCCGTACCCCTTGAACCATCCCGTGTAGACCACGTGGCCCGCGTACACCGCCGCGACGTCGCGCCCCTCGGCCGCCTCGATGTCCACGCCGTTCCGGAATGTCCGCGTCCCGAACCGCGGGTGGACCTGGGCGCCGTAGGTCGTGATGATCCGCCCCTCGGTCGGCCACGGCAGCCGCCCGCGCAGCGTGCCGAAGCCGACGCCCGGCGGCTCGACGCCGCCCCGGGGCGGCGGCACCTTCGCCAGCTTGCGCTGCCTGGCCTGCAGCTCGCGGATGAAGGCCTCGAGGCGGCGGGACGCTTCGGTCAGCTCGCCCACCATCCGCTCGTGGTAGGCGCGCTCGTCACGCACCCTCGCGAGGAGCACCCGGCGCCGGCCCGCGTCGCGATCCACCTCGGCCTGCTCGCGCTGGGCGTCGGCGTGGAGGCTCGCCAGCTCGCGCTGCCGCGCCTCCTCCCGGCCCTTCCGGTCCGCCAACCTCTCCGTGGTCCCACGATACTCTCGAATCAAACGGGCGTCTAGCGCGGCGAGGCTCGTGAGATGGCGGACGGCGATGGCCCGCGTGACCGGGTCGTCGCCGCTCAGGATGACCGGCAGCGCGCCCCCCTGGGCGTGCACCCGGTACATGGCCCGGAGGCGCCGCCCCAGGGCCTCCTCCTGGCCCGTGCGGTGGCCCTGCAGCCGGTCGATCTCGCCCCGGAGCGTCCGGATCTCGCCCTGGAGGCGCCGGATCTGGCCCTCGAGCCGCGCGACCTCGCGCTGCTTCTCGACGAGGCGCCGCTCGATCTGCTCGAGCTCGGCGAGGAGCGAGGTCTCCCGGGCGCGGGCGCGCGCCGCTTTCTCGCGCTCCTCACGCAGGAGCTTCTGCGTCTGCTGGAGCTTGCGCTGCTCGCTCTGGATCGGGTCCTCGCGGCGGGGCTGGGCGCCCGCCGGGACCGCGAGCGCCGCGACGAGCAGGAGCGCGGCGAGGCGGACGCGGCTCACGGCTCGCGCCCCGCCCGCGCGAGCCAGCCCCCGAGGGCGCCCAGGAGCGTGCCGGCCAGCGTGAGGATCGCCAGGTTCACGGGCGTGAGGAACGCGATCCGGGACAGGCCGAGCGTCAGGTTCACGAGCGGCTCGAGCCGCGGCGCCACCAGCGAGTGGGTGGCCGTGAGCGCCGCGAGCGCGAGCACGGCGCCGACGAGCCCCTGCATCATCCCCTGGAGCAGGAGCGGCAGGCGGATCGTCAGCTCGGGCGCGCCGACGAGGCGCATGATCTCGGTCTCCTGCCGCCGCGCGTGGAGGACGAGCGTCGTCGCGGTCGTCACCGTGAGGATCGCGGCGAGCGCGAGCACGGCGCCGACGCCGAGCCCGATCGTCGCCAGCAGCCGCTGCCACTGCGAGAGGCGCTCGACCCAGTCCACGCCGCCGGCGACCTCGTCCACCTCGGGCAGCGCCGAGAGCCGGGTCACCAGCGCGCGGGCGCCCGCGGGCGTCGCGGCCTCGGCGGCCGGCGTCACCTCGAGCGAGGCCGGCAGCGGGTTCGCCGGGAGCTGCTCGACGACGCTCGCGTCCTTGCCGAGCACCTGCCGGAGCGCGCGGAGCGCGTCGGCCCGGCTGATGTAGACGGCGCCCGCGACCCCCGGCACCCCCTGGACCCGCTCGACGAGCGCGGGCACCTCGGCGGCCGCGGGCTCGCGCTTCAGGTACACGATGATGCGCACGCGGTCGCGCCACTGGCCGACGGCGCGGCCCAGGTTGAGCGAGAGGAGCCAGAAGCCCCCGAGCGCGGCGAGCGAGAGCGTGATGAGCAGGATCGCGCTCACCGCCACCCGGCCGGCGCGCCGGAGGTCGCGCAGCGCCTCGCCCAGGAGGAAGCCGAACATCAGCCCTCGTCCTTCACGAGCCGCCCGCCCTCCAGCGTGAGCGTCCGCCGCCGGAGGGCCTGGGCCAGCCCCGCCTGGTGGGTCGCGAGGACGACGGTCGTGCCGCCGGTCCAGATGTCGCGCAGGACGTCGAGGATCTCGGCGGCCATCGCGTCGTCGAGATTGCCGGTGGGCTCGTCGGCCAGCAGCAGCGGAGGTTTCCGCACGATCGCGCGCGCCAGCGCCGCGCGCTGCGCCTCGCCCTGGGAGAGCTGCGCGGGGTAGGCCTGGGCGCGCGCGGAGAGGCCGACGACGCGGAGCGCGTCGAAGACGCGCGCGGTGATCTCGCGCTTGGGCGTGCCGAGCACGCGGAGCACGAAGGCGACGTTCTCGTACACGGTGCGTACGGGCAGGAGCTTCGCGTCCTGGAACACCACGCCGATCGAGCGGCGGAGCGCCGCCACCTGGGAGCGGCGGAGCCCGCCGACGTCCCGGCCGAGCACCTCCACCTCGCCCTCGGTGGGCAGGTCGTCGCGGTAGAGGAGGCGCAGCAGCGTCGTCTTGCCCGCGCCGGACGCCCCGGTGAGCACCGCGAACTCGCCCTTGCCGACCCGGAACGAGACGTCGGAAAGCGCGGGGACCTTCACGGGCCCGACCGAGTACGTCTTCGAGACGCGGTGAAGCTCAATCATGGCGGGCCCTTCGATTATAGCGGCCCGCCTCAGGTTTTAGAGAGCTTCTCCTCCAGCAGGCGGTTGACGATCCCGGGGTTGGCCTTGCCGCCGGTGGCCTTCATGACCTGGCCGACGAGGGCCTTGGCCGCCGCGGTCTTGCCCTTCTTGTAATCCTCGATGGCCTTCGGGTTCCGGGCCATGACCTGGTCCACGATGGCGGCCAGCGCCCCCTCGTCGGCCACCTGGGTCAGGCCCTCGCGGGCGACGATCGCCCGGGCGTCGTCGCCCGTCCGGAACATCTTCTCGAAGACGTCCTTCGCGATCTTGCCGCTGATCGTGCCGTCCTCGATGAGCGCGAGGAGCCCGCCCAGGCGCGCCGGGGTGATCGGCGCGCCCTGGATCGCGCGCTCGTCGTCGGCGGGCAGCACGCGCAGGAGCTCCGACATCACCCAGTTCGAGACGGTCTTCGGCTGGGGGAACTCGCGCACCGCGGCCTCGAAATAGTCGGCCAGGGCCCGGCTCTGCGTCAGGACCTCCGCGTCGTACGGCGGGAGCCCGTGCTGCGCCACGAAGCGCTGGCGGCGCCGGCGCGGCAGCTCCGGCAGCCCCGCGCGGATCTCCTCCACCCAGGCGCGGGCGATCGTGAGCGGCACCAGGTCGGGCTCCGGGAAGTAGCGGTAGTCGTGGGCGAACTCCTTCGAGCGCATCGAGCGCGTCAGGGCGCGGTCGGCGTCCCAGAGGCGCGTCTCCTGCGCGACGCGCTCGCCCGCCTCGAGCGCCCGGCGCTGGCGCGTGACCTCGAATTCGAGCGCGTGCTGCACGTTCCGGAACGAGTTCAGGTTCTTGATCTCGACCTTGGTGCCGAGCTCCGTCGCGCCGCGGGGCCGCAGCGACACGTTGGCGTCGCAGCGGAGCGAGCCCTCCTCCATGTTGCCGTCGCAGACGCCGAGGTAGACGAGCACGGCGCGGAAGGATTTCAGATAGGCCGCCGCCTCTTCGGGCGAGCGGAGATCGGGCTTCGACACGGTCTCCATCAGCGGCACGCCCGACCGGTTGTAGTCCACGAGGCTCGCCCGGGCGGTCTCGAGCGTGCCCTCGTGCACGAGCTTGCCGACGTCCTCCTCCAGGTGCAGGCGCTGGATGCCGATGGGGCGGGACGCCCCCTCGGCATCGATTTCGAGCACGCCCTCTTCGGCGAGCGGCTCTTCGTATTGGCTGATCTGGAAGTTCTTCGGCATGTCCGGGTAGTAGTAGTGCTTGCGCGCGAAGCGGCACGCCTCGTTGACCCGGCAGTCGAAGGCGAGCGCCGTCCTGATGGCGAGCTCGATCGCCCGGCGGTTGACGACCGGGAGCACGCCCGGCATCCCCTGGCAGACCGGGCAGGTCCGGCTGTTCGGCGCGGCGCCGAACGCCGCCGGGCAGCCGCAGAACATCTTCGAGCGGGTCAGGAGCTGGGCGTGGACCTCGAGCCCGATCACGACCTCCCAGCCGGTCCCCACCGTCGCGCTCATGCCAGGCTCGGCCGCCGGGCGAGCCACGACGTCGCCCGCTCGTAGGCATGCGCGGCGCGCAGGATCGTCGGCTCGTCGAAGGCGCGGCCGATGAGCTGGAGCCCGATCGGGAGCCCGGCCGCGCTGAATCCGCAGCGGACGGACACGGCCGGCAGCCCCGCGAGGCTCGTCGGCACCGTGAACACGTCGTTCAGGTACATCGCCAGCGGGTCCTCCTTCTCGCCGAGCCGGAAGGCGACGTTCGGTGTGGTCGGCCCGACCAGCAGGTCCACGCGCTCGAAGGCGCGCGCGAAGTCCCGCCGGACGAGCGTGCGGACCTTCTGGGCGCGGCCGTAGTAGGCGTCGTGGTAGCCGGCCGACAGCGCGTAGGTCCCGAGCATGATCCGGCGCTTCACCTCGGCGCCGAAGCCGGCGGCGCGGGTGCGGCTCGACATCTCGATCAGGTCCTTGGCGCCGCCCACCCGCAGCCCGTACTTCACGCCGTCGTAGCGCGCGAGGTTGGACGACGCCTCGGCGGGCGCGATCACGTAGTACACGGCGATCCCGTAGTCGGTGGTCGGGAGCGACACGTCCTCCACCGTCGCCCCCAGCCCGCGGAGCGTCTCGACCGCCTCGCGCACGGCGCGCCCGACCTCGGGGTCCATGCCCTCGATGAAGTACTCGCGCGGGACGCCGACGCGCAGGCCCCGCACGCCGCCGTCGAGCGCCGCGGCGTAGTCGGGCACGGGCGCGTCCACGCTCGTCGCGTCGCGCGGATCGTGGCCGGCGACGGCGCCGAGCAGCAGCGCCGCGTCGCGGACGTCCTGGCCGAGGGGGCCGATCTGGTCGAGCGAGGAGGCGAACGCCACGAGGCCGTAGCGCGAGACGCGCCCGTAGGTGGGCTTGAGCCCGACCACGCCGCAGAAGGCCGCGGGCTGGCGGACCGAGCCGCCGGTGTCGGTCCCGAAGGCGCCGGCCGCCAGGTCGCCGGCGACGGCCGCCGCCGAGCCCCCCGACGACCCGCCCGGCACCCGGGCCAGATCCCACGGGTTCTTCGTCGGCCGGAACGCCGAGTGCTCGGTGGACGAGCCCATCGCGAACTCGTCCATGTTGGTCTTGCCGAGGAGCACGGCGCCGGCGGCCGCGAGCCGCTCGACCGCCGTCGCGTCGTACGGCGGCACGAACCGCTCGAGGATCTTCGAGCCGCAGGTCGTGCGGACGCCCCGGGTGCAGAGGACGTCCTTGACCGCGAGCGGCACCCCGTCGAGTGGCCCGAGCGGCGTCCCCGCGCGGTGGCGCGCGTCCGCCGCCGCCGCGGCCCGGAGCGCCGCCTCGCGGGTCACGGTCAGGTAGGCGCCGACCCGCGCGTCGAGACGCTCGATCCGCGCCAGGTACGCCGCGACGACCTGCGTCGGGGTGGTCTCGCCGCGACGATACGCGGCGCCGAGCTCGTGGATCGTCAGCCCGGTCACGTCAGTCCTCGATGATCCGCGGCACGCGGAAGAGCTCGCCGGCGCGGTCGGGGGCGTTGGCCAGCATCTCCTCCTGCGGCCAGCACGGGGCGGCCTCGTCCTCGCGCATGACGTTGGTGAGCGGCACCGCGTGCGAGGTCGGCTCGACGCCCGCGACGTCGAGCGCCTTCAGCTGGTCGATGTAGGCCAGGATGCCGTCGAGCTGCCGGCGCATGCGCTCCAGCTCGGCCTCGGAGAGCTCGAGCCGCGCCAGGCGCGCGACCTGCACGACGTCGTCCCGGCTGATCACAACTCTTCCAGCTGGGCGTACTGGAGCGAGAGCTGCTTGCGCCCGACCGAGGCGAAGCGGACGGTCACCAGCACGTCGTCGCCGCTGCGCTCGACGCCGACCACGAGCCCCTCGCCCCACCGGCCGTGCCGGACGCGGGCGCCCACCTTGAGCGGCAGGTCGTCGTCCCCGGTGGCGGCCGGCGCCGCGACGGGCGCCGCCTCGCGCGCGTCGGCGCGGCCGGCGGCGCCGAGCAGCGTCAGGTGCTCCTCCGGCATCTCGAGGAGGAACCGCGAGGGCTCGCCCAGCCCGTAGCCGTGGATCCGGCGATGGAGGGCGTAGGACATCCAGAGCCGCTCCTTGGCGCGCGTGATCCCGACGTAGCAGAGCCGGCGCTCCTCCTCGACGTCGTCCACCGAGCCCATCGAGCGCGCGTGGGGGAACACGCCCTCCTCGAGCCCGGTCAGGAACACCAGTGGGAACTCGAGCCCCTTCGCCGAGTGGAGCGTCATCAGCGTGATGCCGCGCGCGTCGTCCTTCCACTCGTCCACGTCGCTCACGAGCGCGATGCCGTCGAGGAAGCCCTCGAGCGTCGCGCCCCCCTCGGTCCGGGCGTGGTCCTCGGCCGCGGCGATCAGCTCTTCCAGGTTCTCGAGCCGCGCCTCGGCCTCCGCCGAGCGCTCCTGCTTGAGATCCTCGCGGTAGCCCGAGGCGTTCAGCACCTCGTCGATGAACGCCGGGAGCGTCGTGCCCTCGCGCCGGGCGGCGAGCGTCGCGACCAGCGCGGCGAAGTCCTCGAGGGCGCGGCCGGGCTTCCCGGTGACGTCCGCCGGCGGCGCCGCCGCCAGCGACAGGAGCCCCCGCCCCTCGCGCGTCGCCACCTCGTCGAGGCGCACCAGCGTCGCGCGCCCGATCCCCCGCCCCGGGGCCTGGACGGCGCGCCGGAAGGCCACGTCGTCGGCCGGGTTGACGATGAGACGGAGCCAGGCCAGCGCGTCCCTGATCTCCCGGCGCTCGTAGAAGCGGACCGACCCGACGATGACGTACGGGATCCCGCCGCGGCGGAGCGCGTCCTCCAGCACGCGCGACTGGGCGTTCGTGCGATAGAAGACGGCGATCTCGTCCCAGGGCCTGCCGGCGGCGCGCGCCGCCAGCACCGTCTGCGCGACGAAGTTAGCCTCCTCGTGCTCGTCCCAGGCGCGGTAGACGGCGGCCGGCTCGCCCTCGGCGTTCTCCGTCCAGAGCGTCTTGTCCTTGCGCGCGAGGTTGTGGGCGATCACGGCGGCGGCGATCGCCAGGATGCGCCTGGTCGAGCGGTAGTTCTGCTCGAGGCGGATCACACAGGTCCCAGGAAAATCCGTCTCGAAATCCAGGATGTTCCGGATGTCCGCTCCACGCCAACGGTAGACCGACTGGTCGGGATCTCCGACGACGCACACGTTGCGGTGCTCGCCGGTGAGCTGGCGGATGATCCGGTACTGGGCGCGGTTCGTGTCCTGGTACTCGTCCACCAGCACGTGGGTCCAGAGCCCGCGGTACCAGGCGAGCACCGCGGGCGCCTCGTCGAAGAGGCGCACCGTGAGGAGCAGGAGGTCGTCGAAGTCCACCGCCGCGGCCGCCGCCAGGCGCTCCTGGTAGCGCCGGAACAGCGCGGCGATCTTCTCCTCGCGCGGCCCGCGCGCGGCGCGCTCGACCTCCTCCACCGTGAGCATCTGGTTCTTCGCCGCGCTGATCCGGTGCACCAGCGAGGCCGGCGTCCACGTCCGGTCGGCCAGGTCGAGCTCGCGCATGCCCTCCTTCACCAGCGCGAGCCGGTCGTCCTCGTCGTAGATCGTGAAGTGCGGCGGGTAGCCGATGTGCTTGATGTGCTGGCGGAGGATCCGCACGCAGGCCGCGTGGAACGTGGCGATGAGCGGCGCCCGGACGCCGGCGGGGAGCAGGAGGTCCGCCACGCGCCGGGCCATCTCCCCCGCCGCCTTGTTGGTGAAGGTGACGGCCAGGACGTGTCGCGGGTCCACGCCGCGCACGCCCAGGAGCCAGGCGATCCGGTGGGCGATGACCCGCGTCTTGCCCGAGCCGGCGCCGGCGAGCACCAGGAGCGGCCCGTCGCCCGCGGTGACGGCCTCACGCTGCGGCGGGTTCAGGTCGCGGAGGAGCGCGTCGCGGTCGAGCACTCAGCGATTGTACCGATTGCCAGGAGGGCTGGCCACGGTTGTCAGTCGGGGACAGATCGTCACGCGGTGTGACACCGCGGCGCCCGCCCCGTGTCCTGGTTTCGCGCGGTTACGCGACAGTGGCGCTGGCACGGTGATTGCGTGGTTCCGGGGGCATGCGAATCCATCGGATCCTGATCGTCGACGACAGCCTCGTGATCCGGGACGTCCTCCGCGAGTTCCTGCGCGGCCGCTACGAGATCGACACGGCCGCCAACGCCTCCCAGGCCCTGGCCGCCTTCGCGCGCCGCTCCCCGGACCTGATCCTGCTCGACATCCGGATGCCCGGCGTGGACGGGCTCTCCCTGCTCCGGTCGTTCCGCGACACGGGCATGCAGGTCCCGATCTTCGTGATGACCGGCTACGCCTCGCTCGAGGTCGCCCGCGACGCGCTCGACAGCGGGGCGACCGCCTACCTGCCGAAGCCCTTCGACCTGCGCCACCTGGACCGGCTCATCGCCGACGCCCTCGGCACGGCCGAGGTCCAGCCCACCGCCTGACCGGGCGGCCGCCTACTCGACGGTGACGCTCTTCGCGAGGTTGCGCGGCTGATCCACGTCGCGGCCGAGTCGCACCGCGATGTGGTAGGCGAGGAGCTGGAGCGGGACGACGGTGAGGAGCGGCGCCAGCAGCTCGGCGCACGGCGGGATCTCGACGACGTGCCGGGCCTTCGCCGCCACGTTGCGGTCCCCGGCGTGGGCGACGGCGACCACGAGGCCGTCGCGGGCGCGCACCTCCTCGATGTTGCCGAGCATCCGCTCGTAGGAGCCGTCGCGGGGGACGAGCGCCACCACCGGCAGGCCCTCGTCGATCAGCGCGATCGGCCCGTGCTTCATCTCGCCGCCGGCGTAGCCCTCGGCGTGGATGTAGGAGATCTCCTTGAGCTTGAGCGCGCCCTCGAGCGCGATCGGATACTGGAGCCCGCGGCCGAGGTAGAGGAAGTCGCGCGCGTGCGCGAGCTCCTTGGCGATGGCCGTGATCTGGCCGTCCAGCTCGAGCGTCTTCTCCACGAGGCGCGGGATCTCGACGAGGTCGTGCAGGCGCTTCTTCACCTCCTCGGCGCCGAGGGCGCTCCGCTGGCGGCCGAGCCAGAGCCCGAGGAGGTACACGGCGACGATCATCGTCGAGAAGGCCTTCGTGGACGCCACGCCGATCTCGGGCCCGGCGTGCATGGACAGCGTGCCGGTGGCCTCGCGCGACAGCGCCGAGCCGACGACGTTCGTGATGGCGAGGATCGGGCAGCCCTTCGCCCGCGCCGCCTTGACGGCGCCGAGCGTGTCGGCGGTCTCCCCGGACTGCGACACCGCCACCACCAGCGTCTCCGGCCCCACGATCGCGTCGCGGTAGCGGAACTCGGAGCCGAGGTCGGCCTCGGCCGGCAGCCCGGCGAGCCGCTCGATCATGGCGCGCCCCAGCATCGCCGCGTGGAACGCGGTGCCGCAGGCGAGCAGGACGACGCGCTCGACCCCCCGCACGGTGTCGGGGTCGAGGTTCACGTCGGCCAGGACGACGTTGCCGGTCTCCAGCGAGAAGCGGCCGCGGAAGGTGTCGGTGATGGCGCGCGGCTGCTCGTGGATCTCCTTGAGCATGAAGTGCCGGTAGCCGCCCTTCTCGGCCATGATCGGGTCCCAGTGGATCCGTACCGGCTCGCGCTGGACGGGCTCGTCGTCGAGCGTGGACAGCTCGACGCCGCCGGCGGTGACCACGGCGACCTCCCCGTCCTCGAGGATGATCACGTCGCGGGTGTGGGCGAGGATCGCCGGGATGTCGGAGGCCACGAACATCTCGCCGCGCCCGAGGCCCACCACGACGCTCCCGGCCCCCTGCTTGGCGGCGACGAGCCGGTCGGGGGCGGTGGCCGAGACGACGCCGATCGCGTAGGAGCCCGCCATCTCGCGGAGCGCCGCCTTCACGCCGCGGTCGAGCCGGCCCGTGGTCTTCAGGTGGTGCTCGATCAGGTGGGCCAGCACCTCGGTGTCGGTCTCCGACTGGAAGCGGTGGCCCTCGGCCGCCAGGCGCTCCTTGACCTCGAGGTAGTTCTCGAAGATCCCGTTGTGGACGACGACGAGCGAGCCCGTGCAGTCGGTGTGGGGGTGGGCGTTCTCGTCGGAGGGCCGGCCGTGGGTGGCCCAGCGCGTGTGGCCGACGCCGAGCGCCCCCGTGACCGGGCGCTCGCGCAGAATGCCCTCCAGGACCTTGATGCGCCCGGCGGCGCGCCGCACCTCGAGCGCGCCGCCCTGGAGCACGGCCACCCCCGCCGAGTCGTAGCCGCGGTACTCGAGGCGCTTGAGCCCCTCCACGATGATCCCGACGGCCTGCTTGTCACCGACGTAGCCGACGATGCCGCACATGGCTAGTCGTCGTCGGGCTGGGGGGGAGCGGCCGCCGCGCGGCCCCCAGCCCCCCCCACCGGGGGCCGCTTGGCGGCCCGGTTGGCGGCCCAGCCCTCGCGGACCACCTGGTGGCCGCGTCCGACGGCGAGCGCGCCGGCCGGCACGTCCTTCGTGATCGTCGAGCCGGCGCCGATGTACGCGCCCTCGCCGATCGTGAGCGGCGCGACCAGGCTCGTGTTCGTCCCGATGAACGCCCGATCCCCGATCCGGGTCTCGTGCTTGGCGACGCCATCGTAATTGCAGGTGATCGTGCCGGCGCCGACGTTGGCGTCCTCGCCCACGGTCGCGTCGCCGACGTAGGACAGGTGCGGCACCTTCGCGCCGCGCCCGATCCTCGATTTCTTGAGCTCGACGAAGTTGCCGACCTTCGCCCGGGGCCCCACGTGCGAGAGCGGGCGCAGGTGGCAGAACGGCCCGAGGGTCGCGCCGTCCTCCACGACCGCCTCGCCGAGCACGCAGTAGGGCTTGAGCGTGACGCCGTCGCCCAGGCGGCTCGCGCTCACCTGGCAGCCGGCGGCGATCACGCAGTCGCTGCCGATCGTCGTCGGGCCCTCGATCAGGACTTGCGGGTAGATCGTGGTGTCGGGGCCGATGGTGACGGTGTCCTCGACCCAGGTGCTGGCCGGGTCGAGGATCGTCACGCCCGCGGCCATCAGGCGGTCGAGGATCCGCCGGCGCTGGAGCGCGGCCACCGCGGCGAGCTGCTTGCGGTCATTGATGCCGAGCGCCTCGACGGGATCGGGCGTGGCGAGCGCCTCGAGCCGGCCCCCGGCCTTCGCCAGGACGCCGATGACGTCGGTCAGGTAGTACTCGCCCTGGTCGTTGTCGGGCTTGACCTCGGCGAGCGCCTTCCAGAGGCGCCGGGCCTCGAAGCAGTAGACGCTCGTGTTGATCTCCCGGATCTTCTTCTGGTCGTCGGTGGCGTCGCGGTCCTCGACGATGCGCTTGACGCGCCCGCCCTGGCGCAGGATGCGCCCGTAGCCCTGCGGGCGGTCCACCACGGCCGTGAGCACCGTGGCCACGGCGCCCGTCGCCTGGTGATGCTGCACCAGGCGCTCGAGCGTCTCGCCGGAGAGGAGCGGCGCGTCGGCCGGGAGCACGAGGATCGTCCCGCCGCCGCACGCCGCCCTCGCCTGGAGCACCGCGTGGCCCGTGCCGAGCCGCTCGCGCTGCTCGACGATCGTCACGCCGTCGCCGGCCGCCGCGCGCACGCCGGCGGCGTGGGCGCCGACGACCAGCACGATGCGGTCGGCGAGGGCGCGCGCGGTGCGCAGCGAGTAGCCGATCAGCGGGCGGCCGCAGAGCGGGTGGAGCACCTTCGGCTGCCGCGAGCGCATGCGCTTGCCCTCGCCGGCGGCGAGGATGACGACGGTCAGTCGGTCCATCGGGTGGCCCTCTCTCGGTTCATCCTAGCACCGTGACGGCAAGCCACGTGCCACTTGAGGTGCGCCTGCGCCGGCGCGCCTTTGCGGCCGTCCACCGTGGCCGGGCTGTGGGAAATCAGCCGCGCCCCGGCGCGGCGCTGTGGCGCAGGTGAGACAGGAGCCGCTCCATCCGCGCCGGAAGGGGCGCCGTGAATTCCAGGTGCGCGCCGGTCGCCGGGTGGGCGAACGCGAGCTGCGCCGCGTGGAGCGCGTATCCGTCCACGGCCACCGGCGGCGGCGCCGCGCGGCGGCCGCCGTAGACGTCGTCGCCGGCCACCGGGTGGCCGAGCGCGGCGAGGTGCACGCGGATCTGGTGGGTGCGCCCGGTCTCGAGGGACAGCGCGAGATACGTGAACTCCTTGAAGCGCTCGAGGACGCGGTAGCGCGTCACCGCGCGCTTGCCGCGGCCGGCCGGGCGCACCGCCATCTTCACCCGCGCGTGGGGGTGGCGGCCGATCGGCGCGTCGATCACGCCCGCGTCGCGGCGCACCCGCCCGTGGACGACGGCGAGGTAGGTCCGCGTCACGGTGCGGCTCGCCAGCTGCGCCACCAGCGCGTCGTACGCGGCCGGCGTCTTGGCGAGGACGAGCAGGCCCGAGGTGTCCTTGTCGAGGCGATGCACGATGCCGGGGCGCCGCGGTCCGCCGACGCCCGCGATGCCGGGCGCGTGGGCGAGCGCGGCGGCGGCCAGCGTGCCGCGGGCGTGGCCCGCGCCGGGATGCACGACCATCCCCGCGGGCTTGTCCACGACGAGCACGTGCGCGTCCTCGTGAACGACGGCGAGCGGCGCGGCCTCGGGCTCGAGCGTCTCCGCCGGCGGCGGCGGGATCTCGACCTCGACCGTCTCGCCGCCGCGCAGCGTGTGCGACGGCTTCGGGACGCGGCCGTCGAGCCGCACGCGGCCGTCGGCGATCAGGGCCTGGAGCTTCGCGCGCGACAGCGCGGGCAGCCGCTCGGCCAGCCACCGGTCGAGCCGCACCCCGGCCGCGCCGGGCTCGACGCGCAGCGCCGCCACGCTACGCCGGCGCGCCCTTCTTCTCGGTCAGGAGCCGGAGCGCCAGGAGCGCCACGCCCACGGTGATCGCCGAGTCGGCCACGTTGAAGGCCGGCCAGTGCCAGCCGCGCCAGGACACGTCCACGAAGTCCACGACGGCGCCGAACCGGCCGCGGTCGATCAGGTTGCCGACGGCGCCGCCGAAGATCAGCGCGATCGCCGCCTGGTCGAGCCAGCCGCCCGCCGGGAGCACGCGCACCGCCACGCGCAGCAGGACCGCGAGCGCCGCGATCGAGAGCACGGCGACCAGCCAGCGCGCGCCCGCGGGCAGGCCCCCGAGCAGGCCGAAGGCGAGCCCCGGGTTCATCACGAGCGTGAGCGCGAGGAGGCCGTCGATCAGCGAGACCGGGACGCCCGGCGCCAGCCGGTCGAGCGCGATCAGCTTGGTGACCTGGTCGAGGGCGACGACGGCGGCGGCGCCGAGGAGGATCGGGGGGAGGCGCCCGATCATCCCGGCAGGGCGAGGACGACCGGGACGCAGCGCTCGCAGAGGCCCGGGTGCTCCGGGTGCTCGCCGACGCGCTCGCTCCACACCCAGCAGCGCTGGCACTTCTGGCCGCGGGCCTTGTCCACGCCGATCGAGAGGCCGGGGATCTCCTGGCTCTCGTAGGGGACGGCGGACGTCCCCACCGCGCCGCCCAGCTCGACCTGGGAGACGATGAAGAGGGTCGGCAGGAGCGCGCGCTTGGCGCGGAGCAGCTCCGGCACGTCCTCGGGCGCCGAGCGGATCGCCACGCGCGCCTCGAGGCCGCTGCCGATCAGGCCCCGAGCGCGCGCGGTCTCGAGGGCCTTCGCCACCTCACGCCGCACCTCGAGCAGGCGGGTCCACTCGCGGGCCAGCGTGTCGTCGAGCCATTCGGGCGGCTCCTCGGGGAAGCGCTCGAGGTGGACGCTCTCGCCGCGGGCGCCCGGCAGGTGCCGCCACGCCTCCTCGGCGGTGAAGGTGAGGATCGGCGCCATGAGGCGCGCCAGCGCCACGAAGATGTCGTGGCACGCGGTCTGCGCCGCGCGCCGGCGCGGGTCGGCGGCGGCCGACGTGTAGAGCCGGTCCTTGATGACGTCGAGGTACTGGGCCGACAGCTCCACCGCGCAGAAGTTGTGGACCGCGTGGAAGACCGTGTGGAACTCGTACTCCTCGTAGGCGCGCCGGACGCGCCCGATGAGCCGCCCGAGCCGGTCGAGGATCCAGCGGTCGATCTCGTCGAGGCGCGCGTACGAGTGCCGGTCGCGCGCCGGCTCGAAGTCGGCGAGGTTCCCGAGGAGGAAGCGGTAGGTATTGCGGATGCGCCGGTAGGCGTCGGCGAGGCGGTCGAGGATCTCCGTCGAGAGGCGGATGTCCTCGGTGTAGTCCTCGGCCGCGGCCCAGAGGCGCAGCACCTCGGCGCCGTATTTGGGAATGAGCTCCTGGGGCGTGACGTAGTTGCCCTGCGACTTCGACATCTTCCGCCCCTCGCCGTCCACGACGAAGCCGTGGGTGAGCACGCTCCGGTAGGGCGGCGCGCCGCGCGTGCCCATGGCCTCCAGCAGCGAGGAGTGGAACCAGCCGCGGTGCTGGTCGGAGCCCTCGAGGTACATCTCGGCCGGCCAGCGGAGCTCGGGCCGCGTCTCCAGCACGGCGGCGTGGCTGCACCCCGAGTCGAACCAGACGTCGAGGATGTCGGTCTCCTTGCTGAAGCGCCCGCCGCCGCACGCGACGCAGCGCGTCCCGGGCGGCAGCAGGTCGGCCGCCTCGCGGGCGTACCACTCGTCGGCCCCCTGCCCCTCGCGGAAGAGCGTCGCGACGTGCTCGACGACCTTCTCGTCGAGCAGGAGCGCGCCGCAGCCGCCGCAGTAGAACGCGACGATCGGCACGCCCCAGACGCGCTGGCGCGAGATCGTCCAGTCGGGCCGGTGGGCGACCATGTTGTAGATGCGCTCCTCGCCCCACGGCGGGATCCACGTGACCTCGCGCTTGATCGCCGCCAGCGTGCGCTCGCGCAGCCCGTTCTGGTCGAGGTCGATGAACCACTGCTCGGTGGCTCGGAAGAGCGTCGGGTTCTTGCAGCGCCAGCAGTGCGGGTACGTGTGATCGAGCGCGATCTCGGCGAGCAGCCTGCCGCGCGCCCGGAGGTGCGCGACGATCCGGGGATTCGCCTCCCACACCGTGAGGCCGGCGAAGTGCTCGACCTCGGGCACGAAGCGTCCGTCGTCGTCCACGGGGTTGTAGACCTTGAGGCCGAGCGCGCGGCCGAGCTCGTAGTCTTCCTCACCGTGGCCGGGCGCGATGTGGACGAGGCCCGTGCCCGTGTCCATGGCGACGAACGGCGCGGCGGCGACCTTCCCCGTGCGCTCGATCCAGGCGTGGCGGTACTCGAGGCCGACGAGCCGGCGGCCGCCGAGCTTGGCGACCTCCTGGGCGCCGTGGAGGCCCACGGTCATCACGAACGCGTCGGCGAGCTTGGCGGCGACCACGAGCGTCTCGCCGCCGTGGGCGAGCGCCACGTACTCCTCGTCGGGATGGACGGCGATCGCCAGGTTCGCCGGGAGCGTCCAGGGCGTCGTCGTCCAGATGACGAGCGCGGGCTTCCCCGCGTCCGGCAGGCCCGGCAGCGCGCCCATCAGCGGGAACTTCACGTACACCGACGGCGTCCGCTGGTCCTCGTACTCGACCTCGGCCTGGGCCAGCGCCGTCTTGCAGTGCATGCACCAGTGGACCGGCTTGAGTCCCTTGTAGACCAGGCCGCGGCCGACGAAGCGGCCGAACTCGCGCGCGATCACCGCCTGGTACGCGGGCGCCATCGTCTGGTACGGGTTCTCCCAGTCGCCGAAGACGCCCAGGCGGCGGAACTCGTCGCGCTGGATGTCGACGAAGCGGAGCGCGTACTCGCGGCAGCGGCGGCGCTTCTCGACGGGGTCCATCGCGCGGCGCACGTCCACGCTGGGCCGGTCGAGGCCCAGCTCCTTGTCCACCTGGTGCTCGATCGGCAGGCCGTGGCAGTCCCAGCCCGGCACGTAGACGGCGTTGAAGCCGAGCATCGCGCGCGACTTCACGATCACGTCCTTCAGGATCTTGTTGAGCGCCGTCCCCATGTGGATATGGCCGTTGGCGTAGGGCGGGCCGTCGTGCAGAATCCAGAGCGGCCGGTTCGCCGACACCTCGCGCAGGCGCTTGTAGATCCCGATCCCGGCCCACCAGTCCAGCATCTTCGGCTCGGCCTGGGCCAGGTTCGCCTTCATGGGAAAGGCGGTTTTCGGCAGGTTTAGCGTGGCCTTGTAGTCCATGGTCGTGAGACCGAATGGTAACACGTCGGCGCCCGGAGGCGGACCGACCGGACGGGGGGGAGGGCGGTTACTTCTTGGGCGTCAGCGTGACGACGCCCTGGGCATTGTCCACGTTGACGTTGAACTGGTCGAGGAAGTCGCGGCCGAGGAGGCCGTCGATGCCGGACTGCTCGATGTCGTGGGAGATCACCACCATCTTGCCGACCTTGGCCTCGCCCACCTCGATCGACTCGATGGGCACCGCCGTGACGTTGGCGGTGCCGGTCGCGCCGCGGATCGAGCCCGTCTCCACGCCGCGCGAGAGCGAGACGCCGGCCGCGGCAAACACCCGGGGCGACATGACGGTCCGGTTCGGCGCCCGTGTCGAGGAGAAGATCCACCGACGTCGCGCCGTTGATCCGCGCGCTCACCGTGATGCGCTGGCCCGGCGTGAAGCGGATCGTCGTCCCGCCGGTTCCACTCGGCGCGGCCCTGGCGCCCGGCGCGCCGGGGGCTGCGGCACCCGGCGCCGCAGGAGCCGCCCGCGGCGCCGGGGCGGGCGGCGGCGCGCTGCGCAGCGGGAGCGGCACGGCGGTCGCGCGGTATTGCTGCGGCACGCTGTCGATCCCCTCGGTGAAGTGCGGCACGCCGCGCTCGTCCACCCAGCGGTAGATCTGCGCGTCCGAGGGCGCGGGGATGGCGAGCAGGAGCATGACGGCCAGGAGGAGCGTCCCTGCCCGGATCATGCGGCGATCATACCGCACAACGCCGGAGCCGGTACGCGACCATCTCGGCGGCGCCGGCCACCTCGTTGCGCTCGAGCCGGACGCGGTACACGGGCTCCAGCAGGTCGGCGCGCGCGGTGAGCTGGGGGAACCACGCCGGAAACACGATGACGTGGTCCGGGCAGGTCAGGGCGATGTAGCGCAACACGCCGGACTCGCCCTCCCGCCGGTAGGGGATGATCTCGGGCGTCACGAGCCCCATGAGGTCGATCACCTCGCGGCGGGAGAAGTAGGCGATGGCGCCGACGTC
>JACPCH010000267.1 GCA_016179875.1 Candidatus Rokuibacteriota bacterium | reverse complement strand
CGATCAGATGAACGCCCTGGCCCGGCAGTACCACGAGCAGTCCCGGCCGCTCTACTGCGCCCTGCGCGGCTTCGTGGACGAGGTCGTGCGCTTCGAGGATCTCCGCCGCTACCTGGTCGCCTTCGCCGGCGCCGCGTACCAGAACCCGGCGTCCATCTGCCCGCAGCACCAGATGCTGCTGCCCCGGCTGATCCGCTCCCAGATCGTCAAGGGGCTGGAGCGGCCGAAGAAGACGCGCTGAGGCGGGGCAGGAGGGTCGACGTCGAGCGCACGGTTGAGTGAGCGGGGAGCGAGCGCCGGCCGGACTCTGGCCGCGATCGAGGCTCTGGGCTTCACTCACGTCCTCATGATCCCGGACGGCGAGAGCCGCCTGCTCTACGACGCCGTCCGGAGCTCGGCCCTGGCGCTCATCACCCCGTGCCGGGAGGGCGAGGCCATCGCCATCGCGGCGGGGCTCTGGACCGGAGGGGAGAAGCCCCTGGTCGTGCTCCAGAACACCGGCCTGATGGAGGCCGGCGACGCCCTGCGGGGCTGCGGCCTCGGGCCCAGGGTCCCGCTCCGGCTGATGGTGGGCTGGCGAGGCTACGGGGGCGCGACCGCGGGGCGCACGCCGATCGACTCGGCCTACACGTACACCGAGCCGCTCCTGGCCGCCTGGGGGATTCCCTGCTGGCGCCTGATGGGCGACGAGGACCTTCCCGCCCTGGCCACGATGGACCGCACGGCCGAGGAGACGTCCCTCCCCGCGGCCGTCGTCACCGGATGGGCGTTCCGGCCGTGATCGAGCGCATGGATCTCTTCCGGGCCCTGGCGGCCCGGCGGACCGACGAGATCGTCGTCATGACGATGACGGCCACGCTCCAGTGGCCGCTCGTCTCCCGCCACGAGCTGGACTTCGATTTCCTCGCGTTCGGCATGGGCCACGCCGGAGACTTCGGGCTGGGCCTCGCCCTGGCCCGGCCGGAGCGCAAGACCATCGTCCTCAAGGGCGACGGCGGCCTGCTCATGAGCCTGGGCTCCCTCGTCACCTGGGCCGCCTGCGCGCCGGGCAATCTGCTCGTCCTCCTGCTGGAGAACCGGAGCTACGAGCTGACCGGCGGCCAGCCCCTGCCTCCGCGCGTGGACTTCGCCGCGCTCGCGCGCGCGGCGGGCCTGGCCGGCGGGGGCGCCACCGGAACGGGGAAGGTCGAGCGGATCGAGACCCTGGCTCGGTTCGCTGACGCCTTGCCCCGCCTCCTCGCGGAGGACGGGCCGCACTTCGTCGTCCTGCCCGTGACGACCCGCGAGGCTCTCCCGCCGGTCAACCACTCCGACCACGCGGGGCGGATCCGGCAGCTGCAGCGCGCCCTCGGAATGGCCTGAAACGGGGCTGACGTCGCCCGCCGGCCTGTCGCCCGCCGGCACCGCCCGCCGGCCTTGACACGCCGAGCGCGGGCGCGCTATGTCCTGGGCGCGGGGCGGGAGTGCTGGGATGCCCGGCGGCTGGCCGCCGTCATCAAGCGGATCGGCAAGGTCGAATCGAAATAGCGGCTCGTCAGGCCTGCTTCTCGAGCCACACCTCGTCAACTGACGCCTTCCCGGAACCGGCCAGGAACAGAAGGATCGCGCCGGCAAGGATCGTCAGATCGATGCGGCCGGCACTCCAGCCCTGGGTCGGGAACTTGACGTAGAATGCCGCGACGATGAACTCGAGAGTCACGAGCAGACCGACCCACCGGCCCGCCAGCCCGATCAGGAGCAGAATCCCACCGACGAGCTCGAGAATCGGGATGTACCAGCCCATCAGGCCGGGCAGCGGGATCCCGACCTTGCCCATGAACGCCTGCACCCCGGGGATGCCCCCGGCGAACTTCTGATAGCCCGCCACGATCAAGATGATGGCGACCGCCAGGCGTACCGCCGTGATCCCCCACGCTGGATTGATTCCCCAGATCCCCCGCATACACGCCTCCTTGTGCTGGGTGGAGTGCGAATGACGCCGCTCGGGAACCCTGCTCGACGCGCGTATAGCACGACCTCACAGATAGGTCAAACGCCAGCGGCCGGCCGAGGTCGAGTCTGCCCCCTTCGTCATTTCTTGATGCTGACGGAGATCCCGGCGGAGCTCCGCCGGTCAATATGCGTCTCGAGCTGCGGGTGCGTCTGGAGCATCTCCACAAAGGCCCTCAGCGCAGGTGCGTGCGAGAGCACGTTGTGGGCCAGGATCGCCCCGCCGGACCTGACCTTGGGGAACACCAGCTCGAAATACTTCGGGTAGTCCTCCTTCCAGGCGTCAATGAAGACGAAATCGAACGGCCCCTCGATCGTCGGGACCAGTTTCAGCGCGTCGCCGCGACGCAGCTCGACGTACGGCTCCAGGCCCAGGCGCTTGAAGTTCTCGGCCGCCAGGTCGGCGCGGTGCGCGTCGATTTCGAGCGTGATCAGCCGGCCGCCCGTCTTGCGCAGGCCCAGCGCCATCCAGACAGCCGAGTAGCCGTTCGAGGTGCCGATCTCGAGGCCGCGCCGGTAGCCGCGGCCGGCGACGAGGTCGTGCAGGAACTCGCCATCTACGCGCGGCACGTTCATCATCCCGGGTTGGCGGATCTTCTCGACCTCGGCCCGGATGGTGGCTTCGTCGAGCTGGACCGACCGCGCCGCGAGCCGACGACCCGGGGCCACCCACAGGTAGACCACGTGCTCGGACGCTTCCCCCTCGACGCGGAGCTCCCGCTCCGGGGGCCAGTCGTCCATATCGAACCGGTGGGAGACGATCCGCGCGCCGGGGCGAAGCTCGCGCAGGAGCTTCGGACGCAGGCGCGCGTTGACTTCGCGCGTGAGATAGAGCGTGACCACGGTCGCCGGGCTCAGGTCCGTTTGGAAGAGGTCCCCCTGGGCGAAGCGCACGCGCTCGGCCACGCGGGCCCGCGCAGCCCAGCGAATGCTCTCGGCCACGAGCCGCGGGTCGATTTCGATCCCGACTCCCCGCGCGCCGAAGTCGCGAGCCGCCGCGATGACGACCCGCCCGTCGCCCGAGCCCAGGTCGTAGACGACGTCGTCCTTGCCCACCGCCGCGAGCCGTAGCATGGCGTCCACGACGTGGTGCGGCGTCTGGACGTAGGGCACCTCCTGGCCGGGCAGCGGCGCGCAGGCGCCGGCCGTCAGCACCGGCGCCATCCACAACGCGCCCCACCCGAACACCTCACGGAAACGCGCGATCCGGGCTGTCATGACTCGCTCCTCGGACCCATTCGAATGGCCCCTCTCGACGAAAGCCAGTAAAGCGGAAGTCCACTGAGCACGATCGCGCCCCCCCACAACGATTCCAGGGGCGCGTAGGACAGCGATCCGTAGAGCATGTACGCCGAGGACGCGCAGAAGACGAGCGGGGTGAAGGGATACCCGACGACCAGGTACGGTCGAGGGCGCTCGGCATCCTTCCGCCGCAGGATCAACAGCGACAGACCGGTCAGGAGGAAGAAGAACCAGAAGACGGCGGCCGTGTACTTCACGAGGGTCTCGAAGCCGTCCCGCGACCCGAACGTGACGATCAACGCCAGCGTCACGAGCCCCTGGACGACGAGGGCCCAGGCCGGCGTCCCGAACCGCTGGTTCCACGCGCCGAGGCGCGAGACCGCAGAATGATCCCGCCCGAGGGCGTACCCGATTCGCGCGCCCGTGAAGATCTGGCCGTTCACGGCGCCCAGGGCCGAGACCGCGACGAGAATCACCATCAGCTTTTCGGCCGCGCGTCCGAAGGTCGTCACCATGAGGTCCGCCGCCACCGCCGGCGACGAGCGCAACGCGCCGAAGCCGAGGCCGTAGAGGAACACCCCGTTGATCCCGACGTAGATGAGCGCCACGAGGCCGGTGCCGAGGAACAGCGAGCGCGGGATGTTCCGTTCTGGCTCCTTCACCTCCGCGGCCACGTAGGCGTTCTCGTTCCATCCCCCGTACGTCCAGAGAATGAAAATCATCGCGAGGGCGATGGACCCGGAGGCGGCGTGGGTCACCGGCGGTCCCGGATGGCCCTCGAACGGCGATACCACCCCGACGACCGCGACCGCGGACAGCCCGAGGACCTTGCTCACCGTCAAGGCGTTCTGGGTCCATTTGCCCTCGCGGACCCCCAGCACGTTCACCAGCGAGAGCAGGCCGACGATGATGGCCGCGTACAGGAGGGGAGAGCGCGGACCGAGGGGGGCAAGGCGCGCGACGTAGTCGGAGAACACGAAGGCCATGGCGGCGATGGATCCCGTCCGGATCACGAGCAGCTCGGCCCACCCGTAGAGGAAGCCGACCCAGGAGCCGAAGGCCCGCGTGAGGTAGACGTAGTCCCCGCCGGAGCGTGGATAGGCGGTCGCCAGCTCCGCGTAACAGAGGGCGCCGATGAACGCCAGGAGCCCGCCGAGGGCCCAGACGAGCAACAGCGCCGTCGGGCCCGGGACGTTCGCCGCGACTCTCGCTGGGGACTCGTAGATTCCGACCCCGATGACGATGCCGACCATGATCGAGACCGCGTCGAACAGCCCGAGCTGTCGCTGTTCTTTTCCTTCGTGCAGGCTTCGAAGTGCGGGATTCGCTCTACGCGTTGATCCTTCCGATGCGCCCCGGCGCAGCCCGCCGGCTGTCATGCGTCCGACAGCAGGTAGTCGATCACGTCGGCGGCGGTGTAGCGGCTCCGGCCGTCGAGGAACCCGCCGATGCTCATCAGGTCATCGCCGCGAGCAACGCGTTGCACAGGCACTGCCGGCCTTCGGTGTTCTCGGGTTTTCCGCC
>JACPCH010000266.1 GCA_016179875.1 Candidatus Rokuibacteriota bacterium | reverse complement strand
GCCCCGCACATCAAGGCACCGCCCGGCGTCCCGGTCACCAACTTCTACCAGCGGCGCAGCTTCTGGTTCTTCGAGGGCCCCGAGGTGGCCGGGGCGGTGGCCAATATCTTCGTCCCGGGGGAGACTCACTTTACGATCACACAACACGAAACGGTGAAGACAACGATCGAACGGATCATTCTCGAAAAGCGGGGAATCGGTCGGCCGCTCGGAGGACACTACGAATGACGCCTGGGATCCGGTGGCTCGTGCTTGCGCTCGCACTCGTCCTCCAAGGGTGTCTGCTCGACATCGCGCCGCCACGAGAACCACTCGATGCGATCTGGCAGGCGCGGATGCTGGCGGGCGAGTACGAAAGGTGGGTAGACGGCGAGAAATCGACATACGTCGGCCCCGATGAGATACGCGCCGGGCCCGCCGAGGCCAGTGGAACACGCTATGGCATCGTTATCATTGAGCAGAGCACACTCGGAGGCGGTGGGTGGTGGATCGTCGGCGGAATGGTGGCCCGCGCAGCTCGACAGACCGAGCGCGATCGCAGCTTCGAGTTCTTCCTGGTCGTGCGCTCGACCACCGCGGGGCGTGGGCGACTTGTGAAGCAGTGGCGCTTCCCCTACGAGGAGCTGGGCCGCACGGTGCCGCCGAAGCTTGTCGAGAACTTGCGGGCACGGTACTCGGGAGCCGAACTCCAGAAGGAGCTCGAGCAAAGCAAGATCGTCTTCATCGAGGGGTTTCTGAGCTTCGACGAATCGAGCAAGACGGCGACCGTGACCATCACCGGACTCATCCGGCCTTTCCAGGAGCGCGTGGACCTCTCGCGCGAGCTCCCGTAGGCGGGCGCCCGGCAAGTCTCGTATCGGCGGCCGATGGGCGGACGGCGCCGGCTAGGGCGACTGGCGCGGCGGCAGGCCGGCCGGCGGCGACACGGCGGCGCCGGGCACGGCGGGCCGCTCGACGCGCGGGCGCTCCGGGGCGGGCTCCTCCTGCTTGGCCCGGAGCTTCACCAGCAGCTCCTGGAACGACGCCTTCTGCACGATCGCGTTGAACTGGCCCCGGTAGTTGCCGATGAGGCTCACGCCCTCGATGTTCACGTCGTAGGCGCGCCAGCGCGCGCCGTTCAGGAACATCCGGTAGTCGACCGGGATCTCGCCGCCCTGCCGGGTGACGATCCTCGTCTTGACCGTCGCCAGGTCGCCGTCGAGTTGCTCGCCGACGTAGGCGATCTTCTCGCCCGAGTAGCCCTCGATCCGGGTGATGTAGGACTTCTCGAGGATGTCAGTGAAGAGCCGCACGAACTCCTCGCGCTCGGCCGGCGACCGGCCCTGCCAGTGGCGCCCGAGGCTCCGTTGCGAGATCGCGGTGAAGTCGAAGATCTCGTTGGCGATCGTGCGGATCGTCGCCCGGCGCTCCCTCGTCCGGGCATCGGCCTTGAGCGCCGGGTCCTGCAGAACCTTGAGGACGAGCTCGATGCTCCGGCGGAGCTGGTCGGTCGGCGGGCCCGCCGCGACGTCCCGGGCGACGAGGAGCATCAGGAGAGCCGCGAGGGCGGCCAGCGCGCGGTGCCGGAGCATCAGTCCCCTCCCACGAAGAATGTGCGGGCGCCCGCGGCGATTCTCGCGGACCGGCGCCGCCGTGTCAATTCTCGTTCCGGCGCCGCTCGCGCGCCTGCTCGCGCACCGCGGCCGTGCGCGCCTCGAGCCGGTCTCGCGCACGGATCGCGACCTCGCACGCGGCGCTCGTCACCAGCCCCACCAGCACGAACACCGCGAGGGCCAGCAGGTCGCGCGGGGCGCCGATCTGGGGCGAGTACGCCGGCGGAATCCACAGGTAGGCGCAGGCCAGGCCGCCGAGCAGCGTCGCGAGCGCGCCGGGTCCGAGCCCGCCGAGCCGCGCGCTCACGACGACGGCGGGGTAGAACATCGGGAGCGGGAACTTCAGCTCCCCCCAGCGCGAGAGGAACAGCCCGACCAGCACCGTCCCGGCGACCAGGCCGGCGGCGGTGCCGTACCGTACGAGGACCCGCCGCGCCATCCTACCGGCCCATGAGAACGCCCGGCAGCCAGAGCGTGAGCGCCGGCACGTAGGTGACGAGGGCCAGGACCGCGACGAGGGCGAGCGCGAACGGCGCCGCCTCGCGGAACACCGCCTCGAGCCGCGCCCCGGCGATCCCCGCCGAGATGAAGAGGATGACCCCCGACGGCGGGGTCAGCTCGCCGATCAGGAGATTCAGCGTCACGATGACCCCGAACTGGACGGGGTCGATCCCGTACGCGCTGGCCACCGGGACGAGCAGCGGCACCATGACGACCATGCCGACGATGATGTCGAGGGCGAGCCCCCAGACCAGGAAGAACACGTTGATGATGAGCAGCATCACCCAGCGGCTCGTCGTGAGCCCGGTGAAGAAGCGCACCAGCATCTCGCCCAGGTTCATGTTGGCGACGAGCCAGCTGAAGGTCCCGGCGGCGGCGATCATCAGGAGGATCGTGCAGGCGTTGATCATCGAGTCCGTGCAGATCCGGAACAGCGCGCGCGGCTTGAGGTCGCGGAACACGCAGACGCCGACCGCGAGGCCGTAGACGACCGCGACCGCCCCCGCCTCCGTGGGCGTCACCACGCCGAAGACGATGCCGCCCATGATGATGAGCGGCATCACGAGCGCCAGGGAGGCGCCGGCGAACGCCGCGCGGACCGTCCGGAACGGCGCGCGCGGTGCGCGCGGGAAGCCGCGGCGCCGGGCGATGAGCCAGGCCGCCAGCATGAGGTAGCCGCCCATGAGGAGGCCGGGGAGCACGCCGGCCAGGAAGAGCCGGCCCACCGAGACCTCCGCCAGGAGCGCGTACACCACGAAGGCGATGGACGGCGGGATGATCGGGCCCATCGTCGCGGCCGAGGCGACGACGGCGGCGGCGTAGGCCGGCGGGTAGCGGTCGGCCTTCATCGCCGGGATCATGACCGAGCCGATGGCGGACGCGTCGGCCACCGCCGAGCCCGACACGCCGGAGAAGATCATGCTCGCCACGATCGCCACGTGGGAGAGCCCGCCGCGGACGTGGCCGACGAGCGAGGCCGAGAAGGCCAGCAGGCGCCGCGTGATGCCGCCGGTGTTCATCAGGTCGCCCGCCAGGAAGAAGAACGGGATCGCGAGGAAGCTGAACGAGTCGATCCCCTGCACGAGCGACGAGGCCAGCACGTTCAGGGGCACGCTCCCGCCCTGGAACACGATGAAGACCAGCGAGGCCAGGCCCATGCTGAAGAAGACGGGCACGCCGAGGCCGAGGAAGAGGAGGAAGGAGCCCAGGAGGAGGCCGAACTGGAGGATCGCCACTCAGGCGCCGCGCTTCGGCCAGTCGCGGACGAGCCCCTCGACCAGCGCGATCAGCATGAGCGCGCTGCCGACGGGCAGCGCCCAGTAGAGGAGCGCCTGGCCCAGCGGAATGGACGTGAAGGCGATGCCCTCCATCGCGCCGATCACGTCGAAGCTCTTGACCCCCAGCACGGCGACGAACGCGATCGACAGGAGGCGCGCCGCGAGCGTTGTCCGGCGCCGGTGGGCGGGCGTCATGCGCTCGAGGAAGTAATCCACCCGGAGGTGCGAGTCGCGCCGCACGCCGACGTAGCCGGCCAGGAATGTCGCCCAGACCATGAGGAAGATGTCCGCCTCCAGCACCCACGTGAACGGCCGGCTGAAGACGTAGCGGGCGACGACCTGGCCGAACGCGGTCACCACCAGCGCGACGAGCAGCAGGCCGATCAGGAGCTCGACCGCGTGGTCGAGGAGCTTCACCTGACGGCCTGGATCTTCTCCAGCAAGCCCTTCGACCACAGGTCACCGTCGAACTTCGCCAGCGCGTCGGCGGCGGCCTTCCGGAAGGGCGTCAGGTCGGGCTCGACGATCTCCACCCCCTGCTGCTTGAGGAAGGCGATGGACTTGGCGGCGCTCTCGTTGGTCATCGGGCTCGCCCACGCCTCCGTCTCGGCGGCCGCCTCCAGCAGCGCCTGCTGCTGGGCGGGGCCGAGCCGGCTCCAGCGGTCGGCGCTGATGAGCACCATGAGCCCGCTCTGCACGTAGTCGATCTTCGTCACGTACTTCTGCACCTCGTAGTATTTCGCCTGGGCGATCGCGTCGAAGCCGTTGTCCTGGCCGTCCACCACGCCCTGCTTCATCGCGAGGTACAGCTCGGCCGCCGCCACGGGCGTGGGCGCGGCGCCCCAGGCCCGGAACGTGTGCGTGATGGTCACCGTCTCCGGCACGCGGATCTTGAGTCCCTTCATGTCCTCGGGCTTCATCACGCGCGTCTTGGACGTCGAGAGCTGGCGCGGCGCGCGGTCGGAGACGTAGCCGACGTACTTGAAGCTGCCCTCCACCTCGCTCTTCGCGATCATCTCCTTGAAGAGGGGCGAGCGCATGAAGGCGCGGAAGTGCTGCTGGTCGCGGAAGGCGTACGGCGCGAAGAGAATGTTGAAGTCCTTCCCGCCCTTGGCCAGGGAGAGCGAGCCGCAGTCGGCGAGCATCATGTCGATCTGGCCCGTCTTGAAGCCCGCGTAGTTCTGCGGGAGGCTGCCGAGCTGGCCGCCGCCGAAGGACTGGATCTTCACCTGGTCGCCGGTCTTCTGCGCGACGATCTGGGCGTAGCGGTCGGCGATCGGGCCCCACACGGGCGGCGGCGCGACGAACGCCATCTTGAGCGTGGTCTGCGCGGCGGCGGGGGCGGCGCCGAGCCCGGCCAGGAGGCCGAGGACGAGTCCGAGGGCGGCGGTACGGCGCATGAGGGTCTCCTTTTATTTCCCGAGTCGGTCCATGATGCCGGGCGGCACCTCGCCGCCGTCGATCCGCACGTCGAGCAGCGTCGGCCGCGGCCCGGCCAGGAAGTCGGCGACGGCCCGCTCGAGCTCGGCGAGCCGCTCGATCGTCAGGCCGCGGACGCCGAGCCCCTCGGCCACGCGCGCGGGCTCCACGTCGCCGAACTCGCAGCCGATGAAGTCCTTGCCGCGGAAGAGCGTCTGGAACGTCTTGACCATGCCGAGCGCGCGATCGGTGAGGATCACCCACAGCACGGGCACGTCGTGTGCCGCGGCCGTCTCGAGCTCCATACCGTTCATCATGAAGCCGCCGTCGCCGGCGACGTCCACGACCGGACGGTCGGGGCGCGCGAGCTTGACGCCGATGGAGGCCGCGACGGACCAGCCCATCGCGGCGCAGCCGCCGCCCAGGTAGAAGGCATCGTGCCGCCGCAGTGGATAGTAGTGCGACGTGTAGAACGTGTTGTTGCCGGCGTCGGCCAGGAGCTGCGTGCCGTCGGGCAGTCCCGCCGCGAGC
>JACPCH010000265.1 GCA_016179875.1 Candidatus Rokuibacteriota bacterium | reverse complement strand
TCCCGCCGAGCGTGGTCATGATCGTGTACGGCCTCCTCACCGAGTCCTCGATCGGTCCGCTCCTGATCGCCGGCTTCATCCCGGGCTTCATGGAGGCCGGCACCTTCGCCGTCCTGATCTATGTGATCGCGTGGCGGAACCCGGCGCTGGCGCCGCCCGCCGAGCGGGTCGGGTGGGGGGGGCGGGCCGCCTCCCTCTTCAAGGCGGGCAACTGGGCTTTCCTCACGATCTTCTTCATCGTCTTCGGCGGCATCTACCTCGGCGTGTTCACACCGACCGAGGCGGGCGGCATCGGGGCCTTCGGCACGTTCCTGACCGCCCTCTGCCTCGGGCGCCTGAACCGTCACACGCTGAAAGAGGGGCTGCTCGATACCGGCAAGGTCAGCGTGATGATCTTCATCATCATCGCCGGTGTGCTGATCTTCAGCCGGCTCCTCGCCTTCTCCGGCTTCACGCAGACCGCGACCGACTTCATCGTGTCGCTGCCGGTGTCGCGCTGGTGGGTCCTGATCGGCTTCCTGATCGTCTACCTGATCCTCGGCTGCTTCCTCGACGCCATCGGCATGATGGCGCTGACGCTCCCGATCTTCGGCCCCATCGTGGAGAAGCTCGGCTTCGACATGATCTGGTTCGGTATCCTCGTGGTGAAGATGATCGAGATCGCGCTCATCACGCCGCCGGTGGGGCTCAACGTCTACGTCCTCCGCGGCGCCGTGCCCCAGGTGTCGACGGCGGAGATCTTCCGCGGGATCGTGCCGTTCCTGTACGTTCAGCTCATCAACGTCGCCGTGATCATGCTCTTTCCCGAGCTCGTGCTCTGGCTCCCGCGCACGATGGGGCTCACGAAATGAGCGACGCCGGCCTGGAGACGCGGCTCGCCGAGCTCGAGCGCCGCGTGGCGGACCTCGAGGCGGATGGAGGGCGTGCGGCGCACGCTCTGCCTCTATGCGCGCGGGATCGACGAGCGGCGGCGGGACCTGCTCGAGCAGATCTTCGCCGAGGACTGCCACCTGACGACCGACCCGTGGGGGGCCGACGCGCGCGGGCGCGACCGGGCCCTCCGCGCGTTCGAGGGGTACTGGAAGCGCTTCGGCAGCCCACGGCGCTATTACGCCAACGAGGACATCCGCGTCGACGGCGGGCAGGCGACGGCGTTCAGCTACTGGTTCGTGACGCAGGAGGACGGCGACCGCTCGGTCATCGGCTGGGGGACCTACGACTGGGCGTTCCGGCTCGAAGAGGGAATATGGAAGGTCACCCGCCTGGCCATCCGCATCCTCGCCATGACCACGCTCGACCGCGGCTGGGCCGTCCCCGACAAGGTGATGATGCCGTTCGAGCGGCGGCGGTGACGGAACGCGACGGAAACGGACAGGGAGGCTAGGGCCATGCCCATCGACCGGAGCTGGATCGGCAGGACGGGCGAGCCGGTGGTGATGCACGTCGAGCGGGGGAAGATCCGCGAGTTCGCCCGGGCCATCAAGGACGCCGACCCGCTCTACTTCGACGAGGAGTACGCCAAGCGCGAGGCGGGCGGGATCATGCCGCCCGTCACGTTCCTCCAGACGATGGCCCACTGGGACGACGGCCGCGGGCGGGTGCGGCCGCCCATGGACCTCAAGCGCACGCTCCATGGTGAGCAGGAGTTCGAGTTCCTCCGGCCCATCCACGCCGGCGGCGTGCTGACCGCGCGTACGCGCGTCGCCGACATGTACGAGAAGCCGGGCAGGCGCGGCGGCACGATGACCTTCGTGGTGATGGAGACCGAGTTCACGACCCAGCGCGGCGAGCTGGTGGCGCGCGCGCGCCAGGTCGGGATCGAGACCGGCCAGGTCGTGAAGGACTGAGGGAGGGACGCCATGCCGGCGGTCAAGCGCTACTGGGAGGACGTGAAGGAGGGGGAGGCGCTGCCCGAGATGCGAATCGAGGGGCTCACGCGGACGGACTTCGTCCGCTACGCGGGCGCCTCGGGCGACTTCAACCCGATCCACCACGACCAGACCTTCGCCGAGGCCTCGGGCAACCCGACCGTCTTCGCGATGGGCATGCTGAACGCGGGCATCCTCTCCCGGGTGGTGACGCGCTTTGTCGGGCGCCCCGCCGTGCGCCGCTACCGGGTGCGGTTCGCCACCCGGGCGTGGCCGGGCGACGACGTGGTCTGCACCGGCAAGGTGACGCGCAAGCTCGAGGAGGACGGCGAGGCGCGGATCGCGGGCGAGCTCCACGCCGTGAACCAGAAGGGCGAGACATTAATCAGCGGGAGCTTCGTCGCCGCGCTGCCGCGCCGGCCGTGACGCGCCTCCTTCCGCCGCAGTCGAGGTCCGGCCGCTCGGGCAGGCAGCCGCGGGGTGACGGGCCGCGCGACGCGACCCGTCCCCTGCTTCGCAGATCATCCCCGGCCCCCAGGATGCTGTCGACCACGAAGCCGCCGCCGAGGTCGCCCGCGACGGGCCGGTCGCGGGGCTGGCTCCCCGCCGTCTTCGCGGTCGGCGGGCCTGTCGTGGTCGGCGCTGCTCACACGCGTGTTCGCCATCGACGGGCTCCGATGTGCTCAGTGCGGCGGCCCGCGCCGGCTCGTAGGCGTGTACCCCGAGGGGGAGAGGCTCCACCCCGGGGGCTGTCGCCCTCGTCTGCCCACCACCTTCGCGGCCGCTGCGGCCGAGCACGGCGTCCCCCGGGGCAGACGCCGGGGTGGTCGACCGCGCTCCGCATCCTGAGTCTTCCTGACGGTCGCGACCCGACCCGCCCCGACACTCCGGGCGCTGAGGCGCCGGAAGCTTGCTGCCGTGAGCGGCCCGCCCCGGGCCTTTCAAACTCCGGTTCATCCGGCTTTTCAGTGGGTGATCGGAGGTCGCTCTGCCGGGGCCCAGGGAACTGGAGGGCCCCAGCTACCCAGTTGGGCTCAGGGGAGCCAGGGGCACGATCAGACCTCCGGGGCTTCCCGACGAGAGCGAAATGCCTCGCGGAATCGCGCACGGGCCCCCCGGCCCGTGTGCTGGGCATTCGGCCTGCGCCGCGTCGCACGACGCTGCCCGGGCGTCTCGGCGTGACGCCCTCGGAGCCAGACGTCGGCTCCGTCGCTCCAGACGTGACCCACTCCAAACCCGGAAGAACCCAAACTCCTAGCCCCTCCTCCGGGTAGGAATGGACCGAAGGGTCTTCATCGATCGCAGCGCTTCCTCGGTGGACGCGATCTTCTCCTTCTTCGTTACTTCGCTCTCCTCCAGAGACTGGACAGCCTTCAGAGGAGGATTCCACGGCTGAGTCGTGTCGCCCGTCGCGGTCAATTCGGTCGTAGGCCCCCACAGCCCCACGCACTCAGCGAGATGAGGAGCGAGGAGAACTACGAGGGTAAGATTACTAGCGCGGCCCGGCCGCCGGCAGCAGGCGCCGCGCCCAGTCGCCGATCGCCTCGCCCAGCGGGAAGAGCTTGCCGAAGAAGAAATGGTTCGCGCCGGCGATGCGCTCCACCCGGGCGCGCGGCAGCTCCGCCCGCAGGCGCTCCAGGTGCTCGCGGGGGCAGTACTCGTCGGCGTCGCCCGCCACGACGAGCAGCGGCCCCGCGAACGCGTCGAGCGTCGGCAGCGGGTGCATGGCCAGCGGCGGCGCGATGAGGGCGAGCCCGACGACGTCGTGCCGGGCCGCCGCGACCCACGCGACCACCGCGGCGCCGAACGAGTAGCCCGCGAGCGCCACGCGCCCGGTCGCGCCAGCCAGCTCGGCCATCGCGGCCTCGACGTCGTCGGCCTCGCCCTGGCCGTTGTCGTGGCTGCCGGTGGAGGCGCCGACGCCGCGGAAGTTGAAGCGCAGGGTGGCGAGGCCGAGGGCGCCCGCCGCCTGGGCCGCGCGCTCCACCACGGGGTTGTCCATGTCGCCGCCGTACAGCGGATGGGGGTGGCAGATCACGACCCCGGCTGGCGCCACGGGCGGCAGGGCGAGCCGGGCCTCGAGGGTGACGCCACCCCCGACCGTCAGGGTGACGGCCCGTTCCGGTATCATGGCGTCATGAGAATACGGGCCCCGGGGCGGTCCGTCCAACGGGCATGCTGACCTGCCTGTTCACCCGCCGGCGTATTGGCGCCTGGCTCGACGGCGCCCTCGACGAGCCCCGGGTCCGCACGGTCGCCGCCCATGTCACGGGCTGCCCGGCCTGCCAGCGGGAGGCCGAGGAGTTGCGCCGCCTGCGGGGGGCGCTGCAGCGCGCCCTGGCGCCCGCGGCCGCGGTCGCTGAGCCCGACTGGACGGGTTTCTGGCCCGGCGTCGTCCGCGGCATCGAGGATGGCCGCCGCGCGGTCCCGCCGGCCCGCGCGCGGCGCCGGTGGCAGCCGCGGTGGGCGCTCGGCGGCGGGCTCGTCGCCGCGGTGCTCGCCTCGGTCACGCTCTGGCAGTACACGCTGGCGCCCGTCACGGGCGAGCCGTCCGTCTTCGTCAGCTCCGCCGACACCGACCACCCGCTGGCGAGCGTCATGGTCTACGCGCCGCACGAGAAGGACCTCGCCGTCGTGTGGGTGTTCGGGCTGGATGACTGATTGAGGTCGGGGGGAGCGACGCCGCTCCCCCCGACACCCCCCACCGGGACGCCGCGCGCCCGATTCGTTCACGCGCTCGGAGCGTGCGGGCCGGGTTCTTTCGCGCCCTCGAAGCGCTAAATCAGCGCGTCTTCAGTGAGGCGAGCCGCTCGCGCGCGAGCGGCGTCTCTTCCGCCTGGGGGAAATTGTCCACGAGGTACTGGAGCCGCGCCTGGGCGATCGCCGGCTGCTTCAGCTCGAGCAGCGCCAGCGCCTCCTTGTAGAGCGCGGTCGGGACC
>JACPCH010000115.1 GCA_016179875.1 Candidatus Rokuibacteriota bacterium | reverse complement strand
CGCGGCCGAGGTCGGCCAGGTCGCGCTCGAGGTACGTGCGCCGGAAATCGCGCAGCCAGGCGCGGCGCTCCTCGGGCGGCAGCGGCTCGAGGGCCGGATAGCCGCCCCAGAGGAAATGCTCCTCGGCGTGCCCGCGCCAGACGCGGGCGTCGCCCGCGCTGGGCGGCGACTCGGCCATGCGGCGCACGGCGGCCTCGCCCTCACGCCAGATCTGATCGAGACCGGACAAAGGCACCTCCTGGCCTTCGACGCGCTCCACCAGCCCGAGCGGCCACAGCTCGAGCAGCGCGGCGCGGCCCGCGAGCGTTTCGCGGACCTGCCGGAGCAGGAGCACCTGCGCCGAGCCGAGCAGCAGAAAGCGCCGCCCATCGCCGCGGTCGGCGAGCAGCTTCACCGCGTCGAGCAGGGCGGGCTGCTTCTGGATCTCGTCCAACACGACGATGCGCGTGCCGTGATCGAGGCGGCGCACGGGATCGGCGGCCAAGCGCAGGCGCTCGTCGGGATCGTCGAGCGAGAAGTAGACGCTCGGCAGGTCACCGCCCGCCGGCAGGAGGTCACGGACGATCGTCGTCTTGCCCGTCTGGCGCGCGCCAGTCAGAACCGTGATCGGCCGGGCGGCCAGGCGGGCCCGGAGCAGGCCGAGTAGACGGCGGGGATGGAAGCCCATGCCCGTAGTATTTGCAGCGACGCTGCAAGATTTCAAGGGAATATCTGCATGACCGGCGCGTCCGTGGAGGCGCTCGAGCGACGAACGGAGGGGACTGAAAGCTCACGCAGCGCGTCGGTCACGGATGACGCCGGCCCATCGCCATGCGTTGGTTGCTGAACGGTCCGCGCTATTGTCGATGGCATCGGCCGACGAGTAGAATCTGCGGACGATTCGCGAGGAGACGAAGATGCCCAGGGTCATTCAGCCGAAAGCACTAGGCGCGCCGATCGGGATGTACTCGCACGGCATGGTGGCGCCGGGCGGCGAGATCGTCGTGGTGGCCGGGCAGGTCGGGTTGCGCGCGGACGGGGGCCTGGCCGGCGCCGACGTGGGGAGCCAGACGAGGCAGGCGCTCGAGAACGTGGGCGCCGTGCTGGAGGCCGGCGGCTGCCGGTGGCGCGACGTCGTGCGGCTGCAGACGTTCCTCACGAGCGCCGAGGACATCCCCGGCTTCATGAGAGCCCGGCAGGAGGTCTTCCCGGGGTACTTCCCTGACAAGGCCTGGCCGCCCAACACGCTCCTGGTCGTGAGCCGCCTCGTGCGGCCGGAGCTGCGGGTCGAGATCGAGGCGATGGCGGTCCGTCGGCCGCGGCCGGCGGCGGCGCGTCCGCGCGCCACCGCGCGCAAGCGAGAGCGCCGATGAACGCCGCCGACGTCCTGCCCGCGCAGTTCAACATCGCCGCGCACCTCGTGGACCGCCACGTCGCCGAGGGGCGGGGCGCCGCCCCCGCCTTCCTCTACGAGGACCGCACGCTGACCTACGCCGACCTGCAGGAGCTGGCCAACCGCACCGGCAACGCCCTCCTCGAGCTGGGCGTCGGGCTGGAGGACCGGGTGCTGATGATCTGCCTCGACGCGCCCGAGTTCCTCGGCACGTTCTGGGGCGCGATCAAGATGGGCGCCGTGCCGGTCCCGGTCAACACGATGATGCGCAGCGCCGACTACCTCTACTTCCTCAACGACAGCCGCGCCAGGGTGGCCGTCGTCTCCGCGCCGCTCCTGGCCGAGGCGGCGCCGGCGCTCGTCGAGGCGAAGTACGTGACGCACGTGCTGATCGCGGGCGGGAGCCCCGGCCAGTTCATGTCGTGGGAGGACCGGATCGCGCGCGCCTCGGCGGCGCTCGAGCCGGCGGCCACCTCGCGCGACGACGCGGCCTTCTGGCTCTACTCGTCGGGCTCGACCGGCTTCCCGAAGGGCGCGGTCCACCTCCAGCACGACATCTACGTCTGCTGCGAGACCTACGGCCGGCAGGTGCTCGGCATCCGGCCGACCGATCGCGTGTTCTCCGCCGCCAAGCTCTTCTTCGCCTACGGGCTCGGCAACGCCGGCTACTTCCCGCTGGGCGTGGGCGCGCAGAGCGTCCTGTCCCCGCACCGGCCGACGCCGGAGGGCGTGTTCGAGATCATCGCCCGCTACCGGCCGACGATCTTCTTCGGCGTGCCGACGCTCTACGCCGCGATGCTCGCGGTGAAGGAGGCCGAGGCGCGCTTCGACACCTCGTCCCTCCGGCTGTGCGTCTCGGCCGGCGAGGCGCTGCCGGAGGAGATCTACACGCGCTGGCGGGAGCGCTTCGGCGTCGAGATCATCGACGGCATCGGCACGACGGAGATCGGCCACATCTTCAGCTCGAACCGGCCGGGTCAGGCGCGCCCCGGCTCCTCGGGGCTGCCGGTGCCGGGCTACGAGCTCGCCATCGTGGACGACGAGGGCCGGCCCGTGCCGCAGGGCGAGATCGGGAACCTGCGCGTCAAGGGCGACTCGACCATGGCCTACTACTGGAACAAGCACGAGAAGACCAAGGAGACGCTCTTCGGGCCCTGGATCCAGACCGGCGACAAGTACTACCAGGACGCGGACGGCTACTTCTGGTACTGCGGCCGCTCGGACGACATGCTGAAGGTCGGCGGCATCTGGGTCTCGCCCGTCGAGGTGGAGGCCACGCTGATCAAGCACCCCGCGGTGCTCGAGGCCGCCGTGGTCGGCCGGGAGGACACCGACCGGCTCGTCAAGCCCCAGGCCTTCGTCGTGCTCAAGGAGCCGTGGAAGGCCTCCGACGCGCTGGCCGACGAGCTGAAGGGGTTCGTCAAGGACAAGATCGCCCCGTACAAGTACCCGCGCTGGATCGAGTTCACCGGCGAGCTGCCCAAGACGGCGACCGGCAAGATCCAGCGGTTCAAGCTCCGGGCCTGAGCGCCGGGGGCCCGCCCGTGTTCGATCGCGCGCTGGAGGCGCTCGCGCCCGAGACGCTCGCGGCGCACCAATGGCGGCGCTTCCAGGCGATGGCGCGCGAGGTGCTCGCCTCCAACCCGTTCGTCGGCGCGCGGTGGCGCGCCGCGGGCGTGCGCTCGGTGGACGACCTGCGCGGCTGGGACGATTTCCGGCGCCTGCCGTTCACCCTGAAGCGCGAGCTGGCCGAGGACCAGGCCGCGCACCCGCCCTTCGGCACCAACCTGACGTACCCGCTCGAGCGCTACGTGCGCGTGCACCAGACCTCCGGCACGACCGGGCCGCCCATCCGCTGGCTCGAGACGCCCGAGGCGTGGGAGTGGTGGGGGCGCTGCTGGGGCATGGTGCTCGCCGGCGCGGGCGTGACCGCGGGCGACCGCGTCTTCCTGCCGTTTTCCTTCGGGCTCTTCGTGGGCTTCTGGGGCGCCCTCGAGGGCGCGCGCGCCCTCGGGGCGATGGCGATTCCCGGCGGCGGCGCGGACTCGCCCACGCGCCTGGCCTGGATGACGGCCCTCGGCGCCACCGTCCTCGTCTGCACGCCGTCCTACGCGCTCCACCTCGTCGAGGTCGCGCGCGAGCGCGGGATGGACCTCCGGACGAGCACCGTGCGGACGACCGTCCACGCGGGCGAGCCCGGCGCCGGGATCCCCGCGGTGCGCGCCCGCATCGAGGACGGGTGGGGGGCCCGCGCGTTCGACCACGCCGGCATGACGGAGGTCGGCGCCTACGCCTACGAGTGCGCCGAGCAGGCCGGGCTCCACGTCAACGAGTCGGAGTTCATCGCCGAGGTGATCGACCCCGCCACGGGCGCCCCCGCCCGGGAAGGGGAGCTCGTGCTGACCAACCTCGGCCGCATCTGCTCGCCGGCCGTGCGCTACCGCACCGGCGACCGGGTCCGCGTCGCCGGCGGACCGTGTCCGTGCGGCCGCACGTTCCTGCGGCTCGAGGGCGGGATCCTCGGCCGGCTCGACGACATGCTGATCGTCCGCGGCATCAACGTGTTCCCCGCCGTGATCGAGGGCGTCGTGCGGCGCTTCCCGGCGATCGACGAGTTCCAGATCGAGGTGTTCCGCGACGGCGAGCTGGACGAGGTGCGCGTACTGGTGGAGCTCGACGACCCCGCGGGCGTGCGTCCCCTCCAGGAGGCCTTCCGCGAGGCCCTCGGCATCCGGCTCCAGGTCGCCGCGGTGCCGCCCCGGAGCCTGCCGCGCTGGGAGCTGAAGGCCCGCCGCGTCGTGCGGCAGTAACGGGACACCGCGCACCCTCTTCGGCTACTATCTTCGGATGATGGAGTCCCGCGAGGCCCCTCCGGACACGCCGGTGCCGTTCGGCGGCACCGTCACCATCTTCTTCAGCGACATCCGGGGGTTCACGGACTACACGGAGCAATTCGGCGACGAGGCGGCCTACCGGATCCTGCGCGAGCACAACGCGATCGTCCGCAAGGAGATCGAGGCGTTCGGCGGCGTGGTCGTCAAGACGCAGGGCGACAGCTTCATGGTCGCCTTCAAGACGGCCCGCGGCGCCATCCAGTGCGCGATCGCGATCCAGCGGGCCATCACCGAGTCGGATGAGAACCAGGCCGGGCCCCGCATCGCGATCGGCATCGGCATCAACACCGGCGAGCCCATCCAGGAGGGCGGCGACTACTTCGGCAGCATGGTGAACCTGACGGCCCGCATCTGCGCGTCGGCCGGTCCGGGCCAGATCCTCGTCGCGGAGACGACGCGGCACGTGGCCGGCCGGATCGAGGCGGTCGAGTACGTGGACCGCGGGCTCCACGAGCTGAAGGGGTTTCCGGAGGCCAAGCGGCTCTGCGAGGTGATCTGGCGCCCGCCCGACGCCGGTGCGCAGGCCGGGGGCGAGGCGGCGGCCGCCAAGGGAGAAGAAGAGGCCGCGGCGCTCACGGCCGCCGTCCAGCGCGCGCTCGCCGTGCTGAACCGGGTGATCGCGCTGACCCACCTGGACGACCCGGCGTTCGGGCCGCTCATCGAATGCCAGGCGAAGGCCGGCGAGTTCCGGCTGTTGCTCTCGCGGACGCTGACCGAGCGCCGGGGCACCAGCGCGAAACAGGTCCAGGAGGCGATCCTGCCGTTCGAGAGCCTGCTCGCCCTGGTCACCGAGCGGGACAAGCTCGACGAGGAGCGCTGGGCCCAGCTCGACGCCGGCGTCGCGCGCGCGTTCGGCCGGCCGCTGGTGACCGCGGTGGCCCGGGGCCGGCTCTCCGCCGGCGCTCCGGTGAAGCCCGAGCCCGCCCCGGCCGCGAAGAAGCCCGAGCCCGCCCCGGCCCTCGCGCCCCCGCGCGCCTCCGCCGTCCAGACGCAGCTGGCGCCGCTGCCGCCCGACCCGCGCGTCGCCGGCGTGCGCTGGTGGGCCGGCGCGTACGCCGCCTGGAGCCAGTGGAAGCCGTCGGGGCTCGGCTGGGCCCACGCGCTCCGCGGGGAGCTGGCGAAGCATCCGTACCTCCTGAGCGTGCACGTGCGGGCGAGCGTGGACTACGACGACGGGCAGCTGGCCGGCGGCTATTTCCTCCTCGTCGAGCACATCGAGAACCAGTCGCCCCGGTTCACGCGCACGGTCGTCGACCGGGCGGTCGACGCGGCCGGCGGCGCGCTGGAGCCGCGGGTGCTCGGGCCGAAGCTCTACGAGCTGCTCGTGGACGGCGGCCGCTTGCGTGCGACCTACCCCGCGTTCGTGCGCGACATCGTCGGCACCGCCATCCCGAACCCGGGTGTGTGGGCCGACGGCGGCGTGGTCGAGCACGAGGACGCGACGGTGGTCGTCACGCGCCCGACGCCGGCCATCGGCGAGACGCAGGAGCGCGCGGAGCGGCTGACCGAGCCGAAGGACCGCGCCGCCGAGCGGCACTTCGACGTGACGCTGCAGCCGCTGACCACGCGCTTCTTCTACGTGAAGCCCGGCGAGCTGAAGACGCCGCGCGACCTGGAGATCCGGCTCGCCGCGGACGGCCAGCCCTCGGACCGCGCGTGGTACATCACGCTGAGGACGAGCCTGCTGGTGCGCTCGGAGCCCAAGCTGCTGCCGACGACGGGCGTGTCGCTGCCGGGGCTCGGCCGGGAGCACGCCGGCGCCTGGGTCGCGCTCTTCAATCCCGAGCCCGACGAGATCGTGACCTACGAGCTGACCGTGACCGTGCGGCAGCCGCGGGCGCCCATGCCGGCGGCGTCGCCGTTCGCCCGGCGGTGAAGAAGCGCGCGCGGGAGCCTGGGATACCGGCGGATCACCGCGCGGAATAGTGGAGCGCGAGCCACACGGTGGGCTCCGCCGGGTCCGTCCACTCCACGCGGTGGCGCCGGCGGGCCGGAATGACGGCGTGGTCACCCGGACGCAGCACGCGCGGCTCGGCCTCGCCCTCGCAGTGAAGCCCCGCGCCACCACTCAGCACCAGCACCCACTCGTCACGCTCCTGGGCGAGCCACTCGCCCGCCGGCGTCGCGTGGCCCGTCGAGACGATGCGCTCGAGCCTGAAGGCGGGCGTCTCGACGAGCACGTCCACGCGCTCGGCCGGCAGGGCGCGCGGCAGGCCGTCGAAGAGGTTGCTCACCGGCCGAGTGTACCGCGCGGATCCGCCCTTGGGGGGCGGGCCGCAGTCATGTCAGAGTGTGAGGGTCACGCCATGAGCCACGACGTCTACCAGACGCTCACCGCCCGACGCAGCCCGTGGGTCGGGTGGGTGGCGGCCGCCGTCGCGGTGATCGCGGTCGCCGCGTTCACGGGCGGGTTCGTCGCCGCGCGCTACGAGGCGCGCCTGGGCCAGATGGCGCGCGAGACGATCCGAATCCGCGAACAGCTCCAGCGCGACGTCGCCGTGCTGCGCGACCAGATCGGCGTCTACCGGAGCGCGGTGGAGCTGCTGCGCGACCCGGCGACGCAGGTCGTGTCGCTCCGCGGCCTCGGGCCGAGCGCGGCGGCGACGGGGCGGGTGGTCTGGCACGCGGTCGCGGGCGGCCACCTCTTCGTCGCCAACCTGCCGCGCGCGCCCGAGGGGAAGGCCTACGAGCTCTGGACGATCGGCGAGGGCGCGCCGCAGCCGGCCGGGCTCTTCCAGGTGGACGCCCAGGGCCGCGGCTCCCGCCGCGTGGAGCCGGTGGCGGGCGGCCCGCCGGTCAAGGTCTTCGCCGTCACCCTCGAGCCCGAGGGCGGCGTGCCGGCGCCGACCGGCCCGATGGTCCTCGCGTCGGCGAAGTAGCTGCCGAAGCTAGCGCGGCCGGCGGAGCCGGCGGGCGAGCGGCGGGCCGGCCAGGACCAGGACGCCGACGAGCAGGAGCCCGAGCGTGAGCGGGCGGGTGACGATGTCGAGGACGTTGCCGCGCGTCATGAACAGCGACTGGCGCAGGGTCTTCTCCATCAGCGGGCCCAGGACGAGCGCGACGATGAGCGGCGAAGGGTCGATCGCCAGCTTGCGCAGCAGCCAGCCGAAGAGGCCGAAGCCGACCAGCACCCACAGGTCGAGCATGCTGTTGTTGAGGCTGTAGGCGCCGACGAGGCAGAGGAGCAGGACCATGGTGGACAGCACGTGCTGCGGCATCCGCAGCACGCTCACGAACACGCCGACGAGCGGCAGGTTGAGGACCAGGAGCATCAGGTTGCCGATGTACATGCTGGCCACGACGCCCCAGAAGACCTCGGGGCGCTGGCTCACCAGCAGCGGCCCGGGGGTGAGCCCGTGGATGACGAACGCGCCGAGCAGGATGGCCGTGGCCGGCGAGAACGGGATGCCGAGCGAGAGGAGCGGCACCATCGCCCCCGCGGTGGCGCCGTTGTTGGCGGCCTCGGGCCCCGCCACGCCCTCGATCGCGCCGGTGCCGAAGCGCTCGGGCGTCGTCGACACCCGCCGCTCGAGCGCGTAGGCGATGAACGTCGCCAGCACGGTCGACGGCCCGGGCACCAGGCCCGTGAGGAAGCCGACGACGGAGCCGCGCGCGATCGGCGCCGAGGACTGCCGCCACTCGGCGCGCGTCGGGAAGAGGTCGCGCAGCCGCACCTTCGAGATGGCCCCGGTCTTCATGCCCTGCTCGGCGAGCACCAGGATCTCGGCGACCCCGTAGAGGCCCATGATCACCGGGACCAGCTCGATCCCCTGCGAGAGCTGGATCGAGCCGAACGTGAAGCGCCGCACGCCCGAGATCGGCTCCATGCCGACCGTGCCGATGGCGAGCCCGAGCCCGACCATGAGGAACGCCTGGAGCACGGAGCCCCCGGACAGCCGCGAGAGCACCATGAGGCCCGTGACGGTGAGCGCGAAGTACTCGGGCGGCCCGAAGCGCAGCGCGAGGTCGGCGAGCCAGGTGCCGAGCAGCACGATGCCGAAGACGCCCACCGTGCCGGCGACGAACGAGCCGGCGGCTGAGACGGTCAGCGCGGCGCCCGCGCGCCCCTTCCGCGCCATCTGGTAGCCGTCGATCGCGGTGACGACCGAGGCCGCCTCGCCCGGGACGTTGACGAGGATGGACGTCGTCGAGCCGCCGTACATCGAGCCGTAGTAGATGCCGGCGAGCATGATGAGCCCGGTCGCCGGGTTGAGCGCGAACGTGGAGGGCAGGAGCAGGGCCATGGCGCCGACGGGCCCGATGCCGGGCAGCACGCCGACGATCGTGCCGATCAGGACGCCGACGAAGCACGCGAGGAGGTTGACGGGCGTGACGGCGATGCCGAGCCCGAACGCGAGCCCCTCGAGTGGTCCCATCAGTCGGCGAAGAGGCCCCTGGGGAGCGGGACGGAGAGGAGCACGGCGAAGACGTAGTAGGAGCCGGCCGCGCTCAGGAGGGCCGTCGCCAGCGTGAGCGTCCAGCGCATGCCGCCGAGCCGCCGCAGCAGGAGCGCGACCAGGCCGAAGGACACGACGGCATAGCCGAGCCACGGCAGGAGCAGGACGAACGCGGCGAGCCCGCCGGCCATCGCCGCGACCCGCCCCCGCGCGCCGGCCGCGTCCATCGCGGAGTCGCCGGCGGGCGCCGCCGCGGCCCCGCGCGGCCGGCGCCAGGCGAGCACGGTGAAGACGGCGGCGACCGCGCAGAGGAACGCGCCGACCGCCACCGGGAAGAAGCCGGGGCCCGGCCGGCCGGTCGTGCCGAGGGCGAAGCCGAAGGACAGGGCGAGGTAGGCGCCGCTCGCGACGACCGCGAGGAGGGCGACGAGCCGCTCGGCCATCTACTTCCGGAGCCCGAGGCGCTTCACCAGCTCCTCGTTGTTCCGGAAGGACTCGCGAAGCTGCGCCGCCATGCCCTCGGGCCCGAGGTAGTCGATGTCGAATCCGCGGGTCCTGGCCATCGCGACGAACGCCGGATCCGCCTGCGCGCGGCGGGCGGCGTCGTGGAGCGCCTGCACGGCCGCGGGCGGCGTGCCCTTCGGCGCGATCAGGAGGTAGTACACCCCGTTCGTGATCTCGAAGCCGAGCTCGCGCGCGGTCGGCGCGTCGGGATAGAGCGCGAGGCGTTTCGGCTCGAAGGCCAGGAGCACCCGCGCCTTGCCGGCCTGGACGTGCGGCAGGATCTCCGAGGGGTGCACCATCGAGGCCTCGACGTGGCCGCCGAGCAGCGCCGGCAGCGCCTCGGCGTTGCCGGCGAACGGCACGTGGGTGAGGTCCACGCCGGCGCGCGTCTTGAGGTCCTCGAGGTTCAGGTGCAGGATCGTCCCGACGCCGGGCGTCGAGACGCGCAGCTTCCCGGGGCTCGCCTTGGCGGCGCCGAGGAGGTCCCGCGCGCTCTTCCACGGCGCGTCGCTCCGCACCGCGAGGACGATCGCCAGGTTCACGAGCTTGATGATCGGCGCGTAGGTGTCGGGGCCCTTGTACGGGAGGTCGGTGAGGTGCGGCTGCACGGTCAGCACGGCGACCGCGCTGATGCCGATCGTGTAGCCGTCGGGCCGGGCCTGCACCACCTCGGCGTTGCCGATCGTGCCGGCGGCGCCCGGGCGGTTCACGACGACGACCGGCTTCGGGAACGTCTTCTTCATGGCCTCGCCGAGGTTGCGCGCGACCATGTCCATCGCGCCGCCGGCGGGGAAGGGACAGATCAGCGTGACCGGCCGTTCCGGATACTGGGCGGCGGCGGGCACCGCCGCCGCCAGCCAGAGGACCGCCGCGAGGCCGAGGCGCGTCATTTCTTGAGCGTGCCGATGCGCTTCAGGATCTCGGTGTGCAGCTTGTACTCCCGCCACAGGTCGGCGCGCAGCTTGTCGCCCGGCCGGTAGTCCACGTCCACGCCGCGGAGCTTCATCGCGTTCACGAACAGCGCCTCCTCCATCGACGCCCTGGCGGCGTCGTGGATGTACTTGACGACCGGCGCCGGCGTGCCCTTGGGCGCGACGAGGAGGAACCAGACGCCGTTGGACACCTCCCAGCCGAGCTCAGTGGCCGTCGGCGCGTCAGGGAAGTACTCGTGGCGCTTCTTCTGGAACACGGCGAGGGCGCGCATCTTCCTGGCGTCGGCCTGGGGCTTCACCTCGCCCGGCTGGGCGACGATGGCCTCCACGTGGCCGCCGAGCAGCGCGGGGCTCGACTCGCCCCAGCCCGAGAAGGGCACGTGGGTCACCTTGAAGGCGGCCACGCGCATCAGCTCCTCGAGGTTCAGGTGGCTCGAGGTGCCCTCGCCGGGGCTCCCGACGCGGAGCTTGCCGGGGCTCGCCTTGGCGGCGGCGACGAACTCCTGGGCCGTCTTCCACGGCGCGTCGGCCTTCACCGCGAGCAGCGGGTAGTAGGCGATCACGTTGACGATGGGCTCGTAGTCGTCGGGCGTCTTGTAGGGGAGGTCGTTCATCTGCGGGTGGATGACGAGCGTCGAGAGCGGCGTGAGGATGATCGTGTAGCCGTCGGGCTTGGCCTGCGCCACCTCCGCGACCGCGATCGAGCCGCCCGCGCCGGGCCGGTTCACGATGGCGAGGCCCTTCGGAAACTTCTTCTTCATCCCCTCGACGAGCGGCCGGGCCGTGATGTCCACCATGCCGCCGGCCGGGTAGCCGGTCATCATCGTCACCGGCCGTTCGGGGTACTCGGCGGCCGCGGGCGCCGCGAGACAGGCGAGCAGGAGCGCGCCGAGAGCAAGACGGAGCATGGATCGCCTCCTTGTGTGGTTGGGGGAATCTACCACGCGCGGTCGCCGGGGGGAATGGGGGTATACTCATCCGCTGATGAAGGTCGTGTTGCGCAATCCGCGCCGCGAGGTCGAGGTGGCGGGCAACCGCCGGGTGAAGGACGTGCTGCGCGAGCTCGACATTCTCCCCGAGACCGTGCTGGTGATCCGTGGCGACGCGCTGGTCACCGCCGATCAAATCGTCCGCGACGACGAGACGATCGAGCTGCGCCCGGTGATGTCCGGCGGCCGGGAATGAAGTGCCGCAAGTGCGGGGACGTCGCGGTCCTCGAGCTGCGCCGCCACAACGCCGCGTTCTGCGCGCCGGACTTCCTGGAGTTCTTCCGCAACCAGGTGCGCGAGGCCGTCCGCAAGCACCGCATGTTCGGGCGCGACGAGCGCGTGCTGGTCGCGGTGTCGGGCGGCAAGGACTCGCTCGCGCTCTGGGACGTGCTGCTCGGGGAGGGCTACCAGACGACCGGGCTCTACCTCGACCTCGGTATCTTCGACTACTCCGTGGAGTCTCGCGCCAAGTGCGAGGCGTTCGCGGCGGCGCGCGGCGCACCGCTGCTCGTGGTGCCGGTGGCCGAGGCGGTGGGCGCGCCGGTGCCGGTCATCCAGGCGGTGACGCGCCGGCCGCCGTGCTCGGGCTGCGGCCTCTCCAAGCGCTACCTCATGAATCGCGCCGCGCTCGAGCACGGCATGCCGGTCGTCGCCACCGGCCACAACCTCGACGACGAGGCGGCGACGCTCTTCGGCTCGGTCATGCACTGGCAGACCGACGCGCTGCCGCGCCAGTCGCCGGCGCTGCCGTCCACGCACCCGAAGCTCGTGCGGCGCGTGAAGCCGCTCTACCGGCTCTCCGAGCGCGAGACGGCGGCCTACGCGTTCCTGCGCGGCATCGACTACATCGTCGAGGAGTGCCCGTTCGCCGAGGGCGCCACCTCGATCGCCCACAAGGAGATCCTCAACCGGATGGAGGACGCCTCGCCGGGCGCCAAGCACAACTTCCTGTTCGGCTTCCTCGACAAGGCGCGGGCCGCCTTCGAGCGCGCCGAGGCCGTCGCGCTCAACGAGTGCGCGCGCTGCGGCCAGGTCACCACCGGGACGGTCTGCGCCTTCTGCAAGCTCGCCGACCAGGTCAAGCGCGCGACGTAGCCCGCGGCTTCCCCTCGATCGGCGTCACCGCTACTCGTTCCTGTGCTCGCGGCCGGCGCCGCCGACCAGCGGCGAGGCGGTGGCGATCGTGCGCGAGGCCCGTACCGACAGGCCGCTGGCCGACGCGACCATCGATGTGCTCACTCTCCGAGGCGCGCTGGTGAAGACGCTGGTGTCGAAGGATGGGCAGGCTCGCCAGATGCTGAAGGAAGGGGGTCTGCAAGCTCCGCGTGAGTCACCCGCGGTTCACCACCCAGGTGCGCCAAGTGCAGGTGCTCGCGGGCCAGCCGGCAAGATCCGCTTGCAGCTCGCCCAGCACCAGGAGAAGGACTCGCCGCTCGACAAGGCCGCGGAGGCGGTGGAGCGCACCCCGGCAAATGCGCATCGCGTCAAGCTGAGTCGACCGAACATCACCTGAGTGCCTGTCATCGTCACGAACGGATGGTGGCCCCAGCGAGTTTCGTCAGCGCGGCAGCGCGACCCAAGCGCCACGCTAAGCGCCCAGAGCTGCGCCTCTTGCGGTCTTACTTGGCGGCCCGAAACACCTCTGAAACGAATTCTGCCAGCAGCTTCTTCATGATCTGGACTTCAGTGGTTTCGCCAAGCAACTTTCGCAGCGAGATCGTCACTTGGACATACTGGGGGTCACGAACGCGGCCCGCTGCCCGGCCCCGTTGGATCTCCACATCGCCATGGTGGGGGAGAACGGCGCCCTGCAAAGCCTCTTCGACTTTCGCCTCGTTGCCGGCGTGAGGCGTTAGCCGCACCCGCAGAAGGCCACGCGCCCAGGTCGGGTCGATCCACGCCTTCTTGATCAACTCCGAAGACCCTTCGTCGACGTACAATTCCGCGATCGAACCGGAGCCGATGCGTTTCCATCCCAGCTTCGAGAGTTCGGCCTTCGTAATCTCCCAAAGCTTGGCAAAGTTTTGCCGATTCGCTTCGGCGACCGTCTTGTCAGGATGCCTGAGGTCGCCGATTTCGCGCTTCGCGGGCTCGAAACCATAGTGCAGGAAGAGCTCAAGCAGCGCCGTTGTCAGTAGCGATCCTTGCCGGGCGCACGCTTCTACATCGAGGTAGAAGTCTGACCAGAGGAAGTGCTGCCGGTCCGCCGGCGTCAGGTACCGCGCGTTGTGACGGACGTCGTCTGCGACGTCAGCTTCCTGCGCCCTGATGTATGCGATGCGGCTCAGGCCGAGTCTCAGATAAGTTCTCAGTTGATCGCGATTCCCCGCTTGGTCCCTGCCTTCTGCTGCGAAGAGCTTGTTCTCGACACCGATCTTCGTTGTGGCAGCGAGCGTAAGGACCATATCTACGCAGCATGCCGGCGCGTCGGCACCCACTCGGAAGGAGCATTGTGTAGCAACGTCGATCGCGGCAGTGCGGACGTCGACGCCGTCGAGCCGGTCGCCGCAGAGTTTGAGCAGGAACCGCCGAGCCAGATCCCGATCTTCTCGCAAACTGGCAGCCAGGCACTCAGTGAAGACGTCCTCTTTTTCGCTAACCCGCTTGATTATTTCGACGAAGAATCGTGACATCGCACCATCGGTCTCAGGCACGCCGAGAGGTTCGGGCCTGCCGCGGAGCTGATGGCGCAAGGCGCTCCAGTTGGCTGTGGACCATGACGCTTGCCACCTGGCCAGCTGTCGCCGAGACGCCCTGCCGTGAAAGCTCGCCGGCGAGCTCTTCGAGTCTCGACCAGTCCTCAGGCTTCAACGGAATCTTCTGGATCTTAGTTGCTCCTTCGAGGGCCGGCCGCCCGCCCGTTGAGCGAACCCTGCTCTCTAGCTCTCGCCGCAAGGCGTGCAAGCTAATCGGGGCGCCGTGAACATTGTGCCTCGATACGATCTCGGCGCCGAGCGCTTTGGCAATCGCCTCGGGACCTACTGACCGGGCGGCGGTGCCCGCATGCCGAATCGTGCGAACAGAGCGGCTCGTGATTTTCAGTTTGGCTGCCATATAGGCCTCCGTCACTCGTCGTACTCCTTGATGCGGAAGAACCACGAACCCTCAGCACCGCTCAGTTCGGCCACGACAACTTCCTGGTTCGTCTCCCGACCGAAACGATGCAGAAACTGACGCAGCGCGCTGACGTGCGCGAGCAACCGCTCTGGCTTTACGTACGTGTACACGATTACCGTTTTCTCGCGCCGGAGCTGTCCGCTCGCGGTTTCCCAGCCGCCGTCGTGAGGCGGGGTCGTGGTGTAGCCCTCTCCAACCCTAGTCAGGATCTCCTGCGCCTCTCGAATCCACCGCACCGTCTTGATGGGCCGCCCGTGGCGGTCCTTGTTCGGGATGTAGAGCGAGAGGATCTGAGTCGAGGCCTCGCGCTCCGCGCCCAAGGCAGCAGCGAGATCCAGTTCGCGGTCGTCAGCGGCTACGAAGTCAGTAGACGACTTGTAGGCCCGAAAGTCAACTCTCCCGGGAACGCCGCGCGACCCCGAGCCTGGGACTGACACGTGAGACTACCGCTCGCTGCATCTATCAGTCGTGTCGATGCGGGCCGCAGGTATTTCCGGGACGAGACCGAGGGGACGGTTCGGTCTGCCTGTTGCGTACGTCAGAGCGGCCCGGTAGCATGAACGGGCGTTCAGTTGGCTGAAGGAGACCGTCATGAGAGACGCCGTCATCGTCGGAGCCGTGCGCAGCGCCGTGGGCAAGAAGGGAGGCCGGCTCGCGGGCGTCCGTCCGGACGACCTCGCCGCCCACGTCCTCCGGCAGCTCGTCGCGAGCGTGAGGCTCGATCCGACCGAGGTCGAGGACGTGATCCTCGGCTGCGTGGACCAGCTCGGCGAGCAGGGCTTCAACATCGCGCGCAACGCCGCGCTCATCGCCGGCTTCCCGCTCGACGTCTGCGGCACGACGCTCGACCGCATGTGCGGCTCGGGCCAGCAGGCCGCGAACTTCGCCGCCATGGGCGTGATGGCCGGGCAGTACGACTGCGTCATCGCCGGCGGCGTCGAGCACATGACGCGCGTGCCGATGGGCTCGAACGCGATGGGGCCGGGCGAGGGGCCGCTGTCCCCGAAGCTCCAGGAGCGCTTCACCATCGTCCCGCAGGGGATCTCCGCGGAGATCGTGGCCGAGACGTGGGGGCTCAAGCGCGAGGAGCTGGATGACTTCGCGGCGCGGAGCCACGAGAAGGCCGGCCGCGCGATCGCCGACGGCCGGTTCGCGCGCGAGATCGTGCCCCTGACGCTCCCCGACGGGTCGGCGTTCGCCACCGACGAGGGCGTGCGGGTGCCGGTGAACCGGGAGAAGATGGCGGCGCTGGCGCCGTCGTTCAAGCCGGACGGCGTCGTCACGGCCGCCAACTCCTCGCAGATCTCCGACGGCGCCGCGGCGCTGCTCTTCATGTCGGCCGACCGGGCGAAGGTGCTCGGGCTCCGGCCGCGCGCGCGCGTCGTGGCCACGGCGCTCGCCGGCGTGGACCCGACCATCATGCTGACGGGCCCGATCCCGGCGACCCAGCGCGCGCTCAAGAAGGCGGGCCTCCGGCTCGGCGCCGTCGATCGGTTCGAGATCAACGAGGCGTTCGCCTCGGTCGTGCTGGCCTGGGAGCGCGAGCTGCACCCGGACATGACGCGGGTGAACGTGAACGGCGGGGCCATCGCGCTCGGCCACCCGCTCGGGTGCTCGGGCGCGCGGCTCATGACGACGCTCCTGCACGAGTTGGAGCGGTCCGAGACGCGCTACGGGCTCCAGACGATGTGCATCGGCTTCGGGCAGGGCATCGCCACGCTCATCGAAAGGATCTAGACCATGGCCGGGTTCCGGTGCGTGAAGTGCGGGAAGGTCGCGATGGCGCAGAAGGTCTGCTGCGGCCGCCCGATGAAGAAGGCCTGAGCGGGCGCTACCGCCCGGCCAGGAACGCGCGCAGCGCCCGGTTGAACGCGGCCGGCTGCTCCATGCAGGAGACGTGGCCGGCGCCGGGCAGCACCATCTTCCGCGCCCCGGCGATCCCCGCCGCGTAGGCGTCGGCCATCGCGTGGAACGCCGGCGTGTCGCGCTCGCCGACGAGCACGAGCGCTGGCCCGCGTAGCTCGGGAAGCCGCTCGCGCGGCTTCGTCACGGTCCAGCGCAGCACGGCCGATCCTGTCCAGTGGGCGCAGTCGTAGCCGTCGAGCATCCCCTGGATCCGCGCCCAGACGTCGGGCTGCGTGCGCGCCACCGCGAAGACGCCGTCGGTCAGCCAGTGCCCGATCGCGCCCGCGTGGTCGCCCGCCCGCGCGAGCGTCACGCACCGCTCCCAGGTGTCGAGCGTCGCGGGGTAGCCGAGGAGCAGCGCGTCGGCCAGCACGAGCGAGCGCACGCGGTCCGGGTGCGCGAGCGCGAAGTCCGCCGCGACGGCGCCGCCGAGCGACAGGCCGACGACGTGCGCCGCCGTGACGCCGCGCCCGTCGAGCGCGCGGGCGAGCAGGTCCGCGACCGGCGTCGTGTCCGCCGGCCTGGGCGAGCGGCCGAAGCCGGGCAGGTCCGCCGCGAGCGCGCGATGGGTCGTCTTGAAGCCGGCGACCTGCGCGTCCCACATGCGGCCGTCGAGGCCGAAGCCGTGGAGGAACAGGATCGCGTCGCCGGCGCCGGTGTCCGCGACGTGGAGCATCAGGGAGCGGCCAGCGCGTCCTGGACGGCGGCGTCGAGGTCCTCGGGCCTCACCGGCTTGAAGAGGCAGCGGCGGATCCCGAGCGCGCCGAGCCGGCCGTGGTCCTCGCCGCGGAGCCCCCAGCCCGTGATCAGCAGCAGGGGCACCGCGCGGTCCACGGCGCGGAGCCGCTCCGCGAATTCCCAGCCGTTCATGCCGGCCATCCCGAGGTTGGTGAGGACGACGTCGAACCGGCCGGGCGCGTAGGCCTCGAGCGCGGCGGCGCCGCTCGGCGCCGCGGTCACGGCGTGGCCGACGCTCCGGAGCAGCTCGGTCAGCGTCGCCAGGACCTTCGAGTCGTCGTCCACCACCAGCACGCGCGCCGCGCGCCGCCCCGCGCCGGACGCCGCCGGCGCGCCGGCGGCGGCCCGGCTCTGGGCGACGTGGAAGGTCAGCGAGAACGTCGTGCCGCGCCCCTCCTCGCTCTCCACGCGGATCTCGCCGCCGTGGCGGCGCACGATCGAGTAGGACATCGAGAGGCCCAGGCCCGAGCCGGCCTCGCCCTTCGTGGAGAAGAAGGGCTCGAAGATCCGCTGCCGCACCGTCTCCGACATGCCGACGCCGGTGTCGGCGACCGTGACGACCACGGCGCCCCGCTCGTGGCGCGTCGCGATCGTGAGCGTGCCGCCGTCGGGCATCGCGTCGAGGGCGTTGAGGATCAGGTTCGTCATCAGCTCCGTCAGCGCGGCCGGGCGGCCGTTGATCGACGGGACGCTCCCGAGCGCGAGCCGGAGGTCGAGCGGCCGGTTGTCGTGGGCGATCTTCTCCTCCCAGCGCGGCCGGGTGATGGCGACCGTGTCCTGCACGATCTGGTTCACGTCCACGGGGACGAACTGCTCGTCGGGCCGGAGCCGCGCGAACTGCTGGATGCGGCGCACCGTCTCCGAGCCGTCCACCGCCGCCGCCTCGACGATCTTGAGCGAGCGGTCGAGGAAGGCGGGATCGTTCGGGTGCTGCTTCATGAGCTGGGCGTAGCCGAGGATCGCCTGCAGGAGATTGTTGAAGTCGTGCGCGATCCCGCCCGCGAGCTGGCCGAGGGCCGTGAGCTTCTCGGACTGATGGAGCTGGCCCTCGATCTCGCGCTGCGCCGTGATGTCGCGCACGATCGCGATGAGCCCGTCGAGGGCGCCGTCGCGGCCCCGCAGGGCGGAGAGCGTCACGGCCAGCGCCGCCGGGCGCCCGCCGCTGCCGGCCGGCGCCGTCTCGAACTGGTGCATCGGCTGGCCCGCGGCGAGCCGGCGCTTGGCGTCACCGTACTCATCGGCGGGCAGGAACTCGGCGACCGCCCGTCCGAGCGCCTGCGTGCTGCTGAGCCCGAAGACGCGCGCGGCGGCCGGGTTCCAGCCGTCCACGAGATCGTCCGCGGTGACCGAGATGATCGCGTCGCCCGCCGAGGCGATCAGCTGCTCGAGCGAGCGCTTCGTGTCGGCGATCTCGCCGTAGAGGCGCGAGTTGCGGAGCGCGATCGCCAGGTATTCCGAGAGCATCTCGAGCAGCTCGCGCTCGCGCGGGTCGATCGCGCGCCCGGAGGCGCGGTTGTCCACCACGAGGTGGCCGAGCGGCCCCTGGAGGTCGCGGATCGCGCACACGACCACCGCGGCGCCGGCGTCCCCGGCGTCCCCCGGGGCCTCGAGCGTGATCGCGACCTGGTCGTAGCCGAGCGCGGCGCTGAGCTGCGCCGTGACCGCTGCCGTGAGGGCGCGCGTGTCGAGCTGGCCCACGATCGCGCGCGAGATCTCGCGCAGGATGGAGAGCTGGGTGACGCGCAGCGACTGCTCGGCGGCCTCGCGGCGCGCGGCTTCCTCGAGCTCGCGCGTCTTCGACGCGAGCTGCCGCATCTCCTCGACGAGCGTCGCCACCTGGCTCCTGGCCCCGAGGTCGGCCTGCCGGCGCAGGAGCGCGCGGCGGACGACGTCTTCCATGTCCTGGCGCGAGAACGGCTTGATCAGGTACTCGAAGGCGCCGTGGGTGAGCGCGAGCTTCACCGTCTCCAGCGAGGCGTACGCGGTGATCATCACGACCTCGATGGACGGGTCCGCGCGCTTGACCTGCCGCAGCAGCTCGAGCCCGTCCATCTCGGGCATCTTGACGTCCATGATCACGACGTCGGGCCGGAACCGGTGCAGCGCCTCGAGCGCGGCCCGCCCGTTCTCCGCGGTCTGGATCTGGTAGACGGGCTTGAGCAGCATGCGCAGCGACTCGCGCGGGCCGAGCTCGTCATCCACGACGAGGATGCGCGGGTGGGTGGCGGCCGCCGCCAGGGTGTTCACGGAGCGGCCGCCAGCGGCAGCGCCACCAGGAACGCCAGCTCGTTGCGCCCCTGCCGGAGGCGGAGCTGGCCGCCGAGCGCCTCGACGAGGCGCTGGCTGACCGCCGGGCCGACCTCGATGAGGCTCTCCTGGACCATCTCGACGGGGTCGAAGACGCGCTGGAGCTTGTCGGGCGCCACCGCGGCGGTCCGCGACGCGATGAGGACGCGCGCGGTCTCGGTCCCGTCGGGCTCGGCGTGGCGCGTGACCGACACGGCCACCCGCGCCTGCTCGGGCGGCGAGCTGTGGGTGAGGTACCAGATCAGATAGGAGAGCGCCTTCCGGAGCTGCGTGACGTCCACCTTGACGGGCAGGGGCTCGCCCTCGCGCGCCACCGCGAGCTGCAGGGGCTTGCCGAGGCCGTCGTCGGACAGCTCGATCGCGGTCACGACGTCGTCCACGACCGTGTGCACGTCCACGGTGGTGAAGTGTAGCTCACCTTCGGTCACGAGCCCGGCGAGTTTCTCGAAGACCTCGACCAGCCGGCGCACGTCGCGGCGGACCACCGAGGAGAAGTGCTTGCGGAAGTCGGGGTCGTCGTAGCGCTCGTTGATCAGCTCGACGAACGTGTTGATCGAGACGAGCGGGTTCTTGATCTCGTCGGCGATCCGGGCGACGACGCGCGTCAGGAGCTGCGTCTGCTCCGCCTGCCGCTTCTGGGCGAGGAGCTCCTTCTGCGCCGTGAGGTCCTCGAAGACGAGCACGCCGCCGAGCGGCAGCTGGTCCTCGCCGCGCACCGGGTAGGTCGAGATCTCCAGCCAGAGGCCGCGCAGGGCGAGCTGCAGCTCGGTGCGCGCGACGCTGCGGCCCGAGCGGAGCGCGTCGAAGAGCATGTCGCCGAGCGGCGAGGGGAGCACGCGCAGGTCCTGGCCCACCACGTCGCCGGCGGCGAGGCCCAGGATCTCCTCGGCGCGGCGGTTCATGTTCCCGACCCGCTGGTCGCGCCCGATCGTGATGACGCCGCTGGACATGTGCGCCAGGATCCGCTCGCTGAACTCCTTCTCGCGCGCGAGCTGGTTGTGGAGCGCGATGTCGCGGATCGCCGTCGCGAGGTGCGCGGCCAGGTCGAAGAGCGTCTCGGTCTCGCGCCGGCCGTAGGCCGAGCCGAAGACCGGCTGCCCGACCACGAGGATCGCCACGAGCTCGCCGTACGCGAGCATCGGCACGGCCAGGACGCCCTGCAGGAGCTTCAGCTCCCGCACGATCTCGGCATCGGTGAGGTCGTGGATGCGGGCCGGCCGGCCCTGCGCCGCGAGCCAGCGCGCCAGGCCCGAGGCGGCCGGCAGCCGGACGGACTCGACGATCTGGGGCGCGAGCCCGCGGTGCGTGGCGACGCGGTATTCGCGCTCGTCGGCGTCGGGCAGGAGGAGCGCGGTGCGGGTGGGGCGCACCAGCTCGCCGATCGCGTCGAGGAACATCTCGAGCGCGCGCGGCAGGTCGAAGCCCGCCGCGAACGCCCGGGTGAACTCCTTGAGGACGCGCCCGAGCGCCGCGCTGTCCCAGGGCTCGTCGGCCGCGGCCGGCGCCGCCGGCGGCTCGGCCGCCGCGCCGCGGAGCGCGGCGAGCTCGCGCACGAGACGGAGCCGGTCGGCCGCGTGGCGCAGGACGCCGTCGAGCTCGCGCTGGGTGAAGCTGGCCGGCAGCGTGAGGTCGGCCGCGTCGGCGTCGTCGTCCCCGCCGACGGCGACGATGAGCGCCGCCGGCGCGACCTCCTTGACGCGCGCGAGGAACGGCGCCAGGCCGCGGGGCAGCGCGGCGGTGTCTCTCAGGATTAGATCGATGTCGATGAGCCGGAGCGTCTTCAGCGCCTCCGCGTCGTTCTGGGCGACGAAGGCCGAGTAGTCGTCGAGCACCGCCAGCAGCCGCGTGCGGAGCGCGTCGTCGGGCGTCACCAGGAGGACCGTGTTCACGCGGACACCGGGACCGGCGTGACGGCGAGCGGGAACTCCAGGGTGAAGACGGCGCCGCCGGCGGGGCGGTTCCCGGCGCGGAGCCGGGCCCCGTGCCGCTGCGCGATGGACGCGCAGATGGCCAGGCCGAGCCCCGAGCCGCGCTGCTTGGTCGTGAAGAAGGGATCGAACACGCGGTCGAGGAACTCGTTGGGGATTCCCGGACCCGTGTCCACCACGGCCACGGTCGCGCGGGCGGCCCCGACCGCGATCTCCACCCGCACCATCCCGCGCGGCGGCGTCGCCTCGTGCGCGTTCATCAGGAGGTTGAGGAAGAGCTGCTCGAGCTCCGCGTGGTCGCCGAGCACGAAGCACGGACGCGGCCCGGTCGCGGTCGAGACGACGATGCTCTTCTCGTTGAAGGCCGGGCGCGTCGTCTCGAGAGCGTCGCCGAGCGGCGCGCGCAGGTCGAGCGCGTGGACGGGGCGCTCGCCGGGACGCGCCATCGTGCGCAGGCGCTCGAGCAGCCGCTCCATGCGGCCGATCTCGCGCGTGACGATCCGGCCGAAATCCTCGGAGAACTTCGGGTCGCCCTGCTTCCGGGGCAGGAGCTGCGCGAACGTCTTGATCGCCACCAGCGGGTTCTTGATCTCGTGGGCGATGCCGGCGGCCAGCATCTCGAAGTAGGCGAGGCGCTCGGCGCGCCGGCGCTCGACCTCGAGCTCCTTGAGCGGCGTGAGGTCGCTGAAGACCGCGACGGCGCCGAGGAGCCGGCCCTCCGGGTCGTGCAGCGGCGAGGTCGTGCAGATGATCGGGCGCGTGACCGTCCCGTCCGACAGCTCCACTTCGGGCTGGGTCCGCGCCGCGCCCGCGGCGAGGGTGTCGCGCAGCGCCTGGCCGAGGCACGCGGGCAGCGCCGCCACGGGCCGGGCCCGCGCCTGCGCCGCCGGGATCCCCGTGAGCTGCTCCGCCGCGCGGTTGAACAGCGTGATCTCGCCGCCGGCGTCCACGGCGACGACCCCGCTCTCGATCGTCGTCACGATGTTGTTCAGGTGCTCGTTGGCCAGC
>JACPCH010000264.1 GCA_016179875.1 Candidatus Rokuibacteriota bacterium | reverse complement strand
TGCCCTGGGGCTCGCGCACCACGAGCAGGCCGTCGAGCAGCTCGAGGCGCTCGCCCTCGAAGGTGCCGCGCTCGACGAGCCGCTCGTACTCGACGCGGGTCCAGCGACGGGTCCTGAGGGGCGGGTCGTCCAGCTTCATTGTTGAGGTATCGTAGTGCGGGCGGCCGGGACGATCAATGCCGCCGAACCGATACACCATCCGGAGGTGGCGGCGCGACCATGACCGCGCGGATCACGACGACCGTCGTCGGCAGCTACCCGCAGCCCGGCTGGCTCGTGGACCGCGCGGCGTTCGAGACCGTCGCGGTACCGCGCAGGACGACGCGGTGCGGCTGGCGGTGCGCGACATGGAGCGCGCGGGCGTGGACCTCGTCACCGACGGCGAGCAGCGGCGCGAGTCCTATTTCAACCAGCTCGCCAACGCGCTCGACGGCGTGGACCACGCGCGGCCCGGGACGGCGCTGAACCGCCTGGGCCGGCCGACGCCCGTGCCGCGGATCGTCGGGCCGATCCGCCGCGCGCGGCCCGTGTGCCTCGACGACGCGCGGTTCCTGCGCTCGGTGACCGACCGGCCCATCAAGGTGACGGTGCCGGGACCGTTCACGCTGGCGCAGCTCGCGGAGGACGAGCACTACCGCGACCCGGCGCGCCTGGCGATGGCCTACGCGGAGGCGGTGAACGCGGAGCTGCGCGACCTCGAGCCCCATGTGGACGTGCTCCAGCTCGACGAGCCGTATCTGCAGGCCCAGCCCGACCGCGCCCGCGCCTACGCCATCCCCGCCATCGATCGCGCGCTCGCCGGGCTCGCCAAGCCGACCTGCGTGCACCTCTGCTTCGGCTACGCCTTCACGCACGCGCGCACGGGGACGGCCAAGCCGACCGGCTACTCGTTCCTGCCCGAGCTGGAGCGCTGCGCGGCGCGGCAGGTGTCCATCGAGGCCGCGCAGCCGAAGCTCGCCCTGGCCGCGCTCGACGCGCTGCCGTCGAAGACGATCGTCCTCGGCGTTCTCGACCTCGGCGACCCCGCGCCCGAGACGCCCGACGTGGTCGCCCGGCGGCTCGAGGCGGCGCTCGCGCGCGTGCCGGCGGCGCGCCTCGTCGCCGCGCCCGACTGCGGGATGAAGTACCTCGCGCGCGACGTGGCGTTCGCGAAGCTCCGCGCCCTCGCCGCGGGCGCGCGCCTCGTCGGCGGCCGGTAGATCCTCTGGCGACGAGGCGACGGCGGCGAGATACTTGGGGCGGAGTCGGGGATGGACGCGGCGGATCTCAGGATCTTCGAGGCGGTGGCGCGGCTCGGCGGGATGAACCGGGCGGCCGCCGAGCTGCACACCGTGCAGTCGAACGTGACCGCCCGCATCCGCCTGCTCGAGGACGAGCTGAAGACCCCGCTCTTCGAGCGCTCGAGCCGAGGCGTCGCGCTGACCGACGCGGGACGCCGTCTGCTGCCGTACGCCGTCCGCGTCCGGCACCTCCTGGAGGACGCGCGCCGGGCTGTCGAGGACGGCGGCGCGCCCGCGGGGCCGCTGACCATCGGCTCGCTCGAGAGCACCGCCGCGCTGCGGCTCTCGCCCCTGCTCTCGACCTACGTCGCGCAGTACCCCGAGGTGGATCTGGTGCTCCGGACCGGCACCACTCTCGAACTGATCCAGGACGTGCTGGAGCACCGGGTGGAAGGCGCCTTCGTCTGCGGTCCGGTGGATCACCCCGAGCTGGAGGCCGAAGTCGTCGTCCGCGAGGAGCTGGCGATCCTCACCGCCCCGGCGGTCGCAAGCGTGGACGAGCTGCTCACCCGGGGTGATCTCAAGATCGTCGTCCTGCGCGCCGGGTGCTCTTATCGCCAGCGGCTGGAGGACATCCTGGTGAAGCGCGGCGTCGCCGGCGCACGCCTGCTCGAGTTCGGGACGCTCGAGGCCATCGTGGCCTGCGTCGCCGCGGGGCTCGGCGTGACGCTCCTGCCAAAGGCTCTGATCGGCCCGGTCTGGCGCGACGGCCGCGTCGCGATCCACGAGCTGCCGGCGGCCGACGCCCTCGTGGACACGCTGTTCATCCGTCGCCGCGACGCCTACGTCTCCAGCGCGCTCGCCGCCTTCCTGCACTGCGTCCGGCAGGCGGCGCCATGAGGCATCCCTATCGCCGGGCGAGATAATCGCTATCACTTAAAACCGTTTCTCACGGCTCTCCCGCCGCGCTAGCCTCGGATCGATTCCGGTGTCCGCTCTCGAAGCCCAGGAGGTGGTCCATGCCGTTCGAGAACGCGCTGATGCGGCGCTTGAAGCTGGCTCATCCGATCATCCAGGCGCCGCTGGCGGGCGGCGGCGACACACCGGCGCTCGTGGCGGCCGCCGGCGCCGCGGGTGCGCTGGGCTTCATCGGCGCCGCCTACCTGACGCCGCCGCAGATCGCCGAGGCGTCGCGGGCCGTGCGGGCGCTGACGGCCCGGCCGTTCGGCATCGGCCTCTTCGCGCCGCTCCCCGCGCCCGAGGCGCCGCGCGATCCGCGTCCCGCGCTCGAGCGCGTCGCGCCGTTCTACGCGGATCTGGGCTTGCCGGCGCCGGCGCTCCCGGCCGGAGGCCGCGAGTCGTTCGACGAGCAGCTCGCCGCGGCCCTCGAGAGCGGCGCGTCCGTCTTCAGCTTCACGTTCGGCGTGCTGCCGGCGCCGGCGATCGCCGCCGTCAAGGGCCGCGGCATGGTGCTGATCGGCACCGCGACCACCGTCGAGGAGGCCGTCGCGCTCGAGAAGGCGGGGGTCGATGCCGTCGTCACGCAGGGAAGCGAAGCGGGCGGTCACCGCGGCACGTTCGCGGCCGACTTCGAGCCGGCGATGGTGGGAACGATGGCCCTCGTGCCGCAGGTGGTTGACGCCGTGACGGTCCCGGTCATCGCGTCGGGCGGCATCATGGACGGCCGCGGTATCGCGGCGGCGCTGGCCCTCGGCGCGAGCGCCGTGCAGATGGGCACGGCCTTCCTGACCTGCGACGAGGCGGGCATCCCGGACATCTACAAGCAGGCGATCCTCACGGCGCGCGAGCACGAGACGCGCGTGACCCGGGCGTTCTCCGGCCGCCCGGCGCGGGGAATCGTCAACCGCTTCATGACCGAAGTCGAGCGCGCCGCGCCCGCGGAGGCGATCCTCCCCTTCCCGCTCCAGAACGCGCTGACGCGGCCGCTCCGGACCGCGGCCGCCCGGCAGGGCCGCGCGGAGTTTCTCTCGCTCTGGGCCGGCCAGGGTCTCCGCCTCGCGCGCCGCCAATCGGCCGCGAGCCTCGTCGCGCGGCTCGCGGCCGAGACCGACGCGGCCGTGCGCCGGCTGGCGGCGAAGTCATCGCCCGCTTGACAGCTGCCGCACCTGTCGGGCCGTTTCCGCGAATCCCCCCGCGACGCCGCGGCATCGCAATGGCAGAGGACTATAACGATGGCCAAACGAATTCTCGCTCCGATCGATTCACGAGAGCACAGCGAGACGATCGTGCCGATCGTCTCCGCGCTGGCCCGCGGCGCCGGCTCGACCGTGCGCCTCCTGCGGGTGTTTCCGGTCCCGGATCGCGTGATCGGCACGCACGGGCGGACGGTCGCGTACGCGGATCAGGAGATGGCGCGCCTGACCGCCGAGGGGCTCGACGACCTCCGCCGGATCGAGGCGCAGCTCGACGGCGTTCCGGTCGAGAGCGTGGTGCGCTTCGGCGAGGCGGCCGAGGAGATCCTGCTCGAGGCCGAGGCGTTCGGCGCCGATCTCGTCGCGGTCGCGGCGGCGCGCCGCAGCCGCCTGGGCCGCGCGCTCGTCCCCGGCGTGGCCGAGCGGGTCGCCGGCAAGGCGCCGGTGCCCACCCTGCTGCTCCGCGGGTAAGCCGGTCTAACTGGACGGCTCGCTCGACAGCACCAGCGTGCCGGCGGCGGAGAGCATCCCGCCCATGCCGTTGACCAGCGAGAGCTGGTGCCGTCCACGTACCGCGGGGTGAGGCCGAGCGCCTCGCCGAGGAGCGCGGGCGAGTGCTGGCCCGCCGTGAAGGTGCCGTCCACGTCGGACACGCGGAGCCCGGCGTCGCGCACGGCGTTCCGGACCGCCTCGAGGTGCAGCGTGAGCTGGCTCTTCCCGGGCAGGGTGCCGATTTCGTCGCTCTCGTCCACGCCCACGATGCACGCGGAGCTCCGGAGCGCGCGCAGGTCCGCCACCGCGCTCACCGGGCCGGCTCGAACAGCGGCAGCGTGATCTCGTCGGTCAGCTTCGTGAACACGACCCGCACCGGCATGTCGCACCGGATGACCGTCGGGTCGGGCGGGCGCAGCCCCTCGGCCAGCTCGACCATCGCAAGCACCCAGGGCGGCTTGACCTTCCACGCCTTGCTGAACGCCTGATACCCGATCTCGAAGGCGTGGAGCGTGCCCCGGCCGCTCGCCTGGATCCGGCCGATGTCGCCGGCGTGGCAGCGCGGGCAGAGGACGCGCGGGTAGAAGAAGACGTGGCCGCAGGCGCCGCACTTCGGGAGCATGAGCTTCTGCTCGCGCAGGCCGTCCCAGAACGGCCGGGCCTCGGGCGTGATCGGACCGGGCAGCGGACGGTCGAGGTCCATGGGGCAGGATTCCAGCGCACGCCGCGGTCGCGGGCGGCTCAGCGCCGCGTGGCGCGGTGAGCCAGCTCGATCCCGGCGCGGAAGGCCCGCAGGGCACGCTCGGCGCTGCCGCCGGGCCGGCGGCCGGCGATGGCGGCCTCCACGGCCTTCGCCGGGACCACGTCCGAGAGCGCGACCAGCGCGCCGAGGGCCACGAGGTTCGCGCCCACCGGGGTGCCGAGCACGCGCTGCGCGGTGGCGAGGATGGGCAGCGCGTGGCGCGTGCCGTCGCTCGCCGGGACGTTCGGCACGCGCTCGCCGTCCACCACCACCAGCGCGCCGGGCTTGACCTGTCCGGCGTAGCGCTCCCAGGCCTCCGGGGTCAGCGCGACGAGGACATCCACGCGATCGGCGCAGGGATAGTCGATGTCGCCGTCGCTGACGATGACTTCGGCGCGGCTTGCGTGGCGTTCTTGCCGGCGGCGACCGCCGCTTCGGCGAGGAGCAGGCCGGCCAGCACGATGCCCTGACCGCCCGCCCCGGCCAGCCTGATCTCGCACTGCCCGGTGACGCTCGCGCGGCCGACGGGACCGGACGCGTCCTCCGGGCCGGCGGGCCGCCGGCCCGTGGCGGGCGCCGGCATGGCGCCGCGGGCGCGCAGCTGCTCGCTCAGCTCGGGGCGCGCCTCTTCGTGCAAGACGCCGTGCGCCCGGGCGGGGTGGGGGCCGGCCGGCGTCTCGAGGCCCGGCAGGACGCGTTTGGCGGCCAGGACGTCGTCGACCTCGTCGAGGTGGCGTCGCTGGGCCTCCAGCATCTCGGGCCCGCGCCCGAGGCCGTTGTAGCGCCCGAAGAACTCCGGGCAGTCGGAGATGATCTCGACGAACGAGAAGCCCCGGTGCGCGAGCGCCCGGGCGATGAGCTCGTCGAGGCCGAGCGGCGCCGCGGTCATGCCGCGCGCCACGAACGTGCCGCCGGCGCCGCGGACGAGCTGGCACGCGTCGAAGTCGGCCTCGATGGTCCCGCCGCGCATCGTGCTGCTGCGCGCGCCGGGCGGCGTCGTCGGCGCCCCCTGACCGCCGGTCATGCCGTAGGTGGCGTTGTTCAAGAGGAGGCAGGTAAGGCCGATGTTGCGCCGGGCGGCATGGATCAGGTGGTTGCCGCCGATCGCGAGCCCATCGCCGTCGCCGGTGATGACGATGACGTGCAGGTCGGGCCGCGCGAGCTTGAGGCCCGTGGCGAACGTCAGCGGCCGGCCGTGCGTCGTGTGCAGCGAGCAGAAGTCCACGTAGCCCACCAGGCGGCTCGAGCAGCCGATGCCCGAGACGAAGACCACCCGCTCGCGATCGAGGCCGAGGCCGTGGACGGCGCGCAGGATGGCCTTCAGGACGGTCCCGTGCCCGCAGCCCGGGCACAGGATGTGCGGCATCATGCCGAGCCGGAGGTACTGCCGATAATCCAGCTCGCCCGTCAAGGTCATAGCTCTTCGAGGCCGGCCAGCACGTCGTCCGGGGTGAGCGGTTGGCCGTCGGCCCGGTGCCGGCCGGCGACGGGCGCCCGCCCCGCCACCGCGCGCTCCACCTCGTGGACGATCTGGCCCATGTTCATCTCGGCCACGAGCACGCGGCGCCCGTCGCGCGCGATGCGGGCGAGCTCCCGATCCGGGAACGGCCAGAGGACGCGCGGGCGGAAGAGACCGACCCGGGCGCCGGCGGCGCGGGCGAGGGCGACGGCGCGTCGCGCGGCCCGCGCGCCGATGCCGTAGGCGACGACGACCACGTCGGCGTCGTCCACCCGGACCTCCTCCCAGGAGACGATCGCCGCGCGGTCCCGCTCGAGCTTGGCGTGCAGCCGCTGCTGGAGCCGCGCCACCGTCTCCGGATCCTGCGTGGGATAGCCGCGCTCGTCGTGGGCGAGCCCGGTGACGTGGTGGCGGTAGCCCGCGCCGAAGTCCGCCATGGGCGGCACGCCGCGGCCGTTGGCGGCGTACGGCCGGAAGGCCGCCGGCGCGCAGGTCGGACGC
>JACPCH010000053.1 GCA_016179875.1 Candidatus Rokuibacteriota bacterium | reverse complement strand
TCGCCCTCGTGAAGCTCGTAGCGGCGGCCGTCGGCGGGCAGCGCCTCGTAGTCCCGGTAGGTGAGCACGACCCGTGCGCCCATGTCTCCCGCCATGCTCCGGAGTCTATCACTCCATCCGTACTACAGGACGCGGGGCGAGGGCGGAATGTCTAATGTTCGATACAGTGTGCGGCTACGCGAAGAGGCCGAGGGGCGCGGGCGGCGTGAAGCCGGGGAAGAGCGGCGCGGCGGTCACGCCGAGATGCGTGCCCGCCACCTCGGCGAAGAGCGTGCGGAAGTCCGTGGTCACCGCGAGGTCGCGCCCCTCGAAGAGCTGCTGGCGTGAGAGGCCGGGCCAGCGGCCGTAGACCTTCCCGCCGCGCACGCCGCCGCCCAGCACGAGCATTGCGGTGGCGTGGCCGTGATCGGTGCCGCGGCTGCCGTTCTCCGCCACGGTGCGCCCGAACTCCGACATGGTCAGCAGGACCACGTCGGCCATCCGGTCGCCGAGATCCCTGGCGAACGCCGCCAGCGCGGCGCCGAACTCGCGGAGCTTCGTGGCCAGCTGGCCCTGCTCGGCGCCCTGGCCCACGTGGGTGTCCCAGCCCTGCATGTCGGCGAAGGCGACCTCGAGGCCGACGCCGGCGCGGACGAGCTGCGCGATCTGGCGCAGGGACTCGCCGAACGGGCTCCGGGGGTACTCGGCGCCGTTCGCCGGCGGGACGCGCGCGGCACCGGCGCTCCGGAGCATCTTGACCGCCTCGAACGTCTCGCGCCCGGTGCCGTGCAGGAGATCGCGCACGCCCTCGGCGTAGAGCGACTCGAAGCCGCGCCGCGTCGCGCCGGCGTCGTCGGCGGCGCGCACGTCGAAGCGGTCGAGGGTCGTCAGCGAGATGGCGCCGGCCTCGCCCTGGAGCACGCGGGGGAGCTGGGGGCCCAACGCGACCGCGCGGAACGGGGACGGCTTCTTCGGCCGCGCCTGGACGGCGCGGGCGAGCCAGCCGTCCGGCGTGCTCTTCACTCCCGGTGTGCCCGCTTCCATGTAGTCCTGGGCGTCGAAGTGCGAGCGCGTCGTGTCGGGCGAGCCGCAGGCGTGGACGACGGCGAGCGCGCGGCTCTGCCAGAGGGGCAGGAGCGGGGCGAGCGCCGGGTGGACGGCAAAGAAGCCGTCGAGATCGAGCGCGCGGTCGCTCTCGCCGCGCTTCGGCGTCTTGAGCCCGATGCTCGGACGGACGCCGGTGTAGCCCGGATCGCCGTGGGGTATCACCATGCTGAGGCCGTCCACCGCGCCGCGCTGGAACACCGCCACGAGCACCTTGCCCTGGCGCTCCGCCCCCGCGGCCGCCCTCACGAGGAACCGCGGCGGTCCGGCGAGAGCGACGAGCGCGCACGCCCCGGCCTTGACGAACGTTCGTCGTTGCATCGCCCCGCTCCTTGTCATCTGCTCAGCGCCGCTGGAACTCGGGCGAGCCGAGCACGAGCGCCGCCAGCCTGGCGACGTCGGTCCGGGCGGGCCCGCGATCGTCCGCCGTGAGCTGCGTGATCTGCGGGTCCGCGAGCTGCGCGGCGAGCACCGCGCGCGTGTCCTGGCCGGCCTGGCCGTGGACGAGCGCCGCCAGCAGGCGGTCCAGCACGGCCTCGGGCCGGGCCGGATCCGCGCCGGCGACGAGGCCAGGCAGGTCCATCGCCACGCGCGGGTAACGTCCGCTCGTGAGCGCGAGGGCGAAGTTCATCCGCGCGAGCAGCGCGCCGGTGTTCACCCACGCCTCGGCGACGTCCTGGTAGCCCGTCGGCGGCTGCGCCTCGTAGAGCGGCTCGCCGATCTCGGCGCTGGCCCGCGCCAGCGCGTAGGCCCCCTGCGCGTCCACCGTCGCGCCGACGGCGCGCACGGCGCTCGCCACGAACTCGAACGGCTTCTTGATCTTGGCGCGCCGGGCCTTGGGACCCCAGAACTCGGGCGCCGCGACGATGACGCGGAGCATGCCCGGGATGTCGCCCCCGGTGGCCTGGTACGCCGCGGCCACGCGCTCGACGAGCCGCGGGGGCGGCGTGTCGGCGACGAACCGGCGCGCGAGCTTCGTCGCGATGAAGCGGGCGGTGGAGGGATGGCGCACCAGGATCTCGATGACCCGCTCGCCGTCCTCCTGGCCGCCGCCGGCGGGGATCCGCTGGCCCAGCACGACCTTCGCGCCGGTGTCGTGCGTCGCGCGGCGGAAGACGAAGCGGCCCTCCGTCTGCGGCCGCTCGATGGACCAGCCGGTGAAGGCGCGCGCGACCTCGACGATGTCCTGCTGCGTGTAGCCGCCGTCCACGCCGAGCGTGTGCAGCTCCATCAGCTCGCGCGCGTAGTTCTCGTTGAGCCCGGCCTTCTTGCCGCGATTCGGGCCGAGCGGGATCGTGAAGTCCGCCCGGGCGCTCACCCAGTTGTCGAGGTAGTAGAGCATCGCCGGGTGGCGCGCGGTGGCGCGCACGAGATCCGGGAATTTCCCGAGGGCGTGCGGGCGGATGGCGTCGCGCTCGTAGGCCGAGACGTACCAGCGCACGTCGTTCTTCTGGGCGTAGACGTTGAAGTGGTTGAACCAGAAGTCCACCATGACTTCCTGGAGCTGGCGCTCGCTGGCGACGGCGCGCAGCATCTTCGCCGCCGCCAGCTCCCCGGCGATGCGGGCCGGCCGCTTCTCGGGCGGGTAGCGCTCCATCAGCTCCCGCCGTGTCATCTGGCCGCCCTGCATCTTCTCGCGCATCGCCGGGTCGGGGCGCGGGTACTCGCGCAGGAGCTCGGGGATGGACATGGCGAGCGTCGTGAGGTCCCCGAGCGTGCGGTCCACCGCGACGTCGCCCACGCGCTCCGGGGCGAGCTGGCGCTCGAGCCAGGCCGCCAGGCCCAGCGCGCGGACGCGCTCGACGTCGCCGGGGCGCGGCCCGAAAGTGAGGCGGCCGAGCGCGTGCAGGATCGCGCCGTCGTCGGGCGTGGCCGGCGCCGCCCCCAGCGTCGCCGCCGCCGTCAGCGCGAGCGCGGCGAGCGCGCGGGCCCTCATCGCGGGCCCCCGGGCGCGCCCGGCGCGCCGGGACCGCCGCCGTTGCGCGGCGGCAGCGGCCGGCCGCCGGGCGGGCGCCGCTCTCGCAGGCGCTGGCGGAACTGCTCGCGCTGCTCGGGCGTCATCTTCTGCCAGCGCTCCCAGTTGCGCATGACGCGCTCGCGCTCCTCGGGCGGCATCGCCTCGAGCCGCTGGAAGCGCTGCAGGATCTGCGCGCGCCGCTCGGGCGGCATCTTCTGGAAACGGTCGTAGGCCTGCTGGAGCTGCTGCCGCCGCGCCTCGGGCAGCTCGTTCCAGCGCTGGAAGTCGCGCAGGATCTGCCGCCGCTCGCCGGGCGGGAGCTGGTTGAAGCGCTGGAAGCCCTCCCGCGCCCCCTGGCGCTCCTCCGGCGTCATGGATTTCCAGCGCCGGTAATTCTCGAGGACGCGGGCGCGCTCCTCGGGCGCCATCCGCTGCCAGCGCTCGAGGTTGCGCTCGGCGATCGCCCGCTCCTCGGGCGAGAGCCGCTCGAGCCCCTCGATCGCCGGGGTCTGGCCCCAGGCGACTTCCAGAATGCCGCCGAGCAGGAGCGCCGCCAGGACGAGCACGGCGGGGAGCCAGCGCGCCTTCATGTCACTTCACCTCCCTGGACGTAGGCGTCATCGGTTCGGACTCGAGGTGGCCGAGCGATTCGAGCAGGCGCAGCCGCTCCAGCAGCCGGAGCCGGCGGAAGAAGTCGCGGTCCTTCGCCAGGTCGGCCTCGCGCAGCAGCTCGAGGTCGAGCAGCATCTGGGCGTCGGGTCTCGGCGCTGTGTCCGCCGCGCCCGCCGGCCGCGCCGCCAGCGCGAGCGCCGCCGCCACCGTGAGGGCCAGCCAGGCGAGGGGGCGCGCCACCTAGCCCTCCCGCGTCCCCGGCAGCCGGTCGAGCTGCTGGATCACGTCGAGGTCCTCCAGCAGGTCGAGCCGCTCGACCACCTGGTACTGGCGGAGCAGGTCGAGCCGCCGGCCGAGCAGGACCTCCTCGATGGCCGTCAGGTCGGCGACGCCGGACTGCCGCACGCCCGTCCACACCGTCACCACCAGCAGCGCCGCCGCGAGCCCCGCCGAGAGCGTCAGCGGCAGCGGCCGCCGCCACCACGCCGTGCGCGCGGCGCGCGCCTCGCGCTTCGCGCGAAGCTCGGCGCGCCAGCGGCCCCAGGCGACCGGCGGCGGCTCGGGCGCCGTTCGCCGCAGCTCCTGCACGATGTTCCTGAACTCCTCGGGCTCGCGGTCCTCGGGCGTCGTCATCTCAGCGCGTCTCCATCGTCTTGCGGAGCGTGGTCATGGCGCGGTGCAGGTGCACGCGCACCGTCGCCTCCGAGCACTTGAGCACCGTCGCGATCTCCGCCGTCGTCAGCTCCTCCTGCACCTGCAGCACCACGGCCGCCCGCTGCTGCGGCGCGAGCCTGTCCACCGCGGCCCAGAGCGCGCTCACCGCACGCTCCCGTCCGAGCGCGTCCACCGGATCGCTCTCGGGCGCGGCGACGCGCTCGATCGGCGGCTCGCCGGCGGGATCGTCGTCCCGCTCCTGCGCCCAGAACGTCCACCCCCGCGTCTTGCGCCGGTGGTCCAGGCACAGGTTGACCAGGATGCGGTAGAACCAGGTCGAGAAGCGCGCCCGGCCGCCGAAGCTCCCCGCGGCCTCGTAGAGCCGCAGAAAGGCGTCCTGCGCGCGGCCTCGTCCCGCTCGGCCACGCGCTGGCACAGGATTTCATCGGAGGTCTCCACGCTCGCGCCGTCCTCTTCCGTCCACCTTAGCCCACTCCCCGGTCAAGGGCCGCAAGGGGCGTGGGAGTCATCGCCCCCACGCCCCCGCCGCCCCTCCCGTCCTACCGCCGGAAGCCCTGGCGCCGCTGGCCGAGGTCGCGGCGCAGCTCGTGCCGGTCCTGGCGCAGGTCGCGCGCGTCGTCGCGCCGGTCGCGTCCGTCCTCGCGTAGCTCGCGCCGGTCCTTCTGCATCTCCTCGCGCGCCTTCTTGATCGCCTCGGGATCGCCGGACTTCATGGCCTCGCGCAGCTTCTGCCGGTCCTGCCACAATTCGCGCTTGTCCTGCCGGATCTCGCGCGTGTCCTGGCGCAGCTCCTGCCGGTCCTGCCGGAGGTCGCGCCGGTCGCCCCGCAGCTCGGGGTCCCGCGGGGGCCGCGGGCCGGGCGGGAGGTCGCGGCGCAGCTCACCCCGGTCCTGCCTGAGATCACGTGCGTCGTCGCGCCGGTCGCGCAGGTCTTCGCGCAGCTCGCGCCGGTCCTTCTGCAGTTCCTCGCGCGCCTTCCGGATCGCCTCGGGATCGCCCGAGCGGAGCGCTTCGCGGAGCGCCTTGCGGTCCTGGAAGAGCTCGCGCTTGTCCTGCCGGATCTCGCGGGTATCCTCGCGAAGCTCCTGCCGGTCCTGCCGGATGTCCTGGA
>JACPCH010000052.1 GCA_016179875.1 Candidatus Rokuibacteriota bacterium | reverse complement strand
GGCGCCAGCGGCGCCGGGACGGCGGCGCTCGGTGTCAGCGTCGGCGCCCCTCCGATCGCGCCTCCCAGCGCGCCGCCGCCGCCCGAGGCGGCGCCGCTCTGGAGCCCCTGACGCATCGCGTCCAGGTCGCCCTTGAGCTTCTCGTGGTCGGCGACGTCCGACCCGCCCCCCGTCGGCGTGACGGGCTTGCTCCGCTCCTCCGCGTCCTTCCGGAATCGTCGCAGCGATTCGACGGACGGCCCGCCGGAGTCGGCCGGCGCCGCGCCGGGTTGCGGGGCCGCGGCCGCCGGCGCGCCGGCACCACCCGGAGGCGCCGCGCCGGCGAAGCACGGGCCGAGCGGCGTCGCGGCCGCCGGGTCCTGGCTGTCGATCGCCTCGGAGACGAGGTCCACGTAGGCGGTGAAGTCCTGGTCGAGCGTGGCGGCGTTGATCCCCTTCTGCCCGCGCACCACGCAGTTCATGGTCGCGACGAACCGCTGCTTGGCGGCCGCGTCGCACTCCGGGCCCGGAGTCGCGCAGCCCTCGCGCGCCTGGCGGTACTCGGCCACGGCCGCCGCGGCCTGCGGCTTCGTCGGACGCTGCGGCGCCGCGGGCCCCGGCGCCTGGGCCCACGCCGCGCCCGCGGCGAGCGCCGCGAGCGCGAGGCCGGCCACGACGGCCACGCGGTGCCGCGGGCTCACTTCGGCGCCTGCTTGACGAAGTCGCCGCGCTTGGGCGCGGCGGCGCCGTCCATCATCTTGCCGATCGAGAACTTCTCCTCGACCTTCTCGACGCGCACCTGGCCGACCCGGTTCTCGATCACGCCGCGCACCGCCCCCGTGTCGGGATCGGTCAGCTCGCGCACGACCGACGTCACCGCGAAGGTGTCGCCCTCCTTCATCGCCGCGTCCTGGCCCGCGTTGATGTAGATCTGGCCCTCGGCCACCTCCATCACGCGCCCGGTCCACGGCACCCGCTCCATGATGGCCTGGATCATCGCCACCGCGCGGGTGATCGCCTCGCGGGTGGCCTGGCCGAGCGGCGTCTCCTTGAAGGCGTCGCCGCCGAGCGAGACGTTCTTCACGTCGATCGTCGCCGCGAAGCCGCGCTTGGCGGCCTTGCCCTCGGCGCGGACCGAGCGGACCACCTGGCCCGTGCTGGTGTCGATGAGCCGGAGGTCGATGCCGACCAGCGCGCTCACGGTGTTGCCGCCGCCGCCGAGCGAGCCGATGCCCGGCAGCCCGATGCCCACCTTGAGGCCGCCGCCCTCGGCGCCCTGCGTGAACTCGGTGACGGCGCCCTTGACCAGGAGCTGGGCGCCGAACACCTGGCCCACCTTCGCCGCCGTCTCCTTGGACACGACCTTCTCGAGCCCCATCTCCTGCTCGCGCAGCACGTCGCCGAGCGCGGCGCGCTCGACGACGATGAAGTGCCCGGAGTCGATCAGCGCGGTCGTGAGCTGGGCGGCCAGGCCGCCGCCGATGTCCCAGTCGCCGTAGGCCTGGGCGAACCGGCCGACGTTCTCGAACTTGATGACGGCCAGGCGCTTCTTCGGGCCCTCCCGCGGCGGCAGGACGATCGCCGGCGCCCCGGGCGCCTGGGCCACCTGGACGCCCGGTTGGAGGCCGGCGGGCTGCGCGCCGGCCGGGGCGTCCGCGGTGGCGCACCCCCCGGCGAGCGGCAGGAGCAGCAGACTCACGGCGAGGAGTTGAAGAGCCTTTGGCATCACGAGATCCTCCATATCGTTTAGGGTGCGGGCTGGATGTCGATGAAATCGAACTCGGCAGCCACCTCGGCCCCGTCGCTCTGGTCGTTCGACGCCATGATACCGGGCCGGGCGCCGCCCATGCGGAGCATCGTGTGGTCGCCGATCTTGTGCCAGCGCGTGCCGTCCATGCTGAACGAGCCGGTGAAGGTGCTCCCCTTCTTCTCCAGCCGGAGCCAGATGGTCTCCGGAGAGGTCCGCGGGCCCATGAAGTCGAGCTTCGGGGTGCCGCCCTCGCCGCCGACCTCGCGGGGCCCGAACTCGAGCGTGTTGGGCTCGCCGGCGACTTCCTTCGCGAAGAAGGGCCGGCGGAACACGTTGTTGCCCCAGGGCTTGCCCCAGTAGCCGAGCTGGAGGTAGTGATCCTTGTCCAGGTGGATCAGGAGGGCCGCCCAGTTGTTCTGCGAGCGGAGCGTGACCGTGAGCTTGGTGGTGATCACGTAGTCGGCCGGCAGCTCCCGCTCGAGCACGAACTGGTTCTTCAGGTTGTCGGCGTTCTTCCAGATCCCGCCCTTCTGGGTCACGATCAGGAGCTTGCCGCCCTCGATCGACCAGCGGTTCTTGTCCTCCTTCAGGATCTTCCAGGCCGGGCCGAGCTTCGTGCCCTCGAAGTCGTCGCGGAACGCGCCGGCGCCGCCCGGGGCCGCCGGGGGCGCCTGGGCCACCACCTGCTGCTTCACCTCGGCCGCGGCAAGCTGGAACTCCTTCGCGCTCCCCGCGTTGTAGTACTTCCCGCCGCCGCCCTCGGCGATGCACTCGAGCTGCTTGCGCTCGTCGGCCTTCACGTCGAAGCCGATCACGTTGACCTCGACCTGCGCTCCCGCCGCCCGGAGCCGCTTCGCGACGGCGCACGGATCGCCCTTGCAGGTCTCGACGCCGTCGGACACCAGGATCACGACGTTCTTCTGCCCGGCGCGGGCCGCCAGGTCGCGCCCGGCCGCCTCGAGCGCGCCGGCGATCGGCGTCATCCCGACCGGCCGGAGCGCCCGCACGCGGCTCTCGATGCGCGCGGCGTCCTTCGGCCCGAGCGGCGCCAGCGCCTCGATGTCGGCGCAGTCGTCCTTGCGGCGGTGGCCGTAGGCGCTCACCGCGACCTGGGCGTCGGCCGGCAGGTCGTTGACGAGCCCGACCAGCACGTCCTTGGCGATGTCCATCTTGCTCCGGCCCTCCATCCGTGCCGCCATGCTGCCGGAGGCGTCTATGATGAGGTGCACGTTGGCGGCGTCGGCCGCGGGCGAGGCCGCGGCGAGGAGGCCGGCCAGGGCGGCCGTCAGGACCGTGGGGCGGCTCATCGAGTTGGGTCTCCTTTCAATCGTGTCACGCGCCTCACGCGGCCCGTGGCAGCGCCGCGGGCGGGGGAACGCGCGCCCACCGGGGCCCGCGCTCCGGCGCGAGGCGCGAGATGCCCCCCGGGCCATCGATGGTGAAGAACTTGCGGACGAGATCCAGATCGTCGACGAGCCCGGGCTGGAACGCCCCGGTGCCCGGGTCGAAACGGATCAGCCCCTTGTGTTCGAGCATCTTCATCATGAAGTAATTCGAGTCGGTGAGTCGCCCGAAGTTACCCTTGTCCGGCTTCATGCTCTGGATATTGTAGTCGCGCGGGAGGTTCGCGTACGACCGCGCCCACTGCTCCACGACCGCGTCGCCCGGCAGCGGCTTGAGGCCGGCGCCCGCGCCCAGGTGGCCGATGCGGTCGGTGTCGAGGATGCCGGCCTTGACCGCGCCGCCCGCGTCCCTGAAGAAGTAGATGTTGTCCAGGTGGCCGTCGGCCCACACGAGCCCCTGGTTGGCCAGATTCTGGTACAGCTCCAGCACGGCCGTCTGCTCGCCCTTGTCGAGCGGGCGCGCGTAGTGGCGCCCGCTCTTGGCGATCTGCCATTCCGTCTTCGGATCGAGGGCCTCGGTGATCGTATAGGGCATCGGCCCGTCGGTGTCCGCCATCAGCACCTTCTTGTGCGGGATCGGCGGCGCGCCGCCGGGCACGGGCGGATTCAGCAGGTGGTTGGCGCCATGGACCACGCCCTGGGCGGACTCGACGACCTCGTCGCGGCTGAGCGCCGGGTTCACCGTGAGCTTGACGACCTTCTTCGGATCGTCGGTGGTGAACACGACGTTGTAGAGGCCCTGGCCCTTGGAGTCCCGCAGCGTGACCGCCTGCGGCTTGCCGTCGGGCCCGCGCACGGTCACGGTCGTGCCCTTGAGCGCGCTCTTCATCGCCTCCACGCGCTGCTCGACGTCGCCGAGCGACTTCTGCGTCGCCTTGAAGGCCGCCTCGGTCTGCTGGAGCTTCTTCTCCAGCTTCTCGATCTCGCGCTCCCACACCTTCGCCGCCGCCGCGCCCTGCGGCCCGCCGACGCCCTTGGCCAGCTGGAGCTCCACCCGGGCCTCGTCGAGGGCGGCGCGCGCCTGGACGCCCTGCTCGTGGGTGTTGCCGAGCGTCCGTCCGAGCTGCTTCTGGCGGTCCACCTCTTCGCGGAACTTCGCGATCCGGGTGTCCGCCGGCACCGCCGGCAGGCCGGGCGGCGCACGGACCTCGGGGACGCGCTCGGGCAGCTTCGGCAGGGGCGGCGGCGCCGCCGGCAGCGGCGCCAGGGGCGGCGGCAGTGGTGGCGCCGCCGCGACGGGCCCCCGGGGCGGCACGACGACGTCGGGGCGTGGCGCCGCGGGCGGCGCGGCGGCGGGCGCCGGCGCCTTCGCCGGCTCGATCGTCGGCTTCGGCGGCGGCGCCGGCTCGCCCGGCGCCGCACCAGGCCGGCGCGGGGGCTCGATCGTCGGGCGTGGCCGCGCGGGATCGGGGACGTCCACGTCGGGCCGCCGTGGCCCGGGCGCGCCCGCCACGTCCGGCGGCCGGGGCGCCCGCGGCGGCTCGATCGTCGGCCGCGCCGGCGTCGACGGCACCTCGACCGGCTGGCGTGGCGTGCTCGGCGTCGACGGCACGTCCATCGGCACGCGCGGCGTGGCCGGCGGCGGAGTCGGCGGCGGCGCGTCGGGCACGCGCGGCGGCAGCGGCGGGCCCGGCGGGTCGGCGGCGCGCGCCGCCGCCGCCAGCGCCGGCCGCTCGCTCAGGCGCTTGGCCTGGTCGGCCGGCGAGCCCGGCTTGAGCGCCACCACGCTCGCCTCCGGGTGCCAGACCTTCTCGAACTCGGCGCGCGGCATCACCCG
>JACPCH010000114.1 GCA_016179875.1 Candidatus Rokuibacteriota bacterium | reverse complement strand
ACCTCGATCGCGGTCGGCGTGATCGCCGTCGCGATCGGCGCCGGCGCGGGCGTGCTGCTCGGCACCGCCAGCGGCCACGCGGGCGGCTGGCTCGACGAGGCGTGCATGCGCCTGGTGGACGCGGTCCAGGGCTTCCCGGCGATCCTGTCGGCGCTCCTGTTCGCCGCCGTCTTCGCGCCGGGCGTCGCCATCAGCATGGTCGCGATCGGCCTCGCGTTCGTGCCGGCATTCGCCCGGCTGACGCGGGCGAGCTTTCTCGAGCTCTCTGAGCGCGAGTTCGTGGTGGCCGCGCGCGCGCTCGGCGCCGGCGACCGGCGCCTCGTGGCCCGCCACATCCTGCCGAACACGCTGCCGCAGCTCGTCGTCCAGGCGACGACGAGCTTCCCGGTCGCGATTCTGGCCGAGGCGGCGCTGGCGTATCTCGGCCTCGGGACCCAGCCGCCGCACCCCTCCTGGGGGCTCATGCTGAAGGAGGCGCAGAGCTTCCTGGGCCTGGCGCCGTCGTTCGCGCTCTTCCCGGGTGGGGCGATCGCGGTGACCGTGCTCGGGCTCAACCTGCTCGGCGACGGGCTCCGGGACCTCCTCGACCCGAAGACGGCAGGTTGACTTTTGTCGCGGTGTGTCGCTATGGTATCGGCTGGTCTCGGCGCAGCCACGCTGACACTTCTGCCAGCGAATCCCAGCGGGTGCGCCTCGGAGAGAGCACGACATGAAGGTCTTCAACGCCTCGTTCACGCTGTCGAGTGAGGAGCGCACCGAGGTGTCCGACATCACGAAGCTCGTACGGAACGCCGTCCAGCAGTCGCCCGTCACCGCGGGCATCGCGCTGATCAACACCCTGCACACGACCTGCGCGCTGTTCATCAACGAGTACCAGAGCGCGCTGATCGACGACCTCAAGGGCCTCATCGAGCGGCTGGTGCCGGAGCGCGACGGCTACCGTCACGACGACCCGCGGGTCTCCGACTGCGAGCGCGGCAACGCCCACGCCCACCTCCGGGCCGCGCTCCTCGGCCGCAACATCACGATCGGCGTGAACAACGGCGAGCTGACGCTCGGCCGGTTCCAGTCCATCATCTTCGCTGAGCTCGACGGCCCGCGCCGGCGCGAGATCAGCGTCCAGGTGCTCGGCGAGTAGGAGTCCCCGCGGCCCCGACCGGGCGCCCGCCGGCATCCGTCTCCCGCCGCAACGCTTCTTCTCGCCGTGAAGTTTTTGCTTGACCCGTCCCCGGCTTATGTTCAATTATTGAACACCGCCTCATGGACCGCAGCCCGGAGCGCCATCTCGAGATTCTGACCGTCATCGGCGAGGGCGACTCGCTCACCCAGCGGGCGCTCGCCCAGCGCCTCGGCGTCGCCGTGGGCCTCACCAACCTCTACCTCAAGCGCCTGGCGCGGAAGGGCTACATCAAGATCGTCGAGTTCCCGAAGAAGCCCAAGGCCCGCCGCCGGCTCCGCTACCTCCTCACGCCCCGCGGCCTCGCCGAGAAGACGCGCCTGACCTACCACTACATGGACCGCTCGCTCGGCCTCTACCGCCTCGCGCGGGTGGCGCTGCGCGACGCTCTCGCCCACCTGCCGCAAGACGGCGCGAAGCGGATCGCGCTCCACGGCGTGGGCGAGGCCGCCGAGCTCGCGTACCTCACCCTCCGCGAGTACGGCCTCGAACCCGTCGGCATCTTCGCCCCCGAGCCCGGCGGGGTGTTCCTGGGCGGCGGTGTGCGGGACGAGCGGGAGCTCGCCGACGAGGAGATCGACCGGATCATCGTGGCCACGTTCGACAAGCCCAAGCTGCACGTCCCGCGGCTGCTGGCGCTCGGCATCCCCGCCGAGAAGCTCGTCATCCTGCAGCCGTCCAAGAGGGCCAATGGATCTCACTAACGCCTCGATCCTCGTCACCGGCGGCACCGGCTCGTTCGGCACCCGCTTCGTCCAAACCGTCCTGGCCGGGCACGCGCCGCGCCGGCTCGCCGTGTTCAGCCGGGACGAGCTCAAGCAGTCGGAGATGCAGGGCCGGCTGAAGCATCCGGCGCTCCGGTTCTTCCTCGGCGACGTGCGGGACAAGGAGCGCCTCCTGCGCGCCATGCACGACATCGACATCGTCGTGCACGCCGCGGCGCTCAAGCAGATCCCCGCCTGCGAGTACAACCCGTTCGAGGCCATCCAGACCAACGTGATCGGCGCCAAGAACGTCATCGACGCCGCCATCGACTCGGGCGTCAAGCGCGTCATCGCGCTCTCGACCGACAAGGCCTGCAAGCCGATCAACCTCTACGGCGCCACCAAGCTCTGCGCCGAGAAGCTCTTCGTGCAGGGCAACGCCTACGGACACCGGCGCGGCACGCATTTCGCGTGCGTCCGCTACGGCAACGTCATCGGCAGCCGCGGCAGCGTGATCCCGCTCTTCCAGGCCCAGCGTGCGGCCGGCGTCGTGAGCGTCACCGACCCGAAGATGACCCGCTTCTGGATCACGCTCCAGCAGGGCGTGGACTTCGTCGCGCGCTGCCTCGGCCTCATGCGCGGCGGGGAGATCTTCGTGCCGAAGCTCCCGACCACCCGGATCCTGGACCTGGCCGAGGCGGTCGCGCCGGGCTGCCGCGTGGAGTTCGTCGGGATCCGCCCGGGCGAGAAGCTCCACGAGGTCCTGATCTCCGAGGACGAGGCGCGGCAGGCGCTCGAGCTGCCCGAGATGTTCGTGCTGGAGCCGGTGTCGCCAACCTGGGGCTACCAGGCCTGGACGGAGGGCCGGCGCCTCGCCGGCGGGTACAGCTACGCGAGCGACACCAACGACCACGTCCTGACACCCGCCGAGATGCGGAGTCTCGTCGATGGGTGAGGCGCGCGCCGACCGCCCGGCCGTCGTGCTCCGCGCCGACGGGGGCCGCGACGCCGGCCTCGGCCACGTGCGCCGCTGTCGGGCGCTGGCGGCGGCGCTCGCGCCGTGGGCCGAGTGCCGGCTGGTCGTGGACGAGGCGCCCGGGCTCGAGAGCGCGCTGACGGCGGCGCGCGCGGGCGGCGCCGCGGCGCTGGTCGTGGACAGCTACCGGGTGTCCGACGACGAGCTGGCGCGCGCCCGAGTGCACGTGCGCGTGACGGCGCGCGTGGACGACACCGGCCGCTTCCCGATCCCCGCGGACCTCGTGATCAACCCCGCGGTCGGGCTCGCGCCGCCCGCGACACCCGGCGCCACGCGCTATTGCCTCGGCCCGCGCTTCGCGCTCCTCGAGCCCGCCTTCGGCGTGGACCCGGCGCGCGCATCGCCCGGCAACGTCCGGCGCGTGCTCGTCGTCCTCGGCGGCGCTTCCCAGGCGGCGCTGATGGCCGCGGTGGCGCGCGCGGTGAGGGCGGCGCTGCCTGGCGCCGCGCTCGACGTCGTCGTGGGCCCCATCGGCGACGCCGCCGATGCGGTGGCGCGCGCCCTCCCCGGGGGTGGCGGCGTGACCGTCCACGCCGCGCCCGAGTCGCTGCGCCCGTTAATGCTCGCGGCCGACCTGGCGGTCTCCGGGGGCGGCGTGACGGCGCTCGAGCTCGCCGCGACGGCCACGCCTACCGTGGCCGTGCGCCTCTCGGAGAACCAGCGGCGGAACCTCGACGGGCTCGAGCGTGCCGGCGCGCTGGTCCAGGCCGGCGACGCGGCGGATCCCGGCCTCGCCGCCACCGTCGAGGCGGCCGTCGCCGCGCTCGCGAGGGATCCGGCGCGGCGGCGCAGGCTCGGCGAGCTGGGGCGCGACCTGGTGGACGGCCGCGGCGCCACGCGTGTCGCCGACGAGCTCCGGGCTCTGGTCACGGCGCCGGCGGCCATCGCCGCGGGGGCCCGGCCGTGCTGAAGCTCAGGATCGGCGAGCGTCCGATCGGGGACGGCGAGCCGTGCTTCGTCATCGCCGAGGCCGGCGCCAACCACAACCGCGACCTTGGCATGGCCAGGGAGCTGATCGCGGTCGCGGCCGAGGCCGGCGCCGACGCCGTGAAGTTCCAGACCTACTCGGCCGAGACCCTCTACTCGAAGAAGACGCCGCGCTTCACGTATCTCGAGGGGCTGACCGACCAGAGCACCTGGGACCTGATCAAGGAGATCGAGCTGCCGCGCGAGTGGCAGGCGGAGCTGGCGGCCGAGGCGACGAAGCGCGGCCTCCTCTTCATGTCCACGCCCTTCGACCACCGCGCCGTCGAGGAGCTGGCCGCGCTCGAGGTGCCGGCCTACAAGGTCGCCTCGTTCGAGATCGTGGACCTGCCGCTGATCCGCGCCGTGGCCGCCCGCGGCAAGCCGGTGATCCTCTCGACCGGGCTCGCCGATTACGAGGACATCGAGGACGCCCTCGCGGCCTGCCGCGGCGCCGGCAACGACCAGGTCGTGCTGCTCCAGTGCGCCTCGCTCTACCCGGCGCCGCCGGGGCGGATGAATCTCCGGGCGATGGCGACGCTGCGCCGGGCGTTCGGCACGCTCGTCGGCCTCTCCGACCACACGCTCGGGATCCACGTGGCGACGGCCTCGGTGGCGCTGGGGGCCGCGGTGCTCGAGAAGCACTACACGCTCTCCCGGAAGCTCAAGGGGCCCGACCATCCGTTCGCGATCGAGCCCGACGAGTTCCGGGCGCTGGTCCGGCAGGTGCGGGACGTCGAGGCGGCGCTCGGCGACGGGGAGAAGACGGGGCCCGCGCCCGAGGAGCTCGAGATGCACCAGAAGGCGCGCCGGAGCCTGGTGGCCGCGTGCGCCATCCCGAAGGGCGCGCGGATCGAGCGCGACATGGTGACGATCAAGCGCCCCGGGTTCGGCATCAAGCCCAAGTACGTGGACCTGGTGATCGGGCGGGTCGCCAAGGCGGACATCGAGGAAGACACGGTGCTGACGTGGGAGCTGCTGTGAGCGTGCCGCCGCGGGTCGCGCTGCGGCCGGCCGCCGCCGGCGACGCGGAGGCGCTCTGGCGCTGGCGGAACGATCCAGTGACGCGGGGGGCGTCGTACGACGAGGGTGAGGTGCCGCTCGACGTCCACACGCGCTGGTTCGAGGAGGCGCTCGGCCGCCCCGACCGGCGGATCTGGATCGTCGAGGCCGACGGCGCCGCGGCCGGCATGGTGCGGCTCGACCTCGCGGACGGCGAGGCGACCGTGTCGATCAACCTGGCGCCCGAGTGGCGCGGCCGCGGCGTCGGCCCCGAGGCGCTCTCGCTCCTGGCGCGGGAGGCGTTCGAGGGGCTCCGTCTCGCGCGCATCACGGCGCTCGTGAAGGCGGGCAACCCGGCCTCGCGCGCCGCCTTCGAGCGCGCCGGCTTCAGCGTGTCGCGCGACGCCGATCCGGTCGTCCTGGTGCGCGAGCGCGGGGCGGGGGTGACGGCGTGATCGCGCGGCTTCGCGAGCGGCTCCGCTACCGGCGCTACCGGCGCGCGCAAATCAGACAGTCGCGCGCGAAGCGGCGGAAGGACGCGAGCTTCCGGCTGGTGCCGTTCGTCGGGCTGATCCGGGCGCGCTGCCCGGAGCTCGGGCCGGCCGCCGCCGTGCTCTGCATCGGCGCGCGCAACGAGGTGGAGCTGGACGTGTTCGCGCGGGCGGGCTTCGGGAACGTGACGGCGATCGACCTGTGGTCCGACTCGCCCCGTATCCTGGTGGGCGACATGCACGCGCTCCGGTTCCCGGACCGGTCGTTCGACCTGGTCTTCGCCTCGCACGCCTTCGAGCACGCCTGGGACTTCGCGGCGGTCGCCGCCGAGTGCGTCCGCGTGCTGCGGCCCGGCGGCTACGTCTTCTGCGCGGTGCCGACGGGCTTCGAGGTGAGCGAGCACGACCGCTACGACTTCAAGGACGCGGCCGGCCTCCTGGCGTACTTCACGCGCTGGCCGGTGACGCTGGTGGACGAGCAGCGGCTGCGGCCGGGCGAGCTGTCGGTCCTGCTGAGGCTCGAGCCGTGAGCGCCCGCGAGTCGATCGTCTACTACTGCCCGCGCGTGAACTGGCTCAAGCTCCTGGGGCCGGTCATCGCCGAGCAGGCGCGGCGGGCCAGCGGGCTCGCGGCGGTCGTCGTGGTGCCGGTGGCGCCGCTCGCCGACTACGCGGGTAAGAACCGCACGATCGCGGCGGGGCTGTTCCTGGATCAGGTGCGCGCGGAGTTGCCGGACGAGGTCGAGCTGGTGCGGGCGGACTCCGCGGCCGCCTGCCTCGAGGCGCTGGCGGTGCGGCGCGCGCGCGCCGTCGTCTCGGTCGGACTCAGCCTGCCGCCGGAGATCCGCACGGGCGTGCAGGCGCCGAGCCGGGCACGCGGCGTGCGCTGGTGCTCGCTCGGTTACATCTACGAGGAGCTGCTCCAGGTGGCGCTCGAGGGCGTGCAGGTGCTCGACGACTGGGACGTGCCGACGACGTTCACCCAGACGGCGGTGGACCGGCTGGCCGAGCTCCTGGCCGAGCACGGCGTCGCGGGCGGCGAGCGGGTCGCCGCGTTCCGTCCGATCGGCTTCGTCGAGTGCGACCAGGTGGCGGGCTTCGACCGGAAGGCGCTGCGCGCGAAGTACGGGCTGCCCGAGGACCGGCGGGTGATCTGCTTCGCGACGTCGCCGCCGTTTCCGTCGCTCCGCGCGGCGTCGCCGGCGATGCGCTGGCTCTTCCGCCAGCCCTGGTACCGGGGGCGCGCGATGACGGGAGCGGCCGCCGCGCTCTGGCGCGGACGCTGGCCGGACGTGGACGCCGTGGCGGGCTACCGCGACATCCTGGCCGAGCTGCGCCGCTTCGCGGACCGTCACGGGGCGATCCTCGTCGGCAAGACGCGCGGCAAGCACGAGGATCCCGGGTACGTCGGGCGCGCGATGGATCGCTTCCTCGGTGACGGCGCGTTCCACCCGTTCCGGACGCTCGAGCTGCTCCATGCGGCCGACTTCTACGTCGGCATGTACTCCTCGACGGCGTTCGAGGCCGCGTTCGTGGGGCGGCCCATGCTCACGATCGTGCCGTTCCCGCCCGAGCTGGTCGAGCACCCGTTCTTCTTCCAGCTCAAGCGCGACTTCTTCTTCGGCGCGCCCGGCATCTGGAACACGCCGGGCGTCTCCGAGCTGGCCCACACCTGGAGCCGCCGCGGCTTCGCGGCGTTCGCGGAGTGGGCCCGGCGGGCGCCGTTCCCGGCGGGTGTGGACGCGGCGGCGCGGAGCGCCCTGGTCGAGCGCACGCTGGGCTTCGACGACTTCAAGGCCTCGGCGCGGTTCCTCGACCTCGTGGAAGGCGCGATCGGGCGGGAGGGCCGGGCCCGATGACGCCGAAGCGATTCCTGGTCGTTCTCGGCCACAGCCTGCACGTGCGGAACTTCGTCGCCTCGGGCTGTCTGGACCAACTGGCGGCGCGGGGCCACGCGCTGACCGTCCTGATGCCGGGCGAGCTGCTGGCCGAGGTCCGGCGCGTGGGCCGCACGCGCCTGGCCGATCTCGAGCCCCTCGAGCCGTACGCCGCCGGGCGTTCGGCCGGCTGGCGGCGTCGGCGGTTCAGGATCGCGAGCTTCGTGCAACGCTCGGGATTCAAGACGTACCGCCACAAGGTGCGGGTGGGCGCCGCGGGCTCGTGGTCGTATGCGCTGGAGGCGCGGGCCTACGCGCGCCTCGCGCGGCGGCGCGACCTGGAGGCGCTCGCGCGGCGGGTGGAGATGCGTATGGCGCCGCGCCGCGCGGCGCTGGATCTGATCGACCGCGTCCGGCCGCATCTGGTCTTCGCCCCGACGCTGATCCACGACGGCTCCGAGGTGGAGGTGCTGAAGGCCGCACGCGCGCGCGGCGTGCCGGTCGCGGCGTTCGCCGCGACCTGGGACACGCTCACCTCCAAGGGCTTCTTCCTGATCCCGCCGGACCGCCTGCTGGTGTGGGGCGAGGAGAGCCGCCGGCACGCGGCGGAGCACCACGGGCTCACGGCCGATCGGGTCCTGGTGACGGGAGCGCCGCACCTCGACGTCTACGGCGCCGACGCTCCGGTCGAGCCGCGCGCGCGGTTCCTGGCGGCGCGCGGGATCGACCCCGCCCAGCGGGTCATCCTGTTCGCGGGGACGACCATCTCCTACTGGGAGGACGAGCCGCGCCAGCTCCGGGCGCTGTCCGACGCCATCCAGGGCGGCGAGTTGAAGGACTGTGTCGTCTGGTACCGGCCGCACCCGCGGCGCGCCTACCGCGACGTGCAGGCCATCGGCGAGCTCCCGGGCGTCTTCGTCGATGACCAGGTGGTCCGGCAGAAGACGGAAGGGGTGAGCTCCTACTCCAGCTCCCCCGACGATCTCGCGCACTACCGCAATCTGATGTCGGCGGTCGAGGCCGTGGTGGCCGCCTTCTCGACGATGATCCTGGAGGCGGCCCTGCTGGGAAAGCCGTCGCTCGTGGTCGCGTTCGGGGCCGCGGACGGCGCGCCGGGCCGCCTCTTTCCGCATACGGAGTACGAGCACTCGATCGAGCTGCTGGCGACGCCGGGCGTGCTGGTATGCCACAGCCTGGACGAGCTGAAGCAGGGCCTCCAGCGGGTGTTCGCGGGGGACTTCGTCGAGCTGGAGCCGGTGCTGCGCGAGCGCGCGGCCCGCATGGCCCACAACCGGGACGGCGGCGCGCGGGTCCGGATCGTGGAGGCGCTGGAGCGGCTGGCGGACGGCGGAGGGGATCGGCGATGAGCGGGTTCTGGAAGGGACGGCGGGTGCTGATCACCGGCGCGAGCGGCTTCCTCGGGGCGTGGCTGGCGCGCCCGCTCGTCGACGGCGGCGCGGAGGTGCGCGGCTTCGACCTCACCGAGGGCGCGTGCCTGGGGGTGCACGGCCTGGCCGACCGCGTGCCGATCACGCGCGGGAGCGTGCTCGAGGCCGCCGCGCTCGAGCGGGTGATCCGCGAGCACCGGACGGAGGTGTGCTTCCACCTGGCCGGGCAGTCCATGATCGAGGGCGCGGCCGCGGGCCCGCTGGCCGCGCTCGAGGTGAACGTCCGCGGCACCTGGACCGTGCTGGAGGCCTGCCGGCGCGCCGGGACCATCCGCGCCGTCGTGTGCGCATCCTCCAACCACACCTACGGCCCCCAGACGACGGCGCCGTTCCCCGAGGATGCGCCGCTGAACCAGCTCGACGTCTACGGCGCCTCCAAGGCGTGCGCCGACGTCATCACGCGATGCTTCGCCCACAGCTTCGGCCTGAACGCGGTCGCGGTCCGCAACGTCAACAGCTTCGGGCCGGGCGACCCGCACACGACGCACATCGTGACGGGCTCGATCCTCTCGCTGCTCCGCGGGGAGCCGCCGGTGATCCGGAGCGACGGGAGCCCGGTGAAGGCGTACCTGCACGCGCGGGACACGATGGAGGCGTACGCGCTGCTGGCCGAGCACGCCGGCGATCCGCGGGTGCGGGGCCAGGCCTTCAACGTGACGCCGGCGGCGCCGGTCTCGGTGCTCGACCTCTTGCGCACGCTCATCAAGGTGTCGGGCCGGCCCGTCGAGCCGGTGGTCGCGGCGAGCGACCTCTCCCAGAAGGGCTTCTTCGAGCACCTGTCGGGGGAGAAGCTGGCGCGCGTACTCGGCTGGCGCCCGCGCCTCACGCTCGAGGAGGGGCTTCGCGACACCTACGCCTGGTACGCGAAGCACGGCACGGGATGGATCGGCGGATGAAGGCGCTCGGCGTCATTCCTGCGCGCGGCGGCTCCAAGAGCGTCCCGCGGAAGAACCTCCACCTGCTGGGCGGCAAGCCCTTGCTGGCGTGGACGATCGAGTCCGCGCGGCGGGCCAAGGCGCTCGACCGCCTCATCGTCTCGACGGACGACCACGAGATCGCCGAGGTGGCGCGCGCCTTCGGCGCCGAGGTGCCGTTCCTCCGCCCGGCGGCGCTCGCGGCCGACGACACGCCGGACCTTCCGGTCTTCCAGCACGCGCTCCGCGCGCTGCGGGAGGCGGGCGGCTACGTGCCGGACGCCGTCGTCCACCTGCGCCCGACCCAGCCCTTCCGGACCGCGGAGGAGATCGACGCGGTGGTGGAGCGGCTCGAGCGAACGGGCGCGGACTGCGTCAAGTCGGTGCGGCTGGTGAGCGAGCACCCGTTCAAGATGTACCGGCTCGCGGACGACCGCCTGGTGCCGTACCTCGACACGCCGGAGCGCCGGCGGCGTGGCCCCGACGTGCCGCGGCAGAGCCTCGAGCCCGTGTACCTGTCGGCGGGTGTGGTGGACGCCGTGCGCCGCGCGGTGATCGAGGCGGGCTCGACGGAGGGCGAGCGCGTGGTGCCGTGGCTCGCCGATCCGTCGCGCTACGTCAACCTGGATTCCCCTCGTGACTTCGAGATCGCCGAGGCGCTGCTGGCGGCGCTCGGGCGGGATGAGGAGCGGCGACGGTGAGGACGATCAGGATCGGCGACCGGCTCATCGGCGAGGGCCAGCCCTGCTACCTGGTGGCGGAGGCCGGCGTGAACCACAACGGCGACCCGGCCCTCGCGCGCCGGCTCGTCGAGGTGGCCGCGCGCGCCGGCGCCGACGCGGTGAAGTTCCAGAAGCGCTCGGTGCGCGACATCCTGATCCGCGCGGCGCTGGAGGCGCCGTACGTGAAGCCGAACTCGCTCGGCGCGACCTACGGCGAGCACCGCGAACGGCTCGAGCTGCCGGAGGAGGCCTACCGGGAGCTGGCGGATCTCTGCCGCAAGCAGAACATCACGTTTCTGGCCAGCCCGTGGGATCCGCGGAGCGCCGACTTCCTCGACGAGCTGGAGGTGCCCGCGTTCAAGATCGCCTCCGCCGACGTGACCAACCTGCCGCTGGTCGAGCACGTCGCCCGCAAGGGCAAGCCGATCATCATGTCCACCGGCATGAGCGACATGGACGAGATCGCCGACGCGGTGGCGGCGGTCCGGCGACATCACGACCAGCTCGTGCTGCTGCAGTGCACCTCCGCCTACCCGTCCGAGAACGCGGACCTGAACCTGCGCGCGATCGAGACGCTGCGCCGGGCGTTCGGGGCGCCGGTCGGCTACTCGGGCCACGAGCGCGGGCTGGCGCCGACGGAGGCGGCGGTGGCCCTCGGCGCCTGCGTGGTGGAGCGCCACTTCACGCTCGACCGCACGCTGCCGGGCCCCGACCACGCGGCCTCGCTCGAGCCGCGCGGGCTCGAGCTGCTGATCCGCAACGTCCGCAACATCGAGGCGGCCCTCGGCTCGCCGGACAAGCGGCTGCTCCCTTCGGAGCGCCCGGTCCGCGAGAGGCTCGCGAAGTCCGTCGCGGCCGCGCGCGACATCCCGGCCGGGACGCGCATCGCGGCCGAGCACCTGACGGTGAAGGGTCCCGGCACCGGGATCTCGCCGCGCCACCTGGGGCGGCTCGTCGGCGTGGTGGCCCGGCGGGACGTCGCGGCCGACACGCTTCTGCCGACGGAGGCGCTCGAGTGGTGAGCGGCGCCGCCTGGGCGAGCCGCCGGCTGACGCTGCTCGTCCAGTTCGGCGTCTTCCTGCGGGAGTCCTTCACGGTCTTCCGGTGGGCGGTGCCCCGCTTCGCGCCGCGCCTGGTCCTGGTGGTGGGAATCGAGTTCGTGGCGGCGCTGGCCTCCGGCGTCTCCTTCGCGCTGCTGGCGCCGTTCCTGCAGCAGTTGACGGGGACGACGCAGGCGGGCGGGCCGTACGCGGCCCTCGAGCGCCTACTCGGCATCACGCCGACGCTGGTGACGATGTCGGGGCTGCTCTTCGGCGCCGTCGCGCTGCGCAACGGCCTCTCGATCTGGTCCACCGCCATCCAGAGCCTGATGGCCGTGCAGCTCACGCACCGCCTGCGCTCGGAGGTGTTCACCGCGTACATCAACTCGGACCTCCGGTTCTTCGCGAAGGCGGCCGAGGGCAAGGCGCTCAGCGCGTTCACCGGCGAGATCGAGCGGACGCGGAAGGTCCTCTCGGTGTGGCGGCGCGGGATCTCGAGCGTGCTGTCCACGCTGACCTATTTCGGCGCCCTGCTGGTCATCGCGCCCCGGGTCACGCTCGGCCTCCTGGGACTGGGCGCGCTCGTGCTGGCGGGGCTCATGCACTTCTACTACCGGCTGCGGCAGGACGGGATCCTCGTCTCGAAGATGCTCGATCGCCTGAACGGCCGCGTCTCCGACATGCTCCACAGCTTCGTCGCGATCAAGTCGCTCGGCGCGGAGGAGCTCGAGGCGCAGGGGTTCAGGCGCGACAGCTGGGAGTACGCCCGCGCCGACCGCCGTCAGACGCTCCTGACGGTCATGCCGGGGCTCGTCCTCGAGACCGTGTTCTACGCGGGCGTGCTGGGCGTCCTGCTGTACATCAACGGGACCCACATCGCGTCGGGAGCCGTGAGCCCGTTCACGGTGATCACCTATCTGATCTTCGCGAGCCGGCTCGTGGAGTCGGTGATGGCGACGTCGGGCATCCTGTCCCAGCTCTTCCACGACGCGCCGGGATTCGACCGAATCCGGGAGGCGATCAGCATCACGCCGGTGCAGGAGATCGAGTACGGGGAGCGCGAGCTTGCCCGCGCGCCGCACCCCGTCGAGCTGGAGCACGTGTCCTTCTTCCACGACGGCGCGCCGGTGCTCCACGACGTGAGCTTCCGGGTCGGCTCCGGGGAGATCGTGGCCGTCGTCGGGCCGTCGGGGGCGGGGAAGTCCACGCTCGCGCTGCTGCTGGCCGGCCTGTACCGGCCCGACAAGGGCGAGATCCGGATCGGCGGAGCGCCGGTGTCGGAGTTCACGCGGCGGAGCCTGATCGAGGCGATCGCGTTCCAGCCGCAGGAGGCGCGGCTCGTGTCGGGCTCGATCCTCGACAACCTCACGTTCGGCCTGGGCCGCGCGCCGGCCGGGGCCGCGCTCCGGCGGACCCTCGAGGACGCCCAGCTCGTCGCGCTGGTGGCGCGTCGCGACGCCGGCGCGGAGGAGGGATCGATCGGCGAGAAGGGCGCGGCGCTGTCGGGCGGCGAGCGGCAGCGCATCCTGCTCGGGCGCGCGCTGCTGCGCGAGCCGGGCGTGCTGGTGCTCGACGAGGTGACGAGCGCGCTCGACCTCGCGACCGAGGCGCGCGTGCTGGAGGCGATCGCGCGCCTGCGCGGCCGGCGCACGGTCGTGTTCGTCACGCACCGCCTGGACGCCGCGCGGATCGCCGACCGCGTCGTCGTGCTGGAGAAGGGCCGCGTGGTGGAGGAGGGCGCGTTCGACGCGCTGCTCGAGATGAACGGCCGATTCGCCGAGCTGTACCGGCGGGAAGGATAGGGAGGAGAGCGATGAAGGAGTTCCTCAAGGGCAACTACAAGGTCGAGACCGAGATCCAGGAGAGCCCCGACGCGGAGGCGGCGGGCGCCACCGACGAGTTCGAGCGGAAGGCCCTGTCGCGCCTGGGCGGGTCCGTGTGCTTCGTGAGCAAGAAGGGCTTCGTGTGGACCGGCGAGGAGGAGCGAGGTGAGTCTCGGGCATAGGCTCGCGCGCCATATCCAGAACGCGACGTTCGACCGGGTCACCGGGGAAGGCGTCGCGAACGCCGAGGTCAACCGGGGCCTGATCGAGCAGTCGGTTCTGACGCTGGCGTCGTGTCGCCTGGGCGAGGGCGACTCCGCGATCGTCGTGGGCGCCGGCGCCAGTCTGCACCGGCGCGGGATCCTCGAGCGGCTCGCGGCGTCCAAGTATCGGGGAACGATCGTCGTCGCGGACGCCGTCCTCGGCGGGTGTCTGCGGAACGGCATCGTGCCGCACGTCGTGGTGTCGGTCGATCCGCATCCGACCCGGATCGTTCGATGGTTCGGAGATCCCTCGCTCACCGAGGCCAGGGACGATCACTTCCAGCGTCACACGACGCAACTCGGTGACGAGTACTTCGAGCGGCAGGAGTTCGATCCGGCGATCGCCGAGAACGAGATGAAGGCGAATCGGGAATTGGTCCGGCTGGTCGACGAGCACGGGCCCGCGATCAAGCTGGCGGTCGCCACCTCCGCCGCGCCCACGGCGGTGGAGCGGTGCCGGGCGGCGGGGATGGCGCTGTTCTGGTGGAATCCGATGTACGACGACTACGACTCGCCCACCAGCATCACGCGACGATTGCAACGCAGCAACCGGCTGCCGTGCCTCAATGGGGGCGGGAACGTCGGGACGGCGGCGTGGGTCATCGCGCAGGCCGTACTGGAGAAGCGCACGATCGGGTTGATCGGGATGGACTTTTCGTATCCGCCCGGGCGTCCCTACTGGAAGACGCAGTATGGGCCCGATCTGAAGCAGATGTTCGGCGACCGCTTCGAGGAGGCGTTCATCCACATCGAGAATCCGCACGTGGGCGAGACGTGGTTCACGGATCCGGCGTACTACTGGTTTCGGGACGTGTTCTTCGAGATGGTCCGGCGGGCGGGCTGCCGGACCTTCAACTGCACCGAGGGAGGCATTCTGTTCGGGAATGGCGTCGAGGTCGCGTCGATCGAAGACTTCGTGGGCACGCTGAGCAAGTGAGGCATTGATGGCCAAGGTTCTTTTCGTCAATCCGGTGATTCGCGAGGAGGACGACCCGCGGCACGTGCCGTACGGCATGGCGCTGCTCGCGCCCATCCTCATGAAGGAGGGCCACCTCGTCCAGGTCTACGACGCCAACGCGTGGCGTGCGGGCGACGGGGTGCTCGCGCAGATCCTCCGGGCGGACCGGTGGGACGTGATCGCCGTGGGTGGCATCACGACCGCCTATCGCAGCATCAAGCAGATCGTCGCGATGGCCAAGACCGTCGCGCCGCGGGCCCTGGTGGTCGCCGGCGGCGGGTTCCTGACCAGCATGCCGCGCGACATCATGCGCTTCCTGCCGCAGGTGGACGTGGGCGTGGTCGGCGAGGCGTTCGTCTCCTTCCCCGAGGTGCTCCGCCGCCTGGACGCCGGCCACCCCGCCTGGGGCGAGGTCAAGGGCATCGCCTGGCGGGACCCGGGCGGGCGCGTCATCGTCAACCCCGAGCAGCCCCTGCTCGAGGACATCGACTCGCTGCCGTACCCGGCGTGGGACCTCTTCCCGCTGGAGGTCTACTTCAAGAACAGCATGGCGCTCTTCTCGGAGGAGGGCATGCTGGCCCGGCGCCGGCTCGACATCAACGCGAGCTACGGCTGCTCGCTCATCTGCCGGTACTGCTTCCACCTCGGGATCGCCGGCGACATGGAGATGGTCGAGCGCGAGGACGGCGAGCGCGACGTCGCGTTCGGCTACAAGCGGGAGATCCGCTACCACAGCCCGCGGTACGTCGTGGATCTGGTGAAGCACGCGCGCGACCGGTTCGGCGTGGACTTCATCGGGTTCCTCGACGAGAACATGATGACCATGCACCAGTTCTCGGGCAAGAAGTGGCTCACCGAGATCTCGCAGCTGTGGATCGAGGCGGGGCTCCAGCCCCAGTGCGTGCGCGACGGCGTCCCCCACGACCCGGACCGGTGCGCGGGCGTCCACTGGGGCGGCACGAGCCACGCCACGCTCGTCTCCGAGGACCTCCTGCACGCGATCAAGAAGGCCGGGTGCTCGCACCTCGTGTACGGCTACGAGACGTTCTCACCCCGCGTGATGAAGACGATCGGCAAGGGCGCGACGCCGGAGACGAACGAGCGGTCCCTGCGCTGGACGATGGCGGCGGGCATCCGCCCGATCCCGAACCAGATCATCGGGTTCCCCGACGAGGACTTCGACAGCCTGCGGGACAACGTGACGGCGTGGAACCGGCTGGGCCTCCAGGTGAAGCCGTTCTTCGCCACGCCGTACCCGGGCACCGAGTGGTACTACAAGTACAAGCCCCGGATCCTCGAGCAGTACGACGGCGACCTCGAGGCGTTCCTGCTCGACGTCGGCGACGCGACGCGGATCACCGCCAACATCTGCAAGAAGTTCAGCGCGGTGGAGCTGTACGGCCTGCGCGAGCTGATGGTGCACCGCGACCAGCGGCGGCTCGACCGCTACGAGGCGGAGTGGAACCGCCTGCACGGCGTCGACGCCGCGCGGGCCGCCGGCGAGCGGCCCGTCCTGCCGGCGCGGGCGCCGCGGGTGTGACGGACGGGCGGCCGATGAGCGTGCTCGGGGTCATTCCCGCGCGCGGCGGCTCCAAGGGGATCCCGCGCAAGAACATCCGTCCGGTCGCCGGGCGGCCGCTGATCGCCTACACCATCGAGGCGGCGCGTAAGGCCCGGAGCCTGTCGCGCGTGATCGTCTCCACCGACGACCCGGAGATCGCGGAGGTCGGGCGGGCGTGGGGCGCCGAGGTCCCGTTCCTGCGCCCGGCCGAGCTGGCGGGCGATGACACCCCGGGCCCGGAGACCGCCATCCATGCCGTCGAGTGGCTGCGCGGCCACGAGGGCCGCGCCCCCGAGTACGTGATGACGCTCAACCCCACCTCGCCGCTGCGCGAGGCGCAGGACATCGACGCCGCCGTCGCGATCGCGCGCCGCCACGACGCCGACGGCGTCGTGGCGGTGTGCGCGGTGAAGCACCATCCGTACTGGACGCGGGCCATCACGCCCGACGGCCGGCTCACCACCGCGGTCCCGACCGACCGACCCTACGAATCGCGGCAGGAGCTGCCGCCGATGTACGCGCTGACGGGGGCGATCTTCCTGGTGAAGACCGCGGTGCTGCTGGCGGTCCGGAACTACTACACCGACCGGACGTACGCCTACGTGATGCCGCCGGAGCGCGCCCTCGACGTCGACACGCCGTGGGACCTGCGGGTGCTCGAGGCGCTCCTTCGCGCCGAGGGCCGGGGCTAGGGCGCACATGCGCGAGCTGGAGTCGCTCCGGGGGAGCTGCCGCGGCCAGACGGTCGTGTTCATCGGCAACGGCACGTCGATCCGGCCGTACGACCTCTCGCGGATCCGGCACCGGACGTTCGCCAGCAACTACTTCGTCCCGTTCGGCCTGACGCGCTGGGGGCTGAGCCTGGACTTCTACCTGTGCAACGATCCGCGGGTATTCTTCATCCCGTGGGAGCGCTATCAGGTCCAGCGCGGGCTGGTCCCGCCCGGCGGCGACCTGTTGCGGGCGCCCAGCCCGGCCGACTACATCGCCGAGCGCGAGCTCTATCGCAAGACGAGGGTGATCCTGCCGGCGTCGCTCGACTGGTACGACTTCGCGCACCCGCTGTTCGAGGGCGCCGACACCGCGGCGCTGGCCGCCTGGCTGCCTCGCCAGGCGGCGGCCGGCGGCGCGGAGGGCCTGTTCGTGTACCACGTCCGGCCGCCGGCGGCGCGCTTCAGCGCGGAGGGCCTGCGCCGGCGGCTGCGCCGGCGGCTCCTCTACCGCGGCCGCTTCAAGGCGCACGGCTTCGACCCCCGCGGGTACACCTACACGGTGCCCCGCTGGCTCGACGGGCTCCTGCCGCCACTGGCGCCGTCGGCGCTGGCCCCGCCCGCGGACGGACGGTTCGGCGTCCCGGTGTGGGCCGTCAACTCGTTCTGCAACGTCGTGCTGCCCGCGCTGTTCCTGCTCGGGTTCGACACGATCGTCCTGCTCGGCGTGGACTACGACAAGGAAGGCTACTTCTTCAATCCGTACCGCAGCCCGCACGACCGGTTCTTCTACCGGGAGGAGTTCGACGAGCTGTACTACCTGTTCCGGCTGGCCCGGACGCTGCCCCACGCGCCGAAGATCAAGATCGTGCGGACCGGCACCAACCACCTCACGCCGCCCGACGGCTTCGTGGACTTCGAGGAGATCTGCGCATGAAGGAGCTCACCTGCGTCATTTCCGCGCGCCTCGGGAGCACGCGGACGCCCCGGAAGATGGTCCGGCCGTTCGCCGGCTCGAGCCTGCTGGAGGTCCTGCTCCGGAAGCTCCAGCGCGTCCGCAGCCTCGGGCCCGGGCGCCTCTGGCTCTCGGCCTACGAGGACGAGATCCGCGCCGTCGGCGAGAAGGTCGGCGTCAAGATCTACCGCCGGACCTACGAGTCCACGCTCGAGCCCAACACGTGCGACGTGATCTACCGCTACGCGTGGGAGATCCCGTCCGAGTACTTCATGGTGGTCAACGGCTGCAACCCGCTGGTGAGCGTCGAGACGATCGAGCGGGCGATCGACGAGTTCCAGCGGAACGACTGCCGGTCGCTGTTCACCGTCCTGGAACGGCGGAACTTCTTCTTCGACAAGGACGGCGCCATGGTCAACCGGTTCCACGGCGACGACAAGTACAAGGCGACGCTCGAGACGAAGATGGTCGAGCCGCTCTACGAGGGCGGCAACACCATCCTGATCTGGAACGCCGAATACCTCAGGACCCGCAACGCGTTCTGGTCGTTCGCCAGGAACGACCCCTACTTCTTCGTGATGCCCGAGGACGAGTTCATCGACATCGATTACCCGTGGCAGTTCGCGCTGGCCGAGCAGCGATACCTCGAGAAGTTCGGGGGGGCGCGATGATGCGGAGCGACCAGCGGCTCGAGGCGCTCGTCCCGGCCGGGTGTCACACCTACAGCAAGGGGCGGGACCAGTTCCCGCCCAACGTCACCGGGCTGGCGGTGCGCGGCAAGGGCGTCCGCCTGTGGATGGACGACGGCGCCGAGTACCTCGACTGGGGCATGGGGCTCCGGACGGCGCTCCTCGGCTACGCCCACGACGAGGTGGACGCCGCCGCCATCGAGGCGATCCGGAACGGCCAGAACCTGACGCGCCCCGGGGTGCCGGAGAAGACGCTGGCGGAGCGGCTCGCGACCACGTTCCCCGAGTACGAGATGTTCAAGTTCGCCAAGAGCGGTTCGGACGTGACGGCGGCCGCCGTCCGTCTCGCCCGCGCCCACACCGGGCGCAACACCATCGCCATGTGCGAGAAGGACTTCTTCTACTCGTACCACGACTGGTTCATCGGCTCGACGGTGGCGGACGCGGGCATCCCGGCGTTCAACCGCCGGCTCTCGCTCAAGTTCCCCTACAACGACTTCAAGCGCCTGCTCGAGATGGTGGAGACGAGCGGCGACGTGGCGGCGATCATCCTGGAGCCGGTCAACGACGAGGAGCCGGAGGACTTCTTCCTGCAGCGGGTCCGCGAGCTGTGCGACCGCAAGGGGATCGTCCTGATCTTCGACGAGATGATCACCGGATTCCGCTACGCCTACCCGAGCGTCCAGCGGAAGCTCGGCGTCTACGCCGACCTCGCCACCTTCGGCAAGGCCATCGGCAACGGCTACTCCGTGGCCGTCCTCGCCGGCAAGCGGGACATCATGGAGCACGGCGCCATCGGCAACGGCCGCCGCCGCGTCTTCCTCATGTCGGCGACGCACGGCGCCGAGCACAGCGCGCTGGCGGCGGGCGCGAAGGTGCTCGAGCTGCTGGCCGGCGCGGACTACGCCGCGTACCACGGCGCGTGCCGCCGCTTCGTGGACGGCATCGCGGAGCGGATCCGCCGGCACGGCCTCGACGATCGGTGCCAGGTGCGCGGCCTGTCGTTCAAGCCGGCGATCGCGTTCGCGTCCGACGTGGTGAAGACGTACTTCTACTTCCTGCTGGCCGAGCAGCGGGTCATGATGCCGTACATCGCCCAGGCGTTCGCGCACTCGGAGGCCGACGTGCGGGCGACGCACGACGCGATCGACCGGGCGCTCGGCGAGCTGAAGGCCACGCCGGAGGCGAAGATGGCGGCGGCGGTGGGCGACGCGGTGCTCAAGCCCGTCTTCCGGCCCTACAACTGACGTGGCGGCCCCGGTGACGGTGATCGTCGGGGGCGGCGGGCTGATCGGGCGCGCGTGCGTGCGCGCGCTGGCCGCCCGAGGTCACGCGTGCGTGTCGCTGGACGTCGCGCGCCCGCGGGGCGCCGGCGGGGACGCGGTGTACGTGCGCTGCGACGTCACCTCCGAGCGCTCGGTCCGGGCGGCCGTCGAGCGTGTCCGCCGGCGCTTCGGGCGTCTCGACAACGTGGTGCACAGCCCGAACGCGCGGCCCGCCCGCTTCGCGGCCGAGCTCGCGCGCTACGACCTCGCGGCGTGGCGGCGGGTGCTCGACGTCCACGTGACGGGCGCGATGCTGATGTCGCGGGCCGTCCTGCCCCTCATGGCGCGCCGGCGCGCGGGGTCGATCGTGTTCCTCGGCTCCATGTACGGCGTGGTCGCGCCGACCTTCGCGCTCTACGGCCCGGGCCGGCCGGCGCCGCCGCTGGTCTACACCGCCGCCAAGGCGGCGCTGATCGGCATGGCCAAGTGGATCGCGGCGCGTTACGGCCGCGCGGGGATCCGCTGCAACGTCGTCTCGCCCGGCGGCGTCGACGAGGCCGCCTGGCCGGGCGGCGGCTTCAAGCGCCGCTATCTGGCGACGGTGCCCCAGGGCCGCGCCGTCGGCGTCGACGACGTCGCGCGCGCGATCGCCTACGTGCTCGAGGCCGAGCACCTGAACGGGCACAACCTCGTGCTCGACGGCGGCTGGACGAGTATCTGATGCGGTTCGCGCTCGGTGGACGGGAGATCGGCGAGGGGCTGCCGCCCTTCGTGATCGCCGAGGCCGGCGTCAATCACAACGGCGACGTCGGGCTCGCGCTGGAGCTGGTGCGGCGCGCCAAGGCGAGCGGCGCCGACTGCGTCAAGTTCCAGACGTTCTCGGCGGAGCGGCTCGTCACCCGGGCCGCGCCGAAGGCCGAGTATCAGACGCGCGTGACCGACGCCGCCGAGTCGCAGTTCGCGATGCTCCAGCGTCTCGAGCTGTCGCCGGAGGCGCACGAGCGGATCCTGGCGGAGTGCCGCGCCCAGGGCATCCTCTTCCTCTCCACGCCGTACGGGCCCCAGGACGCGGACCTGCTGGAGCGGCTCGGCGTCGAGGGCTTCAAGATCGCCTCGAGCCAGCTCACCGAGCCGGCGTACCTGGCGCACGTCGCGAGGAAGGGCAAGCCCGTCATCCTGTCCACCGGGATGGCGACGCTGGGCGAAGTCGGGGAGGCGCTCGGCGCGGCGCGGGCGACCGGCAACCGCCGGGTCGTCCTGCTCCAGTGCACGACCAACTACCCGTCGCGGATCGAGGACGCGAACCTCCGCGTGATGGACACCCTGCGGGCGGCCTTCGGCGTCCTCGTGGGCTACTCGGACCACACGCGGGGCATCGTCGCGGCGGTGGCGGCCGCCGCGCTCGGCGCGTGCGTCATCGAGAAGCACTTCACGCTGGACACGGCGCTCCCGGGGCCCGACCACTCGGCCTCCGCGGACCCGGCCGAGCTGGCGCGGCTGGTGGCCGCGGTCCGCGAGGCCCACGCGGCGCTCGGCAGCGCCGAGAAGCGGCCGACCGAGGCCGAGCGACGAAACGCCGTCGGCATGCGCCGCTCGATCGTCGCGGCGCGCGCCATCAAGGCCGGCACCGTCGTCACCGCCGACATGCTCACGCTCAAGCGGCCGGCCACGGGCCTGCCGCCGCGCCTCCTGCCGCTGGCCACGGGCCGGACGGCGCGCCGGGACCTCGCGGCCGACGCGCCGATCGGGCTGGACGACCTCGTATGAGCGGCCGCCAGAGGGTCATGGTGGTGGGCGCCGGCGGCCACGCCCGCGTCGTGGAGTCGCTCCTGCGCTACGTCCCGGACGTCGAGCTGGCGGGCTTCGCCGACCGCACGCGGGCGTCGCTCGGCGAGCGCATCGGCGGCGCGGCCGTCACCACGACCTGGGACGAGCTGCCCGCGTGGCGCGACGCCGGCGTCACCGCGGTGGCCCTCGCCATCGGCGACAACGCCGAGCGCGCGCGGATGTTCGCGGCGGCGACGGCGCACGGGTACCGCGTGCTGGGGCTCCGCCATCCGACGGCGTTCGTCGAGCGGGACGCCGTGGTCGGCGAGGCCGCGGTCATCTGCGCCGGCGCGATCCTCGGCGCCGGGTGCCGGCTCGGCGCCAACACCCTCGTGAACACCGGGGCGATCGTGGACCACGAGTGCGCGATCGGCGACCACGCCCACCTCGGTCCCGGGTGCCGGCTCGCGGGGCGCGTCACCGTCGGCGCGCTGACGTTCGTCGGCCTCGGGGCCACCGTGCGCGAGGGGATCCGCATCGGCGCGAGCGTGGTGGTGGGGATGGGCTCCGTGGTGGTGGCCGACATCCCGGACGACACGGTTGCCTACGGCGTGCCCTCGCGGGTGCGCGCGGCGACGGAGCGGCCGGGCGCGTGACCGGCGAGACGTACGTCTCCACCGGCGCGTTCCGGACACGCGACCTGCCCGAGATCCTCGAGGCGGCCGCCGGCGCGGGGCTCCACCGGCTCGAGCTGAGCTCGGGCGTGGCGTTCCGGCCGGACCTGCGCGACGGCGTGCGGCGCTACCTCGGCCGGCCGCATCGCTACCTCGTGCACAACTACTTCCCGCCGCCCGAGACGCCGTTCGTGCTCAACCTCGCGTCGAACGACCCCGAGACGCTCGCGCGGAGCCGCGCCCACTGCGAGGGGGCGCTCGACCTCGCGGCCGAGGTCGGCGCCCCGGCGCGGCGCCGGCGTTTCCGTACGAGGAGGCGTACGCGATCTTCGTGGAGTCCGTGCGCCACCTCGCCGCGTACGGCGCGGGCCGGGGGGTCCGCTTCCTGGTGGAGAACAACGTGGTCGCGCCCTTCAACCTCGCGCGGGGCGGGAACCGCTGGCTCCTGATGGCGGAGGCGGGCGAGCTGCTGCGCCTGGCCCGCGACGTGGCCTCCGCGAATCTCGGGTTCCTGGTGGACGTGGGCCACGTGAACGTGTCGGCCCGCTCGCTCGGCTTCGACCGCCGCGCGTTCGTGGAGGCGGTGGCCGGGCACGTGGCGGCGTTCCACCTGAGCGACAACGACGGCGCCGCCGACGACAACCGCCCGTTCGACACGGCCGCGTGGTTCGTCCCGCTGCTGCGCGAGTTCCCCGGCGCGGCGGTGGTCATCGAGGCGTACCGGCTCGAGCTGGCGCAGATCCGCGCCTGCGCCGCCGTCGTGGAGGCGGCGCGCGCCCGATGACGTCACCCGCCATCGGCGACCTGATCGTCCCGCGGACGGCGACGGTGCGCGAGTCGCTGGTGGTCATCGACCGGACCGCCCAGGGCCTGGCCTTCGTCGCGGACGACGCCGGCCGGCTGGTGGGCGTCATCACCGACGGCGACATCCGGCGCGCGCTGCTGGCCGGCACCGGGCTGGAGGCCACGGTCGACCGCGTGATGCGGCCCGACTTCGTCGCGCTGCCGGTGAGCGCCGCGCCCGAGGAGATCATCCGGGCGCTCGACGAGCGGATCCGGATCGTGCCGCTGCTCGACGCGGCGGGCCGGCCGGTCGACTACGCGTCGGTCCGGCGGCAGCACCGCATCCCGGTGATGGAGCCATCGCTCTCGGGCAACGAGCTCGCCTACGTCGTCGAGTGCATTCGCACCAACTGGGTCTCGTCGCAGGGGAAGTTCGTCCAGCGCTTCGAGGAGATGTTCGCCGAGCGCTGCGGCGCCGGCGAGGCCCTGGCCGTGAGCAACGGCACCGCGGCCCTGCACCTGGCCCTGGTGGCGCTCGGCGTCGGCCCCGGTGACGAGGTGATCGTGCCGGACCTGACGTTCGCCGCCTCCGCGAACGCGGTGATCCACGCGGGCGCCACGCCGGTCTTCGCCGACGTCTCGCCGGGGACGTGGACGCTCGACCCGGCGCGCGCGGCCGAGGCCGTCACGCCGCGCACCCGGGCGATCATGCCGGTGCACCTCTACGGCCACCCGTGCGACATGGATCCGCTGATGGCGCTCGCGCGCGGCCGCGGGCTCGTCGTCGTCGAGGACTGCGCCGAGGCCCTCGGCTCGACGTACCGGGGGCGCCACGTCGGCGCCTTCGGCGACGCCGGCTGCTTCAGCTTCTTCGGCAACAAGACGATCACGACCGGCGAGGGCGGCATGATCGTGTTCCGGCGCGCGGAGGCCGCCGCGCGCGCGCGCATGCTGCGCGACCACGGCATGTCGCCGGACAAGCGCTACTGGCACGTCGAGGTCGGCTACAACTACCGGCTGACCAATCTGCAGGCGGCGGTGGGGGTGGCGCAGCTCGAGCGGATGGACACGTTCCTCGAGCGCCGGCGCGAGATCGCCGGGTCCTACGTCGCGGGCCTCGAGGGCGCCGAGGGCGTCACGCTCCCGCCGGCGGCGCCGTGGGCCACGAACGTGCACTGGCTCTACCCGCTCCTGATCGACGAGGCCGTGCTGGGGACGTCGCGCGACGAGGTGATGGCGAAGCTCGCCCTCAACGGGATCGAGACGCGCCCGCTCTTCTACCCGCTGCACGAGATGCCGCCGTACCGCGCGCTGGCCGCCGGCCGCGCGTTCCCCGTCACCGAGCGCCTGTCGCGGGCGGGGTTCTCCGTCCCCTCGGCCACGACGCTCTCGCGCGAGGAGATCGGCTTCATCTGCGCCGCGGTCCGGCGCATCACCGGCACCAAGAAGCTCCTGATCGAGCTGTTCGGCCCCGGCGACGGCGCCGACGCCGACGCGCGGTCCGACGCCCGGCCGGAGGCCGCGAGCGTCGGAACCCGCGTCCCGGCGGCGCTCCAGCCCGCCAAGGAAGCGGCGCTCCTCGCGACGGCGCGCGGCCTGCTCCGCGCCGTGCCGGCGTTCGGCGAGCGGCTGATCCGGGAGGGCGACCGGCTCGCGCCGCTCGTGCCGTACCTCAAGATCGCGCTCTGCGAGCGCTTCTTCGTCGCCGCCGGGGCGCGGGGCGCGCGGTACGCCGTCGAGCGGACCCGCGATCTCTGGTGGGGCGCGGCGCCCTGGGAGCCGCTCGGGAACCACCTCGTGGCGCGGGTGCTGCCGGAGCTGCCGCCGGGCGCGCGGGCGCTCGACGCGGGCGGCGCGCCGGGCGATCGGCTCGCCGCGCTCGCGCGCGAGTTTCCGCGGCTCCGCTGGGAGCGGGACGATCCCGAGCCCGGCCGTCCGGTGGACGTCGCGGTCGTCTGTGCGCGCCTGCACTTCGAGAGCGAGGCCGAGGTGCGCCGCACGCTCGAGCGCCTGGCGCCGCGCGCGCGCCGGCTGGTCGTCCTCGAGCCGCTCGAGGGCTACGCGATGGATGCGAGCCGGGCGACGGCGGCCACGCGGATGCTGAGCCGGCCGGCGCTGAACCACAACTACCTGCGCCTTCTCGCCGACGCGGGCTTCCGGGTGACCGCCGTCCACGCGCACCCGGCGGCCGTCAAGACGCTGCCCGCCCACGCGCGGATGCTCCGCCGCGCGTTCCCCGGGGCCCGGATCGTCCCGGGCCGGCGGCCCGACCGCGTGGTCGTGGAGGGCCTCGTCGAGTACGTGGTGCTCGACGCGGGGTCGACGAGGGCCGGGTGACGACCCTGCCGTGAGCGGGCTCCGCGTCTGCTCCCGAGACGACCTCCGGCGGCGAGACCTACGAGCGCGAGCTGCTGCTGGCGCTGGCCGCGCTCGGCGTGCGCCTCGAGCTGATCCTGGCGCGCGGCAAGCCGGCCCCCGAGGGCGTGGCGAACGTCCGCGTGCACCGGCTGCCGATCCGCCGCGGGCTCCGCTGGCCGGTCGCGCGCTTCCTGCTGCCGCCGTACATCAAGCGGGTGTGGGACGCGGCGCCGTTCGACGTCCTGCGCGCCCACTCGCTCCGGTTCATCGGCCCGGCGGCGCTCGCCGCGCGCCGGCGCTACGGGCTCGACGTGCCGGTGATCGCGCACCACCACCACCTGGACCCGAGCCCGTGGAACGGGCTCATCGACAAGCGCGTGCTCGACGGCTCGGACCACGTGGTCACCGTGAGCGAGTTTTCCCGGCGCCAGCTGGCGCAGGAGCTCGGCGTCCGCACCGAGCACGTCTCCGTGGTGGCGGAGGGCGTGGACCCGAAGTTCGTCCCGGCGCCGCGCCGGCCGGACCTCGTCGAACGGTACGGGCTCGGCGGGAAGACCGTCGCGCTCTTCCTCGGCGGGCTCAAGTCGAGGAAGAACCTCTTCCTCCTGCTCGACGTGTGGCGGGCGGTGGCGGCGGCCCGGCCGGACGCCCGGCTCGTCATCGCCGGCGACGGCCCGCTGCGGGCCCGCCTGCGCGCGCGTGCCGAACGGCTCGGCCTCGCCGGCCGCGTGGTGTTCACCGGCTACGTGTCGCAGGCCGAGCAGGTCGCCCACTACAACCTGGCCGACGTGTTCTTCTTCCCGTCCGCGCTGGAGGGCTTCGGCCTGGCCGTGGCGGAGGCGATGGCCTGCGGCCTGCCGGTGGTCGCGTCGAACCGGGGGTCGCTGCCGGAGGTCCTCGTGGCCGGCGAGGGGGGCTTCCTGTGCGATCCGGACGCGCCGGCGACGCTCGTCGAGAAGCTCCTGCTCCTGCTCGCCGACGCGCCGCTCCGGGAGAAGCTTGGGCGCGCCAACCGCGAGCGGGCGGCGCGGCTCTACCGCTGGGACCGGTGCGCGCGCGAGACCCTCGCGATCTACGAGCGCGTCGTGGCGGCGTGGCGAGACGCCGGCCGGGGAGCCGCCCGCCGATGATCGTCGGCCTCGCCAGCGAGTACTTCCCGCCCCACGCGCCGGGCGGGGCCGAGTGGTCCACCGACGCGCTCGCCCGCGCCCTCGCCGCGCGAGGACACCGACCGGTCGTCGTCACTCCCAACTATGGCGCGCCGCAGCTCGAGGAGCGGGACGGCGTGCGCATCCGCCGCTTCCCGTTTCCGCTCAAGCTGCCGCCCGGCCGGCGACCGCTCCGGCAGCGGGCGATCGCGAATCCGCTCTTCGCGCTGTGGGCGGGCGTCCAGCTCGCGCGCGTCGCGCGGGCCGAGGGGCTCGAGGTCCTGCACGCCCAGAACAAGCACATGCTGGTGCCGGGCGTGATCGCGCGCGCGCTCACGCGCCGGCCGCTCGTGCTGACGCTCCGCGACGGGAGCCTCATCGATCCGGCCCCGATGTGCCTGCACCATGGCGACCGGCGGCCGCCCGACTGCGGCGCCGGCAAGCTCTGGCGCGAGTGCTCGGAGGAGTACTTCGCGCTGTACATGCGCGGCCGGCGCGCGAAGCTCGTCACGAAGCTCGCGTTCCTCTACGGCTGGCTCGACGCCTGCTTCAAGCAGCGGTTCCTCGCCCACGTCGACGCCGTCGTCGGCGTGAGCGACGGGATCCTCGGCATCTACCGCCGCTCGGGCCTGCTCGACCGGGTACGTCGCGTCGCGGCGATCCCCACGATCCCACCGCTGGCGCCTCCGGCGCCGCCGGCGGCCGCGGAAGAGGCGCGCCGGCGCCACGGGCTCGCCGGCCGGCGCGTCGCGCTGTACGTCGGAAAGTTTTCGCCCGGGAAGGGAACCGCTGACCTCGTGGCCGCCGCGGCCCTCGTCGTCGAGAAGGTCCCCGACGCCCTCTTCGTCCTCGTCGGCGAGGGCGACGTGGCGCTGCCGGACGCCCCGTGGCTCCGCCGGCTCGGCGCGCTGCCGAACGCGGACGTGCTCGCGCTCTACCCCGCGGCCGACGTCGTGGTGGTGCCGTCGGTCGTCCCCGACGCGCTGAGCCGGGTGATCCTCGAGGCGATGGCGGCCGGCCGTCCGGTCGTCGGCACCCGGGTCGGCGGCACTCCCGAGCTGATCATCGAGGGCGGGACGGGACTGCTGGTGGAGCGCGGGGATCCCGAGGGGCTCGCGCAGGCGCGCGGGCGGATGCTGAGCGACGCGGCGCTCCGCACGCGGCTCGGCGAGGCCGCGCGCCGCCACGTGGCCGCGGCCTTCTCCGCCGCGGCGAGCGTGGACCGGCTCCTCGCCCTCTACGGCGAGGTGAGCGCGCGATGACGATCGGCCTCCTGCCCGCCCTGGGTGGGGGCATCCGCGAGCTGGCCACCACCGGCCAGGCCTCCCGGCTGGTGGACGGGTACCTGAGGCCCTACGCGGCGGCCTTCGGCCGGCTCGTGTACTTCAGCTACCTCCCGGAGACCCTCGCCGAGTTCACCGCCGACGCGCGGGTGCTCGCGGCCGTGCGCGTGCTCGGGCCGGCGCGCCGGCTGAGCCGCGGCCGGCGCGCCGTCACGATGGCGTGGACCGATGCGCGCGAGCTCAGGGA
>JACPCH010000051.1 GCA_016179875.1 Candidatus Rokuibacteriota bacterium | reverse complement strand
GGGCGCGGCGATCACCGAGATGGTCATCCTCTACCAGGAGATGGCGCGCGCGGAGTCGCCGCAGCTGGTGAACCGCGGCGGCGTCTCGATGCTCGGGCCGACCCTCATGAGGTGCGGGACGCCCGCCCAGCAGGCGCGCTTCCTGCCGAAGATCCTCACGGCCGAGGAGCTCTGGTGCCAGGGCTTCTCCGAGCCCAACGCCGGCTCGGACCTCGCGAATCTGCAGACGCGGGCGGTGCTCGAGGGCGACGAGTTCGTGGTGAACGGCCAGAAGGTCTGGACGAGCATGGGCCACGTCGCCGACTGGTGCTTCCTGCTGGTGCGGACCGACCCGGGTGCCGCCAAGCACAAGGGCATCAGCTTCCTGCTGCTGGACATGAAGACGCCGGGCATCACGGTGCGGCCGCTCCGGCAGATCACCGGCGAGGCCGAGTTCAACGAGACCTTCTTCGACAACGTGCGGGTGCCGGCCGCCAACCTGGTCGGGAAGCTCAACGAGGGCTGGAGCGTCGCCATCACCACGCTGGCCTACTGCTGACGTTCATCCGCCACGTCTCGCTGCGCAACGCGCTCCACCGCCTGGTCGCGCTGGCGCGCGACCGCGGGCGGAACGCCGACCCGGTGATCCGGCAGAAGATCGCCGAGCTGTGGATCGGCGAGCAGGCGCTCCAGCTCAACGGCTACCGGAGCCTCACGAAGATCCTGAAGGGCGGCGCGCCGGGCCCGGAGGGCTCGACCTCCAAGCTCTTCTGGAGCCACCTCGACCAGGAGCTGGCGCTCACGGCGACCCAGGTCATCGGCCCGTACTCGCAGGTCGCCCACGGCTCGCCCTGGGCACCGGACGAGGGGCAGTGGGAGTTCTACGAGCTCCTCGCGCGCGGCAGCGGCATCCGCGCCGGGACGTCCGAGATCCTCCGCAACATCCTGGCCGAGCGCGTGCTCGGCCTGCCGAAAGACTAGCGGACGCCCGCGCGGGCATGACGCGGCCCGAGACCCGGTACGCGCGGAGCGGCGACGTCGTCTTCGCGGTGGGAAAGGACAGCCAGGCATGAGCGACCTGCTCTACGAGGTGACGGACAGGATCGCGACGATCACGCTGAACCGCCCGGACAAGCTGAACGCCTTCACCGGGCCGATGATCGACGCGTGGGCCCGGGCGCTCGCCGAGGCCCAGGCCGACGACGGCGTGAACGCGATCGTCGTGACGGGCGCCGGGCGCGCGTTCTGCGCGGGCGGCGACGTCGGGCGGATGAAGGAAGGCAAGCCGACGCCGCTCGACAACAAGAACCAGCTCTGGGAGAACATCCACCGCGTGCCGAAGACCCTCGAGGCGGTGGACAAGCCGGTGATCGCGATGGTCAACGGCCTCGCCGTCGGCGCCGGCATGGGCATGTGCGTGATGTGCGACGTGCGCATCGCCTCCGACGAGGCGCGCTTCTCGACGGGCTACGTGCGGGTGGGCCTCGTGCCCGGCGACGGCGACACCTACTTCCTGCCGCGGCTCGTCGGCGCCGCCAAGGCGCTCGAGCTGCTGTGGACCGCCGACTTCATCGACGCCCAGGAGGCCCTGCGCCTCGGCATCGTGAACCGCGTGGTGCCCCACGGCGATCTGCTGCAGCAGACGCGCGCCTTCGCCGCGCAGATCGCCAACGGCCCCCAGGTGCCGATCCGCATGATCAAGCGGCTCGTGTACCAGAGCCTGCGCCTCGATCTCCGCACGCACCTCGACCTGGTCTCGTCCCACATGGCGGTGGTGCGTGACACGCTGGACCACGCCGAGGGCGTGGCCGCCTTCAAGGAGAAGCGCGCCCCGAAGTTCCAGGGCCGCTGACCGCCGCCGCTCAGACGGCGGAGTAGCCCCGGTACTCCATCTGGGCGGCGATCCGGGCGCGGGCGTCGGCGCCCCAGAACTTCTCGACGAGGTAGAGACCGAGGTCGAGCGACGAGGCGACGCCGCCGGCGGTGACCACCCGGCCCTCGTCCACGATGCGCCGGTCCGTCACCACCTCGCGGCAGAGCGGGCGCAGCAGCTCGTACGCGCGGTGGTGCGTGGTCGCGCGCCGGCCGCGCAGATAGCCGGCGCGGCCGAGCAGGAGCGCGCCGGTGCAGACGGAGGCCAGCGGCCGCTCGGCGCCCCACGTCTTCAGATAGTCGAGCAGCCGCGCGTCGTCCATGAGGGCGCGGGTGCCGAGGCCGCCCGGCACGTAGAGCAGGTCGAAGGCCGCCAGGTCCTCGTAGACCGAGTCCGGCTTCACCACGAGGCCGGTCTCGTCGGCGATCTCCGGCTCGGTGCCGACGATCCGGTGCGTGACCGCCGGGTCGATGGACATCGTGGCGATCCGCCGGAGCGCGTCGTAGGCGCCGACGAGGTCGAGGAGCGTCAGGCGCGGGAAGACCAGGAAGGCGATGCGCTTGGGCGCCACGGCGTCAGCAGGGCCCCTCGCGCGTTCCCTCGACGCGGTATAGTGGCATGCACCAGATCTTACGCGAAGCCGCGCGCGAGGGGAGAGCCGATGCCGCTGCCGACCATCGCCGCCGTCGCCACCGCGACGCCGCCCCACCGGTTCAGCCAGGCGGAGCTGCTCGCGCTCGCCGGGTACGCGGACGCGCAGCGGCGCGGGTTCTTCAACCGGAGCGACGTCGAGGGGCGCTTCCTCTATATCGATCCCGCGACGTTCCGCCCGGACGAGACGGTGGACGAGCTCGGCGAGCGGTTCCGGCGCGGGGCCCTCGAGCTCGGCGAGGCGGCGGCGCGGCGCTCGCTCGAGCGCGCCGGCTGGGACGCGCGCGACGTGGACTTCCTGGCCACGACGACCTGCACGGGCCGGCTCACGCCGAGCCTCGACGCCCGCCTGATCGGCCGGCTCGGCTGCCGGCCCGACGTCCAGCGCGTGCACGTCGGCGACACCGGCTGCGCCTCCGCCATGGTCGCGCTCCAGCAGGCGTCGAACTACCTGATCGCCAATCCCGGGCGGCGCGCGCTCGTGCTGGCCGTCGAGATCTGCTCGGCGGCCTACTTCCTCGACGACCGGCTCGAGAGCGCCGTGGCCCACGCGATCTTCGCCGACGGCGCGGGTGCCGTGGCGCTCGCGACCGGGGGGCCGGGGCCGGCCCTCGTCGCGCACCGCACGCTCTTCCGGCCGGAGCACCTCGACGCGATGGGCTTCGAGTACCCCGGCGGGCGGCCGCGCGTGATCCTGTCCAAGGACGTGCGCCGGATCGGCGCCACCATGATGGGCGAGATGGCGGCGATCCTCCTGGCGACGCAGGGCCTCAAGCGCGAGGACGTCCGCTGCTGGATCCTGCACTCGGCGGGGCGCCGGGTGATCGATCGCGCCCGCACCCTCCTCGGGCTCGGCGAGGAGCAGGTCGCCCACTCGCGCGCCGTGCTCCGCCGCTTCGGCAACATGTCGTCGGCCACGATCCTCTTCGTCCTCGAGGCGACGCTGGGCGCGGAGGCGCCGGCGCCCGGCGAGTGGGGGGTCATGATCGGGCTCGGCCCGGGCTTCGCGGCCGAAGGAGCGCTGCTTCGATGGTAAGGGCGGCGGGCGCGCGCGAGCTGCTCGACGGCCCGGTGCCGGCGCGCGAGCGTGCCGCCTCGCTGGGCGACATCGACCGCCTCAACGCCTGGTTCGGCGGCTACGCGCTGACGCTGCGGGCGCTCCGGCGGCTGGCCGGGCGCGCGCCGCGGGGGCGCGGGCTCGCCGTCCTCGACGTCGGCGGCGGCGCGGCGGGGTTCGCCGTGCGCCTGGTCCGGTGGGCGCGGCGCGCGGGCCTCGGCGCGCGCGTCGTGGTGGTCGAGCGCGATCCCGCGACGCTCGCGCTCGCGCGGCGGGCGTGCGCCGCGTACCCCGAGATCCTGCTCGTCCAGGCCGACGCGACGGCGCTGCCCTTCGGCCCCGGCGCCGTGGACGTCGCGATCGCCTCGCTCACGCTCCACCACCTCGAGCCGGGCGACGCGGCGGCGTGCCTCGGCGCGATGGCCGCGGCCGCGCGCCTCGGCGTCGTGGTGAACGATCTCCTGCGCACGCGCCTGGCCCTCGCCCTGGTCTGGCTCGCCACGCGGCTCCTGCGCTGTCACCCGATCTCGCGGCACGACGGCCCGCTCTCGGTGCGGCGCGCCTACTCGAAGGAGGAGATCGCGGCGCTCGCCGCGAGGGCCGGGCTCGCCCCGCTCAGCATCACCGAGTACCCGGCGTTCGGCCGGCTCATCGCGGTGACGGCGTGACGCCCGACGTGATCGTCGTCGGCGCCGGCCCGGCGGGCGCGGCGACCGCGATCCTGCTCGCGGAGCAGGGGCTCCGGGTGGTCGCGCTCGACCGCGCGCGCTTCCCGCGGCCTCGGATCTGCGGCGAGTACCTGAGCCCGGAGGCGCCGCGCCTGCTCGATCGGCTGGGCGTGCTGAAGGCGGTGGACGCGGCGGCGACGCCGCTCGGCGGCATGCGGATCACCGCGCCCGACGGCACGCGGCTCACCGGCGCCTACCGGCCGGTGGGCGCGTACCGGCCGTACCGGGAGCACGCGCTCGCCATCCCGCGCGCGGCGCTCGACGCGCTGCTGGTCGAGCGCGCGCGCGCGCTCGGCGTGGACGTGCGCGAGGAGACGCGCGTGACCGACGTCGCCGTCGAGGGCGCGCGGGTGACCGGCGTCGAGGCGGTGGACCGTGACCGCCGCGCCCTGAGTCTCCGCGCCCCGCTGGTCGTCGCGGCCGACGGCCGCGCGTCGGTCGTCGCGGGGCGTCTCGGCCTTCGCCGCCCGCACCGGCTCCGGCGGATGGCGCTGGTCACCTACGTCGAGGGCCTCGACGACGGCGCGGGCCTGGGCGAGATCTTCGTGGACCCGCCGGACTACTCGATCCTCAACCCCGTCGCGCCCGGCCGCGCCAATCTCTCCCTCGTCGTGCCGCTCGCCCACGCGGCGCCGTGGAGCGCCCGCCTCGAGGCGTTCTTCGCCGCCCGGGTCCGGCAGCTCCCGCACCTCGCCCGTCGCCTCGCCGGCGCCACCCGCGTGGCGCCGGTGCAGGCGCTGGGCCCGCTCGCCTACACGGTGGCGCCGCCCCGGCACGGCGGCGTGCTCCTCGTCGGCGACGCGGCGGGGTTCTACGACCCCTTCACGGGCGAGGGCATCTTCACCGCGCTCCGGAGCGCGGAGCTCGCCGCGGAGGCCGCGCGGCGCGCGCTCGAGCGCGGCGACTGCTCGCGCGAGGCGCTGGCCGGCTTCGGGCGCGCCCGGCACGCGGCGTTCGCCGGCAAGGCGCGGCTGACCGGCGCGCTCCTCGGCTTGCGCTAGAATCCCGGCCCGGGAGGGACGCATGGCCAGAGGGTCGGACAACCTGCCGCGGCGGTTCGCGAAGATCTACACGGCGGCGATCACGGACGTGCTCGACGAGCTGGGGCTCACGCGCCAGACGCTGCCCTCGGCCATCCAGCCCCTCACGCCGGGCATGCGCACGGCCGGCTACGCGTTCACCGCGCGCGGGCGGCCCCGCAAGGGGCGGCCCAGCGAGCGCGACGCGACGCTCCGGCAGTTCCTCAAGATGCTGGGCGCCGTGCCGGCCGACTCGGTGCTGGTGCTGGCCGCCAACGACAGCGTGGCGGCGCACTTCGGCGAGCTGTCGGCGGCGTGGTTCCGCGCCCGGCGCGTGCGGGGCGCGGTGATCGACGGGGCCACGCGCGACGCCGCGTTCATCGGCCGGCTCGGCTTCCCGACCTTCGTGCGCTACCGCACGCCCCAGGACTCGGTGCCGCGCTGGCGCGTCGCGGACTGGGGCCAGCCGGTGACGATCGGCGGCGTGCGGGTGTCGCTCGGCGACATCGTGGTGGCCGACCTCGACGGCGTCGTGGTCGTCCCGCGCCGCGTGGCCCACGAGGTCCTCGGGCGCTGCGAGAAGCTCGTGGGCGCCGAGAACAAGGTGCGCACCGCGGTCAGGCGCGGCATGGCGCCGGTCGAGGCCTACGAGAAGTTCGGCGCGTTCTAGCGGGCGCGGCGGCGGGTGCTGCGGGTGGCCGGGCGCGCGGGCTCGTCGGCGGCCTCGGCGCCGCTGATCGCGGGCAGCCCGGCCTCCTTCAGCGGCTTGCCGATGTGGTCGCGGATCCACCGGGCGTCCCACCACTCGAGCGGCGTCACCGAGACGCCGTGGACCAGCACCTCGTAGTGCAGGTGGTCGCCGATGGCGAGGCCGGTCGTGCCGGTGCGGCCGAGCTCCTGGCCCTTCTCGACCGCGTCGCCCACCTTGACGTCGATGCGCGAGAGGTGCGCGTAGAGCGTCTGGAGGCCCCAGCCGTGGTCCACGATCACGGTGTTGCCGTAGATCGTGAGCGGGCCCGCGAAGGCCACGACGCCCGTGTTGGCCGCCGGCACCGGGGACTGCTTGACCGACGCGAGGTCGTAGCCGTAATGGACCTGGCGGTCCACCTCGCGGCCCTGATACATGTACGCGCGCGTCTCGGCGAAATTCGCGAAGACCTTCGAGTTCTTCGGCTGGACGAACGGGCCCTCCCAGAGCGGCTTCTCGGCGGTCGTGGTGCCGAGGCGGCGCTTCTCGTCCTCGGCCCAGCGCCGCTGCTCGCGGTTGATGGTGAGGAAGGCGTCGAGGAGCGGCTGGGACGGCGGGCGCTGGGGCAGCAGCTCGGGCACCTTCGTTGTTAGGAAAGCGTCCTGGAGCTCGATCGTGTCGGTCGGGAACCGGCGCGGCGTGAGCTCGGCCGGGATCGCGCGCGAGGCGGTGTTGCCGGCCTCGTCCTGGGCCGTGAGCGTGAGCGGCACCCCGGGCTGGTGGTCCCAGGGCAGCGCGATGAGCGCGACGCGCGCGCCGCCCTCGGCGGGCCCGTGCGCGAAGCTCGGCAGCTCCCGGCCGCCCACCACCACCGCCGCGCGCAGGGCGCCGCTCACGCGGAAGGCGACGAGACCGGCGCCGCCGGGCGAGACGTACCGGGTGGCGGCGAGCAGCTCGAGGCGGGGCGGCGTGAGGTCCACGGTGATGGGGTAGGTCGCGATCGCGCGGTCGTCGAACCGGAGCGGCCGCCAGAAGTCGTCGCGCCCCCACACCTCGAGCGTCGCGCCGCCCTCGCGCAGGCCGAGCGCCGCACTCTCGAGCGTCACCGGGATCTCGACCCGCCGGCCGAGGGCGCCCTCCTGCCGCGCGACGACCGTCGCCTTGCCGCCCTGCACGAGGCGCACCTCGGCGCGCGCGACGCCGCCGCGGCTCGCCTGGAGCGTGACGGTGAGCGGCGTCTTCTGGCCGATGATCCGGGGGGGCGCCGTGAGCGAGACGACCCCCGGCACCGACTGGCGCCAGCCGAGGAACGACACCGTGCCGACGACCGCGAGGAGCAGCAGCAGCACGACCAGCAGCCAGGTCTTCACGCGGGACTCCCGAGGCACGGAGCGGATGATACCACGCACGGCGCGGGCGCCCGGCGCGCCGCGGCGCCGCCGAGTGCGCTAGGATACTTGCCGATGCGATGCCTTGGCGCGCTCGCGCTCGCTCTCGGCTTCGCCGGCTGCGCGACGTCCGCCCCCGGGCCCGGCGCCTCCCGGGCCGACCTCGCCTTCCCGGCGCCGGGCACGCACTGGATCACGCGCTCGGCCAACCAGGCGGGCCAGCAGTGGACGACGACCTGGGTCGTCCTCGACGAGGGCGAGTGGGGCGGCCGGCCCGTCCACCGGGTCTCCGACCAGGTGGACGTCCTCGTCTACGACAAGGCCACGCGCAACTGGATGGCCACGCTGCGCTGGGACGACGAGCGCTTCGTCGCCGACCCGCACACCGGGACGTTCCAGTGGCCGCTCGAGGTCGGCCGGGTGTGGGAGAGCCGCTACGCCTACCACGACCACCAGCGGGGGCGGAGCTTCCGGAACGTCCGGTTCACCTGGCAGGTGGAGGCCCGGGAGGAGGTCGCGACGTCGGCCGGGCGGTTCCAGGCCTTCCGCCTCCGCGGGCGCAACCCATTCAGCGAGACCGAGATCTGGTACGCGCCGGGGCTCGCGCTCATCGTCAAGGAAGTCCAGGAGCGCTTCGTGGGCCACTCCCTCGGCCCGGGCCGGGTCACGACGGAGCTCCTGCGCTACGCGCCGCCCGGCGGCGAGCGCTGGTTCGGGTTCAGCCTGGAGGCGGTCAACGCCGCGGTCCAGCGCGGGCAGGGGCGCGAGGCGCTCGCCTTCCACGAGCGCGAGGCCGCCGACCTCGAGCGGCGCGGCCTCCCCTTGGAGGCGGCCCAGGCCCACGTGGCGGCCATGTGGGCCGCCCGCCCGCTCGGCCTCTTCCAGCGGAGCCTCAAGGCCGGCGCGCGCGCGATCGAGCTGCTCCGGGCGGAGCGCCGGACCGACGACGTGCTCGGCCGCCTCGCCAACGCGTACTTCACGATGGGCAACGTCTACCGGATGGCCGGCGACCGCGCCGCGGCCCGGCGCCTCCAGGAGGAGGGCGCCGCGCTCACGGCGGCGTTCGAGCAGTCGCGGAGCCGGCTGTTCTGGTCGGCCGTGTTCGCGCGCGGGCTCGCGCAGGTCGCGCTGGCCGAGGCCGACTACCCGACCGCGATCCGGCAGGGCGGCGAGGCGATCCAGACCCTCGAGCGCTTCATCGGCTCGCTGCACACCGACTCGCCCTTCGACCAGGCGCGGCGCAACGGCCGCACCAATCTCGGGTGGGCCCTGACGCTCGTCGGCAACACGCACCGGCGCGCCGGCAACGCGGCCGCCGCCGAGCCGCTCTTGCAGCGGGCGCTCGGCCTCGCCCGGGAGCTGCGCAACGACGAGCTGGCGCTCGACGCGATCCTGCCGCTCGGCTGGGTCGCGCAGGGCCGCGGCGACCACGCGGCGGCCCTGGCACGCTTCGAGGAGGGCCAGGCGATCGCCACGCGGCTCAACCACGCGTCCTACCTCATGTGGCTCCACACCGGCGCCGGCTGGAGCCTCTACCGCACCGGCCGGCACGAGGCGGCGCTCGCCGCCTTCCGGCAGGGCGTGGCCCGGCTCGAGGACCTGCGCTCGGCCCTCGAGGAGTCGTCCCTCCGCAGCGGCTACGTCGAGGACAAGCAGCAGATCTATCACGGCGCGGTGTGGAGCGCCGTGGAGCTCGGCCGCTCCGACGAGGCGTTCGCCTATGCCGAGCGCGCGCGCTCGCGGGCCTTCCTCGACCTGCTGGGGACGCAGACCGTGCTCTCCAAGGGCCGGACGCGGCAGCTCGTGGAGGAGGAAACGCGGCTGCGCGCCCGGCTGGGCGAGGCGAAGGCGCGCGCCGAGGAGGGCGGCGACCGGGCGGCGGCGCGGCGGCTCCTGGAGGCGGCCGAGCGCGACTACCGCGGCTTCCTCGACCGCGTGCGCCGCGAGAGCGCCGAGCAGGCGTCGCTGATGACGGTGGAGCCGGTGACGCTGCCGGAGATCCAGCGCCTGCTGCCCGAGGGCACCACGCTCGTCGAGTACCTGGTCAGCGACCGCGCGAGCCTGGCCTGGGTGATCGACCGGGACCGGGCGGAGCTCGTGCGGTTGCCCTCGCCCCGGGCCGACCTCGTCGCCGAGGTCCGCGCCTTCCGCCAGGGCATCGAGGGCCAGGCGCCGCTGCCCGACGCGGCGGCGCGGGCCGAGCGGCTCTACGCCCGCCTGTTCGCGCCGCTCCGACCCCACGTCCGCACCGAGCGCGTGGTGATCGTGCCCCACGAGGTCCTCCACTACCTGCCGTTCGGCGCGCTGCGCAGCCCGGC
>JACPCH010000050.1 GCA_016179875.1 Candidatus Rokuibacteriota bacterium | reverse complement strand
GCGTAGATGATGTAGCCGCGGCGCTTCATGGCGTCGTGGAGCGCGTCGTAGGTCACGCCCGCGGGCAGGCGGAGCGTGGTGAGGATGCTCGAGCGGGCGGGCGGCGGCACCAGGCTCTCGAACCCGAGCCGCGCCATGCCCTCGCGGAGCACGCGCGCGTTCTCGGCGTAGCGCGCGATCCGTCGCGCCACCGTCTCCGCCTCGAGCTCGAGAAGCGCCTGCCGCATGGCGTGCAGGACCTGGACCGCCGGCGTGAACGGCGTGTTGTCGGCCTCCTGCTGGACCCAGTGGTTGTGGAGGTCGAGGTACACGCTGCGGGGCGGCCGGCCCTTCAGCGCGTCCAGCGCAGTCCGCCGGGCCAGGACGAACGCGACGCCGGGGATCCCCTGCAGGCACTTGTTGGCGCTCGCGGTGACGAAGTCGAGCGCGGGGAGATCGAGGTCGAACGGCTCGCCGAAGAGCGAGCTCATCGCGTCCACGATGACGCGCCGGCCGTGGCGGGCCGCCACCGCCGCGACCTCGGCCACCGGATTGAGCAGGCCCGACGTCGTCTCGTGGTGCACCAGCGCGACGTGGCTGATCTCGGGATGCGCGGCGAGCGCGCGGGCCACGTCGGCCGGCACCGCGGGCGTGAAGATGTCGTAGGTCAGCGCCTCGGCGGCGATGCCGTGGGCGCGCGCCATCCGGAGCATCCGGTCGCCGTAGACGCCGTTGACGACCACCAGGAGCGCGCCGTCCGCCGGCGGCGCCGACGCGATCGCCGCCTCGACGGCCGCCGTGCCCGACCCGGCGATGAGCACCGTGCTCCAGTCGCTCCCGCCGCCGGCCAGGCGCGCGAGCCGCGCGCGGCACTCCCGCATCACCTCGAAGAACTCGGGCTCGCGGTGGCAGAGGTCGGGGGTGACGAGCGCCCGGCGCACGCTCGGCGTCGTGTTGGCGGGGCCGGGGTTGAGCAGGATCCACTCGCGCGGGTCAGCCATCACGCCGCTCCCAGGTGGTAGAGCATCCAGTAGACGAGCACGCCGGTCACCGAGACGTACAGCCAGAGCGGCAGCGTCCAGCGCGCGAGGCGCCGGTGCCGCGCGAAGTCCGCGCGGAACGCGCGCCAGACCGTCGTCAGCGCGAGCGGCACGATCGCCGCCGCCAGCACGACGTGCGAGAACAGGACCGGGAAGTACACGGCGCGGAGCCAGCCGTGGCCGCCGAAGGGCCGCGAGCCCGCCAGCGCGTGGTAGGTCACGTAGGAGATCAGGAACAGCGCCGACACCGCGAGCGCCGTCACCATGCAGGCCCGGTGGGCCGCGATCCGCCGGCGCCGGATGAAGAGGAAGCCCGCCGCCAGCAGGCCCGCGCTCGTCGCGTTGAGGCAGGCGTTCAGGAGCGGCAGCGCCGCGACCCACGGCGCCGGGCCGGCCTGCGCCCGGTGGCCGAGCAACAGCCAGCCCACGACCGCGACGATCAGCAGCGACGTCACGCCGATCACGCGGGAGGCGAAACGGTCGTCCGGCCGGTCGAGGCTCACGCTCCCCTGCAAGCGAGGCGATTATACGCTCAGCGCCACGACGTCGCGAAGAACGCCGCGGCGGCGGCCGTCATGAGGAGCGTCGCGCCCCCGCCCAGCGCGTTGAGCCACGGGCCGTTCGTGCGCTCACCCATGATCGCCCGGTTGTTGCCGACGAGCATCACGAGCAGCAGGAGCGGCGGTGCCAGCACGCCGTTCAGCACGGCCGAGAGAAACAGCATGCGGATCGGGTTCGTGTCGAGAACGTCGAGCAGCATCCCGGCGACGACGGCGCCCGTGAAGACCAGGTAGAAGCCCCGGCCGCGCCGCGGCGAGAGGTCGAGGCCCGAACGCCAGCCGAACAGCTCGGCGACGGCGAACGACGCCGAGCCCGCCAGGACGGGCACCGCGAGGAGGCCGGTACCGACGAGGCCGAGCGTGAACAGGAGATAGGCGCCCTCGCCGACGAGCGGTGCGAGCGCCTCCGCGGCCTGGCGTGCCGTCTCGATCTCGCGGTGGCCCGCGCGGTAGAGCGTGGAGCCGGTCGTCAGGATGATGAAGTAGAAGACGACGTTCGAGAAGACGATGCCGGTGGTCACGTCGAGCCGCGCGTCCGCCAGCTCGTGGTCCGTGGCGCCCCGACGCTGCGCGGCCGTGTGCTGGCCCCGCGCCTTGTCCTCCTCCACCTCCTGCGAGGCCTGCCAGAAGAAGAGGTAGGGCGAGATCGTCGTGCCGAGCACGCCGACGAGCGTCCCGACGTAGAGGGCGTCCCAGCGGATGGACGGCAGGAAGGTCGCGCGCAGCACCGCGCCCCAGTCCGGGCCGGCGAGGAACGCGGCGGCGATGTAGGCGAAGAGGACCGCGGTGAGCCACTTGAGATGGCGGGCGAAGGTCGCGTAGCTCGTGTACACCGTGCCGATCAGGATGGCGGCGCCGAAGAGCGGCACCGAGACGAGCGCCGGCAGGCCCGTCAGCATCCGGACCGCCTCCGCCATGCCTCCGAGATCGGCGGCGATGTTGAACACGTTGGCGGCGAGCAGCAGCAGGCACGCGGCGTAGAGGAACGGGCGCGGGTAGTGGCGGCGCACGGCGCCGGCGAGGCCGCGCCCGGAGACGAGGCCGATGCGCGCGCAGATGAGCTGGACCGCGATGGTCAGCGGGAGCGTCAGGAGCGCCGTCCAGAGCATGCCGTAGCCGAACGAGGCGCCGGCGACGGAGTAGGTCGTGATGCCGCTCGGGTCGTCGTCGGAGGCCCCGGTGACGAGCCCCGGTCCGAGCAGCTTGAAGTACCGCACGAGCGGGTTGTGGCTGTGGTCGAGGGCCATGGCCCGTCCATTATCGGGTAAGATGCTAGCCCGTGACCCTTCCCCTCCCGTGGCCCTGGCTCGTCGCGCTCGCCGTCGTCCTGGTCGTCGCCTACCTCGCCTTGAGGCGCTGGTACCAGCGCTGCCCGCACTGCCGCCGCATCGTCTCCCGGGCGCGTCGCGGGTGGATGCGCTGCCCGGGCTGCGGGCGCCAGTACCACCGGAGCGTGGGGCGCCAGCGCTAGTCGAGCACGCAACCCCCGGAGCCGGCGAGCCCTTCACCGCCAGCGCGCACGGACGCCGTCCCCCCACCGGCCGCGTCGAACGCCCCCGCCTTGTAGCCGTACGCTCGGTCGAGCCCGAGCGCCTGGACGATGGCCAGGCCCGTCGCGAGCGCCGGGCCCTCGAGCGCGCGCAGCGGCCGCCGCACGTCGCCGGCGGGGAGTCCGAGCGCCTTCATCAGGGATTTCACCGGCACCGGATTGGTCGCCGAGTACGTGAAGTGCAGGAGCGGCAGGAGCCGGAGATACACCTCGCGGAACGCCTCCGCGTCCTCCCACCGGCGCCACGGCGTCGAGAGCCTCGCCATCTCCGCCGGGGCGACGTTGCCGGTCATGTTGGCCGTGCCGTGGCCGCCGAGCGCCATGGTCGGCACGACGAGCCCGAGATTGGGGGAATCACAGCACATGACCGCCACGTCGGGCCGGGCGGCCAGCACCTGGGCGACCTGCGCCACCCGCGCGGTGGACTCCTTGTGCACGACGTAGTTCGGGTGCCGGAAGATGCGGAGCAGGCGCTCCCAGCCGAGGTCGGTCCCGACGCGAGGCGCGATCTCGAGAAAGAAGCGCTCGATGTCGTCCTCGGACGCGCAGATGTACGGGGGCGCCGCGAGGATCGCGCCGTCGGCGCCGTGGTCCCGTGCGAAGCGCACGTTGGCGATCGTCGCGTCGGTGCTCCCGCCCGTACAGCCATAGAAGAAGCGCATCCGGCCCGTCTTCATCCGGGCGGTCTCGACGACGACCTGCTGCCGCTCCGCGGGGGAGAGCATCGTGGGCTCGCCGGTCGAGCCCAGGAAGAGCACGGCGGCCGTGCCGTGGTCCTCCTGGAAGCGCAGCAGGGTGCGGAAGGCGCCGAAGTCGACCGAGCCATCCGCGTTGAACGGCGTGATCAGCGCGACGAACGGCTGAAGGCTAGCACGGGAGCGAACGTCTCCGCGCGCCTCACCGCCCGCGCGGACCCACGAGGTTCAGCGCCACGCCGGCGAGGGCGAGCCACACCGCGAGGCCCGAGAGCGGCACCCACGGCGCGAGCCACGGCGCGCCGAGCGGCACCAGCGCTTCCGCCGTCCGGAGCGCGATCCCCACCGCGAGCGCCCAGAACGCGACGGCGCGCAGGCCGGGCCACCGGAGCGCGCGCTGCTCCAGCGCCGGGATCAGGCGGAACGTCATCGCCACCACGAGCGACGTCAGGAACCCGACGGTGAGCAGATGGCGGGCCGCGTCGGCGAGCACGTGCACCTGCGCGCCGAGGGCGGCGCCGAGCGTCGCCAGCGCGGCCCCGGCGAGCGCGGCCGCCGCCGACGCCGCCGCCAAGCGGAAGAGGCGGCTCTCGGGCCCGCTCCGCGCGAGCATCGGCAGCGAGCCCCGGGTGCGCCGCGCGGCGCCGCCCGCCGCCAGCAGCGCGCCGAGCGCGGCGAGGGCCGCGAATTCGCCGAGCCGCGCGAGCGCGGGGCCGAGCGGCGCCGTCCACGGCCCGGCCTCGCCGACGACCGTGAGGACGACGCCCGCGGCGAGCGCCGGCGCCACCGCGTGCGCGAGCGCCGGCGGCACGGCCCAGTGCGGGATGAACATCGGCCCGGCGCGCAGGAGCACGCCCGTCACCCACCCGAGCACGCCCCCCAGGAGCGCCATCGCGTGCGCCGCGCGCAGCACGCCGGGATCCGGGGCGCCGCCCGCGCCCGCGCGCGCCCACGCCTCGACCGCGCACGCCAGGACGAGCCACGCCGTCGCCAGCGTGAGGTGGCGGCGCAGGAGGGCCAGCGGCGGCGGGTCGAGCGCGCGCCAGACCCAGCACGCGAAGAGCGCGAACGCGCCGGCGTGGACGAGCGCGCCGGCCAGGATCGCGGCGGGCGCCTCGAGCGCCGTCCCGGCGACGCGTAGCGCGAGGGCCAGGCCGAGCAGCGGCGCCAGCGGCCGCGTGAGGGGATGCCGGGCCACGGGCCGTCCCGTGAAGCGCGCGGCCAGGTGCTGGGCCACGCCGGGGATGAGCGTCGCGAAGAAGCCCAGGATCTGGACCTCGGCGTGCAGCAGCCGCCACGCCGGGCCGGCGGCCGGGGCGCCCGCGTAGAGCCACGTGAGGAGCCACAGGCCGGCCGGCGTGCCGGCGCAGAGCGTCGCCCCGAACGCCAGGAGCGCGAACGGGCGGTAGAGGGGCGGCTCGGGCGGCCCCGCCGCGGGACTCACAGAACGCCTCGCACGCCGGCCAGAATAGCGTATGCTTTCCTGCACGATGGGAGGGTTCTCGTGGGCGTGAGACTGTTCGTCGGGGGCCTTTCGTTCTCCACCACGAACGAAGGGCTCCACGGGGCATTCGCCAAGTTCGGCGTGGTGGAGTCGGCGCGGGTCATGACCGATCGCGAGACGGGCAAGTCCCGCGGCTTCGCGTTCGTGGAGATGGCCACCGAGGAGGAGGCCAACCGCGCGATCAACGGGCTGAACGGAACGTCGCTCGACGGCCGCACGATCCGCATCGACCGCGCGATGCCGCGCGGCTCGGGCGCGCCGCCGCGGCCGGCCGGCGGCCCGCGCCCGCCGATGGGCGGCGGCTACGGCGGCCCGCGCCGCGGGCCGGGCGGCGGGCCCGGCTACGGGGGTGGCGCTCCGCCGAGCACCGACGAGAAGCCGCGCGCCGGGCGCAGCAGCGGCGCCGGCCGGCGCGGCGAGAAGCCGCGGCGCCCCGGGGACGATCAGCGGCCGAAGCCGGGCGCGGGGCGCCCGCAGAAGCAGCGCCGGAGCGACGACCGCGGCCGGCGCAGCATGGGCGACGCGGGGGAATGGCGCTGAGGCGGGACCGGCTCCGGAACGCGTGAGCCCGGCGCCGCCGGTCGAGATCGATTGAAGCTGCGGTCCGGATCGGGCGTCTTCACTGGAAAGCCCCAGCAAAGGAGACGAGCATGAGGAACGCGATCCTGATGGCAGCGGTCGTGGCGGTGGCGTGGACGGGCGGCCCGGCGTTCGGCGCCGACCCCAAGTCGCTGCCGCCGTCCCGCACCCAGCCGGGCGTGGGCGGATCGACGACGCCGGCGGTGCTCGCCAAGAGGCCCGACCTCCAGCCCCTGATCTCGACCGCCGGTCCCGAGCCGAAGTTCGGCGTGATGAACGTGGGTCAGGCGGACACCGCGGGCGAGTTCTGGATCACGGTGAACTGCGTCCCGACCAACTTCGCGGCCCAGGGCAACTGCAAGCTCAACACGTCGAACGATCCCATGGCCGATCCGAACACCAACAAGTTCAAGGTGTCCGGCGGCGTGCTGATGGGGGGCGTGCCCAAGGCCAAGTGGTTCGGGCTCGGCAACATCCCGGGGGCCGCCGGGCCCGGGAGCTGGATGAGCGGCGGCTGGAAGTTCAAGGTCACCGTGGACTCGCAGAACCAGATCAGCGAGAGCAACAACAGCAACAACTCCAGCCAGTGGTACACCTGGACCAGGTAGCGGCCGTCGCCGGGCCGCTCGGGGACTGAGATGCGCGGCGTCGTGTTCCTCGGCAACCGCACGCTCGAGCTCCGGGAGTTCCCGGATCCGACGCCCGGCCCCGGCGAGGTCGTCCTCGCCATCAAGGCCTCGGGCATGTGCGGGAGCGACCTCCATCCCTACCGCGCCGCCGGCGACGCCGCGAAATCGCTCGGCCTCGGCGGCGCGGGCGGCCCCGTCATCGGCGGCCACGAGCCCTGCGGCGTCGTCGCCGCGCGCGGCGCCGGCGTCGCCGAGGCCGACGCGCCGGTGGGCGCCCGCGTGATGCAGCACCACTACAAGGGCTGCGGCCGGTGCCCGCACTGCCGCGCCGGCTGGTCCCAGCTCTGCCCGCACGGCCGGATCGTCTACGGCCTGACGGGCCACGGCGCCCACGCGCCCTTCATGACGGCGCCGGCGAGCACGCTGGTGCCGCTGCCCGACGAGCTCACGTTCGAGGAGGGCGCGGCGATCGCCTGCGGCACCGGCACCGCCTACGGCGCCCTCAAGCGCCTCGGCGTCTCGGGCCGCGACACGCTCGCGGTCTTCGGCCAGGGGCCGGTCGGGCTCAGCGCCACGCTGCTCGGCGCCGCGATGGGGGCGCGCGTGATCGCGGTGGACATCGCGCGGGAGCGCCTCGTGCTGGCGCGCGAGTCCGGCGCCGACGCGGTCGTCAACGCGAAGGAGACCGACCCGGTCGCCGCGATCCGCGAGCTCACCCACGGCGAGGGCGCCGAGACGACGATGGACTGCTCGGGCACCTCGGAGGGCCGCCTCGGCGCCGTGCGGAGCGCCGCCACCTGGGGGCGCGTCGGCTTCGTCGGCGAAGGCGGCACCACCGCGTTCGACGTGAGCCAGGACCTGCTCCGGAAGCAGCTCACCCTCCACGCCTCGTGGACGTTCTCGGCCCTGGGCCAGGCCGAGTGCGCGCGCTTCATCGCGCGGCGGCGGATCCCGCTCACGCGCCTGCTCACCCACCGCTTCAAGCTCGAGCAGGCCGACGAGGCCTACCGGCTCTTCGACACGCAGACCACGGGCAAGGGCGTGTTCGTCTTCTAGGGGCCCCGCCATGCCGCCGGCCGCGCTCACGATCATCCGCGACGAGCATCGCACGCTCAGCGCCGTCCTCCAGGGCCTGCAGTTCCTGGTGAAGGACGTGCGCGACCGCGAGATCGCGCCGGACTTCGAGCTGTTCACGATCATCCTCGACTACATCGACGTCTTCCCCGACCGCTTCCATCACCCGAAGGAGAACGACCACCTGTTCAAGCGCCTTCGCGCGCGCACGCGGGAGGCCGACGCGGTGCTCGACGAGCTCGAGGCCGAGCACGCGCAGGGCGAGCGGCTCATCCACGAGCTGCGCCACGCGCTGGCGCTCTGGCGCGTGAGCGGGCGCGACGGGCTCGCGGGCTTCGGCAAGGCGGTGGACGGGTACGTGGACCTCCACTGGACGCACATGCGCAAGGAGGAGGACGTCGTCATGCCGCTGGCCGAGCGCGCGCTCGCGCCCGAGGACTGGGCGGCGATCGACGCGGCGTTCCGCGCCAACGACGACCCGGTGTTCGGCGCGAAGCCCGGGCAGGAGTTCCGCCGGCTGTTCCAGCTCATCGTGAACCTGGCGCCGCCGCCCCTCGGCGTCGGCGAGGCGCGGGAGGCCCCCAAGCGCTAGCCTCGGAGGCCGGCGAGACGGAGGAACGCATGCTGAAGTCCGGAACGCGCGCCCGGGTCCTGCTCGGCACCACGATCGTGGGTCTCGCGGCGCTGGTGGCGGCCACGCTGCCGCGCCCGGCGCCGGCCCAGCAGCCGCGGGCGGGCATCGTGACGACGGTCGAGGGCCCGGTGACCGTCACGCGCGCGGCGCTCCGCGAGCCGGCACCCCTCAAGTTCCGCGACGAGGTCTTCGTCCAGGACCGCATCACGACCGGCGAGCGGGCCGTCATCCGCATCCTGCTCGGCGGCAAGGCCATCGTGACGGCGCGCGAGCGCTCGGTCCTCACGATCACCGAGATCCCCGGCACCTCCACGATCGGGCTCGGCGAGGGCGGCGTGGCCGTCGCCGTCGCGAAGGAGCGGATGAAGCAGGGCGAGACCGTCGAGATCCGCACGCCGAACGCGGTCGCCGCCGTGCGCGGCACCGTCGTCATCGCCGAGCACGCGCTCCCGGCGGGCGGGGGCGACCACCACTCGACGATCACGGTGCTCCAGGGTCTCGTCCAGGTCACGCGGCTGGACACCGCGGGCCGGCCGGCCGGGCCGCCCGCGAACGTGGGCGCCAACCAGCGCGTGACCGTGACCGGCATCGGCGCGCGGCCCATCGCGCCGCCACAGACGGTGCCGCCGGACGCCGCGCGGCGGATCTCGTCCGACTTCCGCGTGAGCGCATCGAACAGCACCAAGGCCGCCAACACCGAGATCAACCGGCTCGCGACCGAGCGCGGGATGCGCGAGATGCGCGGCATCCAGCAGGACGA
>JACPCH010000049.1 GCA_016179875.1 Candidatus Rokuibacteriota bacterium | reverse complement strand
GCCGGCAACCTCGCGTTCCCGTTCGCCCCGTGCGACGTCCCGCTGGGGCCCGTCTATCGCTTCAACGTCTACCACGTCCTCGAGGTGGAGGACCCGAGCGCGCTCTTTCCATTGGAGCTCGTGGAGTACTGAGCGTGACGACGCGGCGGCTCGCCGACCTCGCCCGCGTGGTGCGCTCGAAGAACGCGGGGCCCTTCGAGGTCACGCTCGACCTGATCTTTCCCGACCGCGAGACGTACGAGCGCGTCCGGCGCACGGGCTACTTCACCCGTGAGCGCGTGGCCGCGCTCTACCGGATCCCCCTCGACGCGGTCTACGACGTCGTCTTCTTCGACCCGGCGTTCGCGCTGAAGCTCACGATCGCGCGCCAGCGGGCGCAGGGGAGCGTAGGCGAGAGCGATACCTACGGCGCCCAGCAGCACGCGCCGCTCCTGACCGTGGAGCTGCCGTGGGACGATGAGGGAAGCGCCAGCGTCGTGGCGGACTACGCGCAGCAGTTCAGTCCTCGATTCCGCCTGGACCCGACACGGGTCGCGCTCGTCGTCGTGGACATGCAGTACGCGAGCGCGTCGCGGGGCCACGGGCTCGGGCGTTTTCTCAGCGAGCGCGGCCGGGAGGCGAGCGGGGCGTACCGCTTCGACCGGATCGAGAACGTCGTCGTTCCCACGATCCAGAGGCTCCTCGAGGCGTTTCGACGGAAGGGGCTCCGGATCGTCTACCTGTCGGTCGGCTCGACCCTTTCCGACTACAGCGACCTGCTGCCGCACATGCGCGGCTTCGCCGAAGCCGTCGGCAACACCGCGGGCCGGAAGGAGCACGCGATCCTCGACGAGCTGACGCCACGCCCGGGCGAGCCCGTCGTCGAGAAGACGACGATGAGCGCGTTTCATTCCTCGGGGTTCGAGCGCCTCCTCCGCGCGTGGGACGTGACGCAGCTCGTCCTCACCGGGGTGTCCACGAACTCCTGCGTGGAGGGGACCGCGCGCGACGCCGCCGATCGGGGCTACGAGTGCCTGCTCGTCGAGGACGGCTGTGGCGCCGCGACCGAGCGGCTGCACGAGGCGGCCTGCGAGAACTTTCGCCGCCTACTCGGGCGTGTCGCCCCGGCGGCCGTCGTGCTCCGGGAGCTCGGCGCCGCCTGAGATTCAGGACCGGGGCGGGGGACTACGCCTTCCTGGCGCCGGCGGCGCGGGGCGGGCACATCTTGTGATACCACGTGGTGCCGAGCTTCACGTGGTTGCCGTTCCTGCGGATCCTGCGCTTGCACTTGGGGCACGTTCCCATGGAAGCTCCTCGTTCGGGTAGTCGGTGAGACTCGGCTATTATAGCAGCGCATCCGGGGAGGGTCCGTGAAGGACTGCGTCTTCTGCCGCATCATCGCGCGCGAGACCGCCGCCGACGTCGAGTACGAGGACGACGCGGTCCTGGCGTTCCGCGACATCTACCCGAAGGCGCCGGTGCACGTGCTGATCGTGCCCAAGCGCCACATCGCGTCGGTGATGGCGATGGAGGCGGCCGACGCCGAGACGCTCGGCCGCTGCCTCTACGCCGCCCGCAAGCTCGGCGAGGCCAAGGGGTTCGCCGAGCGCGGCTACCGGCTGCGCGTCAACTGCGGTCCCGAGGGCGGGCAGGTCGTCTACCACGTCCACCTGCACTTCCTGGCGGGCGGCCGGACCTCCGGTGCCTAGTCACTTCATCGATTACCAGCTCTTCGGCGACCAGTTCTCGACGCCCGAGATCCGCGGGGTCTTCGACGAGCGCGCCATGCTCCAGCGCTGGCTCGACGTCGAGGCGGCGCTGGCGCTCGCCCAGGGCGAGCTCGGCCTGATCCCCGCCACAGCGGCGCGCGCCATCGCCGACGCCGCGAAGGTCGAGCGCCTCGACCTCGAGGCGGTGCGCCGCGACCTCGCGGTCACCGCGCACCCGATCGTACCGCTCGTGCGCGAGCTCGGCCGCGCCGCCGGCGAGGCGGGCCGCTGGGTGCACTGGGGCGCCACGACCCAGGACATCCTCGACAGCGGCATGGTGCTCCAGCTCCGGGCCGCGCACGCGATCTTCCGGCGCGATCTGGTCGCGCTCGTCCTGGTGCTGAGCGATCTCGCCGAGACCCACCGCGACACGCTGATGGCGGGCCGCACGCACGCGCAGCAGGCGCTGCCGATCACGTTCGGCTTCAAGGTGGCGACGTGGCTGGCCGAGTGCGTGCGCCAGGTCGAGCGGCTCGACGAGGTGGCGCCCCGCCTGTTCGTGGGCCAGCTCGCCGGGGCCGTCGGCACGCTCGCCGGCTTCGGGCCCGAGGGCGAGGAGGTCCAGCGGCGCGCCCTCGAGCGGCTCGGCCTCGGGGTGCCCCCGATCGCCTGGCACGCGTCGCGCGACACGATCACCGAGTTCGTGACACTGCTCGCGCTGCTCGGCGCGACGCTCGCCCGCATCGCCAACGAGGTGATCCAGCTCCAGCGCTCGGAGATCATGGAGCTCGAGGAGCCGTTCGCCCACGGCAAGGTGGGCAGCTCGACGATGCCCCACAAGCGGAACCCCGCCCACGCCGAACGCGTCGTCGCCATCGGCCGGCTGCTGCGCGGGCTCGCCGCGACGGCGCTCGAGACCGCCGTGCCGGCGCACGAGCGCGACATGAGCGTCGGGCGCGCCGAGTGGGTGCTGGTCCCCGAGGCTGCGTGCCTGGCGGCGGCGCAGCTCCACTGGTCGATCGTGATCGCGCGGGGCCTGACGGTGAACGCCGACCGCATGCAGGAGAACCTGGGCCGCCTCGGCGGCCTCCTGCTCTCGGAGCCCGTCATGCTGCGGCTCGGCGAGGCGCTCGGGCGCCACGCGGCCCACGACGTCGTCTACGAGGCCGCGATGGCCGCCGCCGAGGGGCGGGGGAGCTTCCGGGACCTCCTGCTCGCGGACGCGCGCGTGGCGGCCGCGATCGCGCCGGACGAGCTGGACCGGCTGCTCGAGCCCGCGGCGTACGTCGGGCACGCGGGCGCCTTCGTGGATCGCGTGGTGCGGGCCGCGCGCCGCCTGAACGATTGATTATCGTCGGGGGGAGCGACCGCCGCTCCCCCCGACACCCCCCACCGGGAACGCGCGCGCCGCTTCGCGGGAACGCTCAGAGTCTGTGAACGAATCGCGTCGTCGAGGGGCGCCACGGCTGCGCCGGGGCGTCCCGAGCGTCGGGGGGATTGGGGGGCGCCCGGAGCCCCCCATGGACTCAGGTGGTGACGGGCTTCTGCTCGAGCGGCAGTCCGGCGTTCGCCCAGCTCCCGAGCCCGCCCTTGAGGATCCGCACGTCCCGGTAGCCCAGCTCCCTCAGGCGGTGCGCCACACGGGCGCTGGTGGCCTCGTCGGGTCAGGTGCAGTAGGCGACGACGGTGCGGGTGGGCTCGATCCGGACGGACGGCGTCCCGGCCTGGAGCTCCTCCGGCGTGATGTGCACCGAGTCCGCGATCCGCACGGGGCTCCTGGCGTAGGCGCCCGTGTCGCGGACGTCGAGGATCACCGGCTTCTCGGGCGCGGTCTCGAGCAGGCGCGCGACCTCCGAGGGCCGGATGCGGTAGCGGTTGCGTCTCCAGCGCATCGCCCAGAGTCCGCCGTACGCCCCCAGGCTGACGACGGTGACGACGAGCGCGACCGTCGCCCAGGGAAACGGCTGCGGCGGCGGGTTCTTCGCCTCGGCCGTCATGCGACGCACGTCGGGCAGCTCGGGCAGGAGCCGGTTGGCCTCGGCGAAGTGCTTCCCGGCGCGCGCGTAGTTGCCGGAAAAGAAGTCGCGGAGCCCCGCGTGCCAGGCGGCGTTGAACCGGCTCGCCTCCCCGAGCGGCACCCCGGTGCCCCGGAGGAACTCCCGCACCGCCGCCGACGGGATGACGAAGTTGAACCCCTGCACGATGCCGCCCTCGCCGCCGAGCGACACGAAGGTGAGGACGCCGAGCACCTCGCCGGTGTGGCCCACCGCGGGCCCGCCGCTGTTGCCCCACGCCGCGGGCGCGTCGGTCTGGATCACCGGCTGATTGGCGACGTCCTGCTTGAAGCCCGAGATCGCACCGCTCGTCACGGACGCCTCGACCTTGGCCGACGCGTTCAGGAGCTCGTGGCTCAGGACGACGCCGGGGAAGCCGAGGATGTGGAGCTTGTCGCCGAGCTTCGCGTTCGTCGAGTCGCCGAGGGTGAGCGACGGCATGTCCGCGGCCTCGAGGCGGAGCAGGGCCAGATCCTGGCCCGACATGGCCTCGCCCGCCACGGGCGGGCTGTACTTGGCGACCGTCGCCGGCAGGCGGATGCCGTTGGAGAGGATGACGTAGATGGACGGGTCGAGCTTGACCCGGGCCCGCGCCGCCAGCGCCGCGAGCGCGGGTGCGCCGAGGTCGCCGCACGCCTGGCGCGCGCCGCTCTGCGCGAGCTTGTCGGCGACCCACTTCGGCGTCTGGCGGGCGGGGGAGACGACGTGGGCGTTCGTGATCATCCAGCCGCCCGGGCTGATGAACCAGCCGGTGCCGGTTTCGCGGAAGGGCGCGGCGGCGGCCGTCGTCTCGCGGCCGGCGCAGCTCACCGTGACCTCGGCGGCGACCTCCGCGACGACCATCGCGACGGCGGGCTTGGCCCGGAGCAGGGCCTCCTGGACCGAGACGTCCGCCGCCTGCGCGCCGGGCGGGGCGAGGAGGAACGCGGCGAGCGCGAGCCAGCGGCGCATCGAACGAAATCTTATACCCGGCCTCGAGAGAAAAGAAAGGCTCCAGGGGGCGCCCCCTGGAGCCTTGGTGTGGCGTGTGGGTCCGCTGCTTACTTCAGGATCGAGATGGCGGCCTCGGCCTTCGACTTCGCCGTCGCCATGTCGCCCGCCTTGCAGGCGGCCTCGGCCTCGCGGACCAGCTTGAAGGCGTCGCTGCTAGCCGGCTTGGCGCCAGCGAGCGAGCGGGGCGCCTGCGTATCCTGACCGCGCGGAGCCTGGGTGTCCTGACCGCGCGGCGCCTGCATGTCCTGCTTGCCACGCGGAGCCTGGGTGTCCTGACCACGCGGAGCCTGAGTGTCCTG
>JACPCH010000048.1 GCA_016179875.1 Candidatus Rokuibacteriota bacterium | reverse complement strand
GCCATCACCGTGACCGTGCTCTGGTCGGCCCGGAACCCGCGCTCGACGTGGAGCGGCGTCCACGGGCTGTCCTGCTCGTTCTCGGCGATCACGTACGAGAGCTTGCCGGGGTGGCCGAGCGTGCCCCGGTCGAGCAGGCCCGGCATCGAGCCGCAGACGTTGCGCATCACGAGACGCACCGCGCGGCCGATCGTCAGGTTGGCGCGCCAGCCGGGGCCGAACAGGTTGTCGCCCGCGTTGACGTCGAGCGCCCGGGCGATCGGGCCGTTGACGATCATGAGGACGGCCGCGCCGGCGGTGGACGTGCCGGGCCCGTGGTAGCTCCAGCGCGGGTCGGCGATCCCCTCGACCGCCGCGACCACGACCGGCAGGTACTCGGGCTTGCAGCCCGCCATGACCGCGTTGATCGCGACCTTCTCGGCCGTGATGCTGACGGCCCGGTGGGCGACGTAGCCGATCTCCCGCTTGGGGTCGAGGCGCGCGGCCTCGAGCATCGTCTGCACCCGATCGGCGGTCGGCGGGATCACGGGGAGCCCGTCGGTCCACCCCTGCTGGAAGCAGAACTCGATCGCGTCGGCGACGTCCTCGACCCGGTGGCGCTTCGACGTGAGCGTGGCGGGCATCACGACCTCCTGACGTTGGCCGTCACGCTACCACCGGGCCCCGGAGTCGCGCAAGCGCGCGCGGTCCAGGTCATTCCTCGACGCGGACCGTGACGGCGCGGGTGGCGCCAAAGGTGGGGACGATCGCCGAGTGCTTGCCGGGCCCGCCCGCCACGACGACCATCAGGTCGTCCGGGCGCGCGCAGGGCGCGACCTCGGCGTCGGGCGGCCGGTCCTTGAAGCGCGCGGGGTCGATGACCGCGAAGCGCGCGAGGTTCTCGGCGCCGAACCGGTCGAGACGCACGCGCGCCCCCTCCCAGAGGGCGCGCTTGAGGTCGGCCTTCGACCAGCCCGAGGCCGCGAACGTCTGGGCGTGCTCGGGGCCGAGGATCACGAGCGGCTCGCCGCCGAGGTAGACGTTGTTGTGGCCCGGCGTCGCGAGCGTGCCGGCGAGCGCCAGCAGGAGCGCGCCGGCCGTGGTCGAGCCGTGGTCGTTGACGTTGTGGGGCGCCTCCGCCCCGCAGACGGTGACGCAGCTCTCCCCCGCCCCGAAGCCGCGCTCGACGTGGAGCGGCTCCCAGGGCGACGCCGCCTCGTGCTCGGCGAGGCAGTACGCATACTTGCCCGGGTGGCCCTGGGTCGCGCGGTCCTCCTGCCCCGGGCGGGCGCCGCCGACGTTCTGGAGGACGAGCCGCAGCGCCCGGCCGATCACCGCGTTCGCGCGCGCGCCCTGGCCGAGGGCGTTGGCGCCGGCGTTCACCCCGAGCCGCGCCGCGATCGGGCCGTTGACGATCACGAGCGGCGTGCACGGATGGGTCGTCGTCTGGATCGCGTTCAGGTTGAAGCGCGGCTCGGCGACCGCGCGCACCGCGGCGGCGATCACCGGCAGGTGCTCGGGCCCGGCGCCGGCGAGCGCCGCGTTGACGGCGATCGCCTCGAGCGTGGCGACGCCGCGGCGGGGCGCGAGGGTCGCGACGACCTCGTCACCGCGCCGGCCCCCGAGGATCCGCGCCACGCGCGCGGGGGTCGGCGGCAGGACCGGTAGCCCGTCGCCCCAGCCCTCGGCGAGTGCGAACGCCTGGAAGGCGTCGAGGTCGTCCGGCGCCTCGACCGGCGCCGCCACGACCGCGCGCGCCGCCGGCGCCGGGGGCGCGGGATCGCGCGTGAGCGCCGCCAGCACCTGGTCCACGACGACCTCGGCCTTCGCCCGGATGCGGGCGGGCGCCACGCCCCCGAGCGGATGCGGGACGGCGACCAGCGGCAGGTGCGGCATCCCGAGCGCGGCGGCCGCCGCGGCGGCGAGCGAGACGAAGGCGTCGGTCCCGAGCACGACGGCGGGCACGCCCCGCCCCTCGATCTCGGCCGCGTCGTGGAAACTCCACGACGTGCAGGAGCCTCAGTCGGCGGAGCCCGTCAGGACGACGTCGGAGTGGGCGACGACCTCGTCGATGACCGTCGCCGGCCGCGAGGAGCCCGGCTTCCGCCACACGCGGACGGGGCCGGCGCCCGCGCGCTCGACGAGCAGCTCGGCGACGCGGCCGAGGAGCGCGTCGGCGTTGGGCTTGGAGTTGTCGAGGACGCCGACGCGGGCGCCGCGCAGGTCCGGCCGGCGGCGCGCCAGCGCGCGGGCGCCGCCCTGCGATCTCGCGAGCGGGCTCACCAGCTTCATCGGGGGGCAGTATAGCGCCCCGCGCCCGTCTCCCGGACGAAGAGCGCGGAGAGGAGCGCGAGCCCCTGGAGCGCGCCGGCCAGGAGGTAGGCGGCCGTGAAGCCGCCGGTCAGGTCCACGATACGGCCGAGCACGATCGGAACGATCATCCCTCCGACGAAGGACGCGGCGTTGGTCACACCGGCCGCCGTCCCCGCGAGAGCGGGCGGGAACAGCTCGACGATCATCGTGAACGGCGTGATCATGCCGCCCACCAGCAGGCCCGTCGCGACCGCCGCGGCCGCCGCGCCCCCGACGCCCAGGTGGGGCAGGCCGACCGCGAAGACGAGGCAGGCCAGCGCGCTCGCCGCCTGGCTCACGAGGAACACCGGCTTGCGCCGGCCGAGCCGGTCGGAGAGAAAACCCGCGACCGGCCAGGACACGATCGTGCCGGCCGTGATGAGGCTCGTCAGGAGCCCGGCCTGCGCCCGCGAGACGTCGAGGCTCGTCACGAGGAAGGCGGGAAGGAACGTGAGGAAGCCGAACCAGCCGCCGTAGGAGAGCAGCACGGTCAGATTCAGCGGCCAGACGGCGCGCGTCGCCAGCACGCGCCGGAGACTCCCCGGCCCCGCGCCCCCGGGGGCGCCGCCGCCGCGCCCGGCCGGCAGGAGCAGCGCGAGGAGCACGAGCGACGCGAGCGCGGGCACCGCGCTGGCGCCGTAGGCCCAGCGCCAGCCCCAGACGGTGGCGAGCCACGGGACCAGGATGAGGCCGAGCGTGCCGCCGGCGCCGCCGCCGGCGGAGAGGAGCCCGGTGACGCGCCCGCGCTCGTGGGGCGGGAACCACTCCATCACGAGGCGCATGCTCGGCACCCACACCGCCGCCGCGCCGAGGCCCACCAGCATCCGCGCGCCGATGGACTCGAGGTACGACCCGCTCGCGGCGAACGCGAGCGCGCCGGCGACGAGCACCGCCATGGACGCGAGCATCACGCGGCGCGAGCCCCAGCGGTCGGCGAGGATGCCGATCGGGATCTGCGCGGCCGTGTACGTCCAGAAGTACGCGGTCTGGATCGTGCCGGTGGCGGCGTACGTGAGGCCGAGGTCGTCGACGAACGTCGGGATCAGCGGCGCGAACGCCATCCGATGCAGGTGCGTCTGGATGAACGCGGCCATCGCGACCGCGAGGATCGCCCAGCGGTAGGCGCTCGTCATCGGCGCGCCGCCGCGCGCCTCACGGGCGCCGCCGGCGCCCGCCGGCCAGCACCGCCACCGCCGCCGCGCCCACCGCCGCCGCCGCCAGCACGAACGCCTCCGCGTAGGCCGGCTGGAACCCCGCCTGGGCCCGTCGCGCCGCAAAGACCTCCGCGAGGACCATCACGCCGGTGACGACGCCGAGCGTGCGGGCCAGGAACGTGAAGCCGCCGGCGGCGCCCTGCTGGCCCGCCGGAAACGCCGCCAGCACCGCCGTCATGTTGGGCACCTGGAACAGGCCGAGGCCGAAGCCCGCGCCGAAGAGGGCGAGCGCGAGCGCCCCGAGCGGCGTCGCCGTGTCGGCGCGCGAGAGCGCGGCGAGCGCCGCCGCCTCCAGCGCGAGCCCGGCCGTCATGAGCCCGCGCTGCGCGACACGCGCCCCCAGTCGGCCGGCAATGGGCGCGGCGGCGGCGAGGCCGAGCGGCGTCAGCATGAAGAGGGCGCCGCCGACCGTGGCCGAGAGCCCCCGCGCGCTCACGAGGTAGAAGGGCAGGAGGAGCCAGATCGCGAAGATCGAGGCGTTGGCGACGAAGCTCGCCGCGCCCGGGCCCAGCACGGCGCCCCGCAGCACGTCGCGCGCCGCGACGAGGCGCGGGCTCGCGCCCGCGCCGACGGCGCGGACCGCCAGCGCCCAGGCGAAGAGCCCGAGGGCGAGCGGCACGCGCGCGTGGAAGACGGCCCGCCAGCCGAAGACATCCACCAGCACGCCGGCCGCGAGGGGCCCCGCGGCGAAGCCCAGGCCGATCGCGGCGTTCAGGAAGCCCACCCGGCGGGCGCGCGCGGGCCCGCCGGCGCCGAGCGTCGCCAGCGCCGGCGCGGTGCCGTACACGAGCCCGCCGCCCAGCCCCTGGAGCGCGCGCCCGGCGAGCAGCGCGCCGAACGATGGCGCCGTCGCGCAGACGGTGAAGCCGGCCGCGCTAAGCACGGCGCCGGCGCGGAAGACCGCGAGGTGGCCGAGCCGGTCGGCGGCCGCGCCGCCGACGAAGGACGTCACCGCGTAGGTGCCCACGTAGCAGATGATGATCCAGCGCACGCGCTCGGGCGGCGCGCCGAACGTCGCGGCCATCGCCGGCAGCCCGATGTTCACCATCGAGTCGAGCGAGACGACGAAGGCGCCGGCCGCCGCGATCCATTTCACGGGCGGTATGATGCCACGAACCCTCCGGCGGGCTTGCGCTCGCCGCGCCATCCGCGGTACAAGGTGGCGCCATGGACATCCAACCCGGAGCGACCGCCGAAGTGAGCCTCACCGTCGGCCCCGACCGCACCGCGCACGCGATGGGCAACACCGGCGTCCACGTCTTCGCCACGCCGTTCGTGGTCGGGCTGCTGGAGGACGCCGCCCAAGCCGTCCTCCGGCCGCAGCTGCCGTCCGGCGGGGGCAGCGTCGGCACCATGGTCGAGATGAAGCACCTGGCGGCGACGCCCGTCGGCATGAAGGTGCGGGCGAAGGCGACGTTCCTCGAGACCGACGGCAAGCGGTTTCTCTTCGCCGTCGAGGCGTGGGACGAGAAGGACAAGATCGCCGAGGGCCGCCACGAGCGGTTCGTGGTGCCCGACATGGC
>JACPCH010000047.1 GCA_016179875.1 Candidatus Rokuibacteriota bacterium | reverse complement strand
CTCGGTGCGGGAGCTCCCGGATTTCTTCGGGCGGATCGGCTATCGTGTCGGGGGGCTCGTCGTCAGCGCCGACGAGATCGAGCACGGCGTGCTCCGGGGCAACCGCCCGAGCCCGCTGGCGAGCGCCGCGCCGTTCCGCCCCGACGATCAGCGCCGCGCCTGGGCCCTCGACCCGCCGGATCCGCGCGTCCACTTCGCCATCAGCTGCGGCGCCCGCTCGTGTCCAGCGGTGCGCCGCTACGCCGCCGACGCGGTCGACGACCAGCTCGAGGCCGCGGCGCACGCCTACGTCAACCGGGAGGTCGCGCTGGAGAACGGTCGACTGACCGCGCCCGAGATCTTCTGGTGGTTCGCGGCGGACTTCGTCCGGTTTCCCGGCGGCCTCGCGGGCCTGCTCGCACGGTACCTCGACGAGGGCCCGGCGCGGCGCGCGCTGCTCGAGCGAGGGCTCGAGGGGCTCGCGTGGCGGGCGTGGGACTGGCGGCTGGCCGAATCGCCGGCAGGCGGGGCGGGCGGCTGATGGACCGCGCCGGCCTCCGCCTCGGGATACTCGCGGGTCTGGTCGGCATCGCGTGCTGCGTGAGCCCGGTCGTCCTGGTGCTCCTCGGCCTCGCCTCCGTATCCTTCGCGATCAGCCTCGGGAACACCCTCTACTACGAGTACGGCTGGTACTTCAGGGGCGCGGCGCTCCTCCTCGCGGTGGCCGGCACCCTCGGCGTCCTGCGCGGCCGCAACGCCTGCAGCCTGCGCGGGGCGCGGGCCCAGTGGCGGCTGCTGCTCGCGGTGGGCGCGTCGATGGTGCTGGTCTACGTGGCGCTCTACTGGCTCACGTCCTATCTCGCCCAGCGCGCGTCCTGAGTTCGATGGCACGCTGGTTCAGGACCTCCAGCGAGCCGGTGCGAGCCCTGAGGGTTGTGCACATTCATCCAGGGGGTGCGGGATGGCGAAGCAGGTAATCGTCTACCCCCAACCGGGCTGATTCTTCTGCGGCAAGGCCGCGCGACCCCCGCCGGGCTCCTCGTCGACCGCGCTCACCGTACGCCGTAGATCGTCGTGGCCGGGTGAAACGCCGCCCACGCGAACCAGAACGCGTCCAGGTGCTGGATCGCGCCCAGCCGCCGGCCCGCGAGCGGACCGCGCAGCGCGTGGCCCAGCAGGTTCCAGGCGGTACCTGTCTCGCGGTCGCGGAAGCCGTCGGCGGCCGCCTCGAACGTGAGCGCGCGGCCATCCACCACGGGACGCCACACCGCCGTGGCGCCGATGGCGCGCGAGCGATCCATGCGTGAGTCGTCGAGCGCCGACAGGGCGCCGGGCCGATAGAACACGACGAGGCGCTCGCCCGCGAGCGTATCGTGGACGACGCGTTGCGTTTCGAGCAGCGGCCAGGGGTAGGCGCGGGGTGCGCCGCCCAGGATCACGCCGACCACGCGCTCCTTGGGCGGGCGGCGCGGGTCGGGGCGCCCGGTGAAGAGGAACGGGCGGAGTCCCGGCTGGTCGTAGCCCTCGTACGGATTGGCGCCGTAGCGGCGCAGATGTCCGGTGTCCTCGGACAGCACGCGCCCGCGCGGGTGGGCCGTCCTCCAGTCCTCGTAGGCGAGCGTGTTGGCCGGCAGCATCGCGAGCCGCGTCCCGGCCTTGGCGCCGACGATCGCGCGCCCCTCCATCTGGGACCACAGCGAGTGGGTCTGGCGGTCGTACATGACGAGGTCGCTCTTGTAGAGCTGGCCCGAGGTGCCGAAGTCGAGCGTCGCCCCGTCCACGACGCGGTCGAAGACGAGCCCGGAGTTGCAGAGCGGGCAGTAGGTGACGGTGACGGCGCGCCCGCCGACGGTGTCATTCACGATCTCGTGCCACATGAGGATCCGGAGCGGGTAGGCCCGCGCGTCGCCGGCGACCTCGAGCGCGAGCACGGGCTCCTTCACCGGCAGCCAGCGGTCGGCCTCGGCGGCTGTCACGAACGCCGGGCGATCGATCGCCGGGATGCCGTCGGGCGGCGGGCCACCCGACACGATCTCGTCGAGGGGCACCAGGGCCTTCGTGCGGTCGGTCCGGAGGGTCTGGGCGTCGCTCGACGCCGGGGCGAACGCCACCAGCGCGGCGGCGAGGAGGACGCCCGGACCGGTGGCCGGGGGCACGGTCGGGCCTACAGGCGCGCGGCCTCGGCCCGTGTCAGGCGAAGCCGGTCGGCGCACTCGAGGAGCGCCTGGTAGTCGAGCATGGACACGAGCCCGAACACCGCGGGCCCGTCGGTCCACGACACCGTGCGGTAACCCTTGCGCTCGCTCGTGAGGTACTCGTGGCCGCGGAAGCTCACGCGGGTGCCCTCGAGCCTCGGCCCGCCCGCCGCCACGGGCGCGATGAAGACCGACATGAGCGTGCGACCCTTCTCGTAGATGACCCAGGCCGCCCGCTGCTCGCCGACCTCGGCCACGCGGCCGCCGACCAGGCGAATGCCCGCCGGCGAATAGTCCGGCACCGTCACCCGCAGGCCGGCGCGCGCGCCGAACCACTCGCCGACCTCCCGGCGGTCGGTGGACACGAACTCGGCGGGCGACTCGAGCTGGGCGTACGCGATGTGCTTGTCCACGAGCTGGCCGATCACCGGCGGCGGCGTACCGGGGCGCAGGACGAGCGCGAGCAGCACGGCGGCGGCCGCCGCGGCGGGGGCGGCGAGCCACGGGGAGAGCGCGCGGACGCGCGCGGACCGCCGGACGCCGGCGACGACGCGCGCCCGGAGCTCCGTCGGCGCCGATTCCCGCGGCTGCCGGCGCAGGAGCTGGCGGAAGCCGCGCTCGGCCTCCGCGAGGCTCCGGCAGCGCGCGCATCCCGCCGCGTGAGCGTCGAGCGCGAGCGTCTCCGCGGCGTCGAGCTCGCCGTCCACCCAGGTCGCCGCTCTGGTCTGGAACTCCGTGCAGGTCATTCAGACTCCTTGATGTAGCCGTGCTCTCGCGCGAACTCACGGAGCGCCCGGCGCAGCAGGCCCCGCCCGCGCGCGAGCCGCGACATCACCGTGCCGATGGGGCAGCCGAGGACCTGCGCGACCTCCTTGTAGCTCAGGCCTTCCAGATCCACGAGCACCACCGCCTCACGGAAGACCAGGGGGAGCGCCTTGAGCGCCCGGTCCACGTCGCCGTGGAGCACCGTCTGGAAGAACTCCTCCTCGGGGTTCGCGCCGGCCGACGGGCCCGCCGTCGCGCTCTCGGCCGCGCCCTCCCAGGCGTCGGCGTCCTTCTCGAGCACCTCCCAGCGCGCGTCCCGCACCCGGTTGAGGAACGTGTTCCGCAAGATCGTGAACAACCAGGCCCGGCAGCTCGTGCCGGGATTGAAGCGGTGAAAGCTCCGGAACGCTTTGAGAAATGTCTCCTGCAGGACGTCCTCCGCCTCGGCCCGGTTGCGCGTGAACCGCAGCGCGCTCCGGTAGAGCGCGTCGAGGTGGACGAGGGCCGTCTCCTCGAACTCGCGGCTCCGCCCGGTGCCCGGTCTCCACGCGATCATCCTCGATATCGTAACCCGCCGGCGCCCCGGCGTTATTCCCGGGCGCCGGGAATATCCGCCCCGCGCGGAGTGTTTCCGGTGACCGTCACGTACCTCTGAGCCTGGCTACTTCTTGACTGCGCACGGATTCTTCGCCGCACACGGATTCTTGGCGGCGCACGGGTTCTTCGCGGCACAGGGGTTCGCCGCGGTCGCCGGCTTTGCGCCCGAGGCCATGAACTTTTTCTGGACGTCGGCCGTGTAAGCGGTCAGGGCGGCGAGCTCCCGAGAGTCCCAGGGCAGCGGCTTCGCCGCCATCGGGACCACCAGGCAGAGCTGCACCATCTCGTCGAGCCGGACCTGCTTCATCCCGGCCTTCTCGCTCACCATCGCCACCGGGTGGGGGTACGGCTTCGCGAAGCTGGCCTTGAACGAGGCGTTGCCCACGTGGCAGGTCTGGCACGCCACGCCGTTGGTGCTCAGCTTCTTGTCGTTCCAGAGCCGCTCGCCTTCCTTGAGCAGGTCGCCCTGGGCGCCCGCCGCGAGCTTCGTGCCCTTGGGCCGGGTGACGAGCTTCGGATCGAGCTTGCCCGCCGCGCCGCAGGGGTTCTTGGCCGCACACGGGTTCTTCGCCGCGCACGGGTTCTTCGCCGCGCACGGGTTGGTCTGGGCGGGCGCGCCCGGCGCGCCGGCCAGGCTGAGCGTCGCGGCGATGGTCAGGGCGGTCAGGGTCCGTCGAACCATGCGGGTGCCTCCTCGGTGTGAAATGTGGCCTATGGAGGCAGAACCCGCCCGCGCGGCGGCCTTATTCCCGCCGGCCGCGGAAGGCTAGGCGCGCGCGGGCAGGGCGACGGTGGCGCGGCCGGTGACGACCTTCTCGCCCTTCTGGCTCTCGGCCCAGACCTCCAGCTCAACCAGATGGACGTCGTCCTTCGAGGACTTGGCGAGCACGCGGCCCCGGCAGGTGACGGTGTCTTTCAACCGCACGAGCCCGGCGAAGCGGACGCCGAGCTTCCGGACGGCGCCGGCGCCCGCCCAGTCGGTCACCGCCTGGGCGACGAAGCCCATCGAGAGCATGCCGTGGGCGAAGACGCCGCCCATGCCGGCGGCCCGGGCGAACTCGTCGTCCTGGTGGATCGGGTTGAAGTCGCCGGCGGCGCCGGCGTAGCGGGTGAGCTGGATCTGCTGGATCGGGCCCTTGACGAGCGGCGGCAGCTCGGCGCCCACCGTCACGTCGTCCCAGTAGACCTTCGCGTACTTCATTTCGTCCTCGCTCGCCTCGGCCGGCGGGGCCCCAGCCCCGCGACGGCCTGCGGCTCGCACTACAGCCGGACCACCGTGACCTGGCGCATGGTGGCCACCAGCTCGTTGGCGCGGTCGGTGATCGCGGTCTCGCGGACCACGAACGCCATCGGGCCGCTCTTGCCGGTCTTCTCGTAGACGTCCACGACCTTCGCGCGGCAGAGGTACGTCTGGCCGGGCTGGAGCGGCCGGAACAGCTCGAACTCCTGCTCGCCGTGCAGCAGCCGCGAGATGTCGGTGCCGAGCTCCTTCAGCAGCGCCGCGGCGCCGGCCTCGTCGCGGAACGTCGTGGCGAA
>JACPCH010000046.1 GCA_016179875.1 Candidatus Rokuibacteriota bacterium | reverse complement strand
GAGAAGACGTTCAACCAGTACCGGACCTGGGACATGCAGGAGCGGACGATGGTGCCGCTGCGCCTCGGCTTCGACACGAGCCTCGACGACTGGGCGGTCTACGGCGCGCCGAAGGACTGCGTCGAGGCGCTGGCGCGGGGCCGCGCGATGGGGCTCGACGGCGTCGGGCTCACCATGTACTCGCTCCCCCGCGACGTCGAGGCGCGGATCGACTACCTCCACATGGTCGCCGAGGAGATCCTGAAGCCCGCCGGCGCCCTGGCCCCGTGATCCGTGTGACGCGTGACCTGGACGTCGGCGCGACCCCCGAGGACCTGTGGGCCCTCCTGTGGGACGTCCCGCGGATGGTGGGCTGCGTGCCCGGGTGCGTGGAGGCGCGGGAGGTCGAGCCGAATCGGCGCTACGAGGCGCGCCTGACGCAGCGGGTGGGACCGATCACGCTGTCGGTGCCGCTCGAGGTGACGGTGTCGAAGGTCGCCGCGCCGAGCGGCCTCACGCTCGAAGCGAAGGGCCGTGACCGGCTGCTGGGCGCGGACGTCTCCCTGTCGGTGACGCTCGGCGTGGCGCCGAGCGACACGGGCAGCCGCGTGCGCGTCGAGGCCGAAGGCCGGATCCTGGGCAAGCTCGGCGCCCTCGGTCACGGCGTCATCCAGCGCAAGGCCGAAGAGGTCATCGACGAGTTCGGCGCCCGCCTCCGGCGCGCGGTCGAGCGCTGAGCGTGCTGCGTCCCTTCGCCCTCTACCGGCCGTCCACCGTCGGCGAGGCGGCCGAGGTCCTGGCCCGCGAGGGCCCCGACGCCGCGCTGTACGCGGGCGGCACCGAGGTTCTCCTGATCCTCAAGGAGGGGCTGCTGCGCGTGCGGAGCCTGGTCGACGTGAAGCGGATCCCGGGCCTCGACGAGATCCGGCGGGACGACGGCCACCTGTCGATCGGCGCGACGGCGACACACCGGGCGCTGGAGCGCGCGCCCGCCGTCCACGCGCACTGTCCGCTCGTCGCCGGCGTCGCCCGGCACGTGGCGAACATCCGGGTGCGCACGATCGGCACGGTGGGCGGCAACCTGGCCTTCGCGGATCCGCACAGCGATCTGGCCACGCTGTTCCTGGCGTTCGACGGCGTGGTCCGGCTCGCGTCCCGGAGCGGGGAGCGCGACCTGCCGCTCGCCGAGTTCGTGCGGGGGCCCTACGAGACCGCGCGCCGGGACGACGAGATCCTGGCCGCCGTCCGGCTCGCGCCGTGGCCGGCCGGCACCGCGGGGGCGTACGTGAAGTTCGGGGTGCACGAGCGGCCGACGCTCGGCGTCGCCGTCGCCTTGATGCGGGGCGCCGGCGGCGACGCCGTCACCGACGCCCGCCTCGCCGTGGGCTGCGTCGGCCCGCGCCCCCAGCGGCTGCCTGAGGCCGAGGCGCGGGTGTGCGGCTGGTCGCTCGCCGATCTCGCGCGGCACGCCGGCGAGGTCGCGGCCCTCGCGGCCCGCGACGTCGACGCCGTCGGCGACCTGCACGGCTCGGCCGAGTACAAGCGTGAGATGACACGGGTCTTCGTGCGACGTATCCTGCTCGTTGCCGGCGCGCGCGCGGCCGGCCGGGACCCCCATGAACATTATCCCCATACGATCATCGTGTAGCATCCGCGTCACCCTGAACGGCCGCCCCGTCGAGCTCGCCGTCCGGCCCGAGGCGCTGCTGCTCGACGTGCTGCGCGATCGCCTGCAGCTCAAGGGCGCGAAGCGCTCCTGCGACATGCAGGTGTGCGGGGCCTGCACCGTCCTGCTCGACGGCGCGCCGGTGAGCGCGTGCACGTTCCTGGCGGTCGAGGCCGATGGGCGCGAGATCGTGACGGTCGAGGGCCTCGGGACCGAGGAGCGCCTCGACCCCCTGCAGGAGGCCTTCATCGACCACGCGGCGGTGCAGTGCGGCTTCTGCACCGCCGGGATGCTGCTGACGGCCAAGGCCCTCCTGGCCGAGGACCCGGCGCCGACCCGCGAGCGCGTGGTCCACTATCTGCGGGGCAACCTCTGCCGATGCACCGGCTACCGCAAGATCGTCGAGGCGATCTTGGCCTGTGCCCACGCGCGATGAGCGCGCCGGGTCCGCTCCGCGTGGTCGGCCGGTCCGTGCGTCGCACGGACGCGCTCGAGAAGGTGACCGGGCGGGCGCGCTACCTGAGCGACCTCGAGCTTCCGGGCATGGCGCACGCCCGGCTCCTGCGCTCGCCGTATCCGCGCGCGCGCCTCCTGGGCGTGGAGGTCGCGCGCGCCCGCGCGCACCCGGGCGTCCACGCCGTGCTGACGGCCGCCGACCTCACCTGGTGCGAGCCCTTCTACGGGCCGGCGCTGCGGGACCGGCCGCTCCTGGCCACGGACGTCGTGCGGTACGAGGGGGACCCGGTGGTGGCCGTGGCCGCGGTCGACGAGGCGACCGCCGTCGAGGCGCTCGATCTCGTCGAGGTCGACTACGAGGAGCTGCCGGCCGTCATGACGCTGGAGGAGGCCCTGGCGCCGGGCGCGCCCCTCGTGCACGCGGGCGAGCCGCTCGCCGGCCACTTCTCCGACCTCTCGACCCTGCGGGCCAGGCCCGGCACCAACATCTGCCATCAGTTCGACTACGCGCGCGGCCGGGGCGCCGGCGGGTTCGCCGAGGCGGCGCTCACCCTCGAGGACACGTACACGTTTCCCCGGGTCCAGCACTACTCGATGGAGCCGCACGGCGCGATCGCCGCGTGGGACGCCGAGGGCGGCCTCACGGTGTGGGCGTCCACGCAGAACCCCTTCTCGGTCCGGGCGGAGCTGGCGAAGATGTTCGGCCTGCCCGCCAGCCGGATCCGCATCGCCGTCCCGCTGCTGGGCGGGGGGTTCGGCGGCAAGACCTACGCGAAGCTCGAGCCGCTCGCGGCCGCCCTGGCCAGGGTCGCCGGGCGGCCGGTGCGGCTCCAGGCGTCGGTGGAGGACGCGTTCCGGACCGTCCGGCGGTGCAGCGCGCGCGTGCGCGTGCGGCTCGGGTTCCGCCGCGACGGCGGCCTGGTCGCCGTCCAGTGCGACGCCGACTTCGACGTCGGCGCCTACGCCGACATCGCGCCGCGCGTGATCCAGAAGGGGACCTACACCGCGACCGGGCCCTACCGGGTGCCGAACGTCGTGCTGCACAGCAACGCCGTGTACACGAACACGACTCCCGGCGGCGCGTTCCGGGGCTTCGGGGTGCCGCAGATCGCGTGGGCGGTCGAGTCCATGATGGACGTCGCGGCCGAGCGCCTCGGCCGCGACCCCGTCGATCTCCGCCGGCAGAACCTGCTCGCGCACGGCGAGGAGTTCGCCCGCGGCGACACCCCGGTCGACGGCAAGCTCGAGGAGAGCCTCTCCCGGGTGGCGGAGGCGATCCGGTGGCACCAGGCCTCCGCGGCGGGCCGCGCCAAGGGCGTGGCCGTCATGATGAAGGCGAGCGTGGCGCCCTCCGTCTCGGAAGCCATCGTGCGGCTCCACGCGGACGGGAGCGCCTCCGTCCTCGTGAGCACGGTGGAGATGGGGCAGGGCGCGCGGACGGTGATGGCGCAGATCGCCGCGGAGGTGCTGGCGATCCCGCTCGCGCGGGTGACGGTGGTGCCGCCCGACACCAGCATCACGCCGTACGATCAGACCACCAGCTCGAGCCGCTCGACCACCATGGTGGGCCGCGCCGTGCAGGACGCGGCCGCGGACGTGGTCGGCCAGCTCCTGAAGATCGCCGCCGCGCACCTGGGCGTGCCCGCCGGGGCGCTCGCCGTCGACGACGCGGCGATCGTCGGCGGGCAGCGCCGCCTGGGCTATCCGGAGCTGCTCGATCTCCACTTCGGCATGCGCGGGGGCGAGCTGATCGGTCGCGGGGTGGTGGCGCCGGGCCGGACGCAGGCGCCCCTGGGCGGCAGCACGCCCTTCTGGGAGGTGGCGATGGGCGGCGCGGAGATCAGCCTGGACGAGGAGACGGGCGCGATCTGCGTCGAGGCGTACGCCTCGGTGGCGGACGTCGGGCGCTGCATCAATCCGCAGCAGTGCGAGGCCCAGGACGAGGGCGCGGTGATGCAGGGGCTCGGTCACACGCTGCTCGAGGAGATGGTGTACGAGGGCGGCGTGCTGCTGAACGCGAACCTCGTCGGGTACCGCGTGCCCCGGGCCGAGGACGTGCCCGCCCGCTTCGACTCCGTGTTCGTCGAGAACGCGGACGGCGCGGGCCCCTTCGGCGCGAAGGGCGTGGGCGAGGGCGGCCTCGTGCCCGTGAGCCCGGCCGTCGGCAACGCGCTCGCCCGACTGACCGGCATCCGTCTGCGCGAACTACCCCTGACCCCGGAACGGGTCTGGCGCGCCCTGCGGGCGCGACGAGACGCCTGACCTCGACCGCGTCGCCCTGAGCGGGGCCTCCGGGTCGTATAATGCCCTGGTGTTCCAGAGCGAGCGGTTCTTCCGCGAGGCGTGGCCCCAGTTCTCCCAGGCGTTCGAGTCGCCGATGGACGCGGCGAGCGACGTCGAGTGGATCAGCGGCCTGGCCGGCCTCGGGCCCGGCGCCCGCGTCCTCGACGCCCCCTGCGGCTTCGGGCGCCACTCGATCGAGTTCGCGCGGCGCGGGTACCGGGTGACGGGCGTGGACTTCAGCGAGACCGAGCTGGACCGCGCGCGCAAGGCCGCGCGCGAGGCCGGGGTCGAGCTGGCGCTGGCCTGCCAGGACATCCGCGACATGGAGTTCGCCGGCGAGTTCGACCTGGCGGTCAACCTCTTCAGCTCCATCGGCTACTTCTCCGACGACGAAGACCGGCTCGTGCTCGACCGCTTCTGGCGCGCGCTCCACCCGGGCGGGCTCTTCGTGCTGGACACGCGCAACCGCGACCAGCTCGTGCGCTCGCTGCCGCCCGAGGAGCGCCGGCGCGTGGAGGGCTGGACGCTCCGCATCGAGAACGCGTTCGATCCGGCGACGAGCCGCTGGCGCGCCCGCTGGTGGCGCCTCAAGCGCGGGTCGGCCAAGGGCCCGGAGGCGCAGGAGCTGGTCGGCGAGAGCGAGATCCGCCTCTACTCGGCCCACGAGCTGTCGGCGATGCTGCGACCGGAGCGCTGGAGCCGCGTCGAGCT
>JACPCH010000168.1 GCA_016179875.1 Candidatus Rokuibacteriota bacterium | reverse complement strand
CGGCTACACGGACGAGTACGTCGTGTCGCGGTTCTTCCGCGACGCGAAGATCCTCCAGATCGGCGAGGGGACGAACGAGATCCAGCGGCTCGTGATCGCCCGCCTGCTGGGGTGCTGACGGGGGGCCAGGCGCGATGGCGATCCAGATCGACCTCGCGGGGACGGTGGCGCTCGTGACGGGGGCGAGCCGCGGGCTCGGGCGGGCGCTCGCGCTCGCCCTCGCCGAAGCAGGCGCGAACCTTGCGTTGACCGCGCGGAGCCGCGACGATCTCGAGCAGACCGCGGCCGCGGCGGCCGCGCGGGGCGTGCGCACCGAGGCCTTCACCGCCGACATGACGCAGGAGCGCGACATCCAGGCGCTCGTCCGCGCGACGCTCGCCGCCTTCGGACGGATCGACGTCCTCGTGAACAACGCCGGCGCCGCCGGCCCCGAGAAGCCGGTCCTCGAGCTCGAGGCGCGGGACTGGGACGAGGTGCTCGCGCTGAACCTGCGCGCGCCGGCCCTCTGCGCGCGGGAGGTCGGGCGCGCGATGGTCGAGCGTCGCCGGGGGTGCATCGTGAACATCGCCTCCATCGGCGCGCTGACGCCGCTGGCGCGGCTCGGGCCCTACTGCGCGAGCAAGGCGGGGCTGGTGCAGCTCACCCGCGTGCTGGCGCTCGAGCTGGCCCGCTACGGCGTCCGGGTCAACGCCGTCTGTCCCGGCTACGTCGCCACGCCGATGAACGAGGCGTTCTTCGCGAGCCCCAGGGGCCAGGAGGTCATCCAGCGCTCGATCCCGATGCGGCGCCTCGGCGAGCCGGCGGAGCTTGGGCCGACGGTCGTGTTCCTCGCGTCCGAGGCCTCGAGCTTCATGACGGGCTCGGTCGTCGTCGTCGACGGCGGGCAGACGCTCACATGACGACTCTCGTCACCGGGGGGACCGGGCTCATCGGCGCCCGTCTCGCCGAGAAGCTGCTCGCGCGGGGCGAGCGCGTGGTGCTCTTCGACCTGGCGCCCGCGGAGTGGCGGATCCGGCACCTCCGCGTGGCCGGCGGCGACCGCCTGCACGTCGTGCGCGGCGACGTCACCGCGCTGGCCGAGGTGCTCGACGCCGTGCGGGGCGGGGGCGTGAGCGCGATCGTCCACCTCGCCTACGTGCTGGGCGCCGAGAGCAACGACCGCCCCGAGCTGGCGACGCGCGTCAACATCCTCGGGACGGCGCACGTGCTGGAGGCCGCGCGGCTCGGCGGCGTGGAGCGGGTGCTCCTGGCGAGCTCGATCGCCGTGTACGGGGCCGACGGGGAGTACCGCCCCGAGCAGCTCCCCCTCGGGGAGGACGCGCCGCTCTACGTCGCCCGCGGCCTGCCGATCTACGGCGCCGGCAAGGTGTACCTCGAGCACCTCGGCGCGCACTACGCGGCCCGCTACGGCCTCACGGTCGCCGGGCTCCGGCCCAGCATCGTCTACGGCTGGGGGCGCGAGCGGGGCGCCAGCGCCTTCGCGGGCGAGCTGGTCGACCGCGCGGCCGCCGGCGAGCCGGCGACGGTCGGCTTCGGCGACGCGCGGGTGAGCCTCGTGTACGTGGACGACGTGGCGGAGCAGTTCCTCGCCCTGCTCACGGCCCCGCCGGCGCGCTTCGCGCGGCGGCGGTTCTTCAACACCGGCGGCGACGCGTGCACGGTGCGCGAGCTGGTCGACGCCGTCCGGCGGCTCGTGCCGGGGGCGCGCATCGAGGTCACGTCGGCGGGCGAGCCGGACGTCGCCGGGCTCGCGACGCGCCTGACGGACCGCGCGCTCGAGGCCGAGCTCGGCGTGCGCCGCTCCTTCACGCCGCTCGAGACCGGCCTCCGCGCCCACATCGAGATGGCGCGGCGGCGGGGCGGGGGCGCGCCATGAGCGCCCACAACGTCGCCGGCGTCCTCGCCCACCACGCCGACCGGTTCCCCGACCGCCCGTGTCTCGTCTGGGAGGGGGAGACGATCACGTACGCGGAGCTGGAGCGCCGCGCCGCCGGGACGGCGGCGGGGCTGCGCGGCCTCGGCATCGGGCGCGGCGACGTCGTGGCGCTGCTGCTCTACAACTGTCCCGAGTTCATCGAGGCGATGTTCGCGGCGAGCCGCCTCGGCGCGATCGTCATGCCGATCAACTGGCGGCTCGCCGGCGAGGAGGTCGCCTACATCGCGGCCCACGCGGGCGCGAAGCTCGTGATCTCCGAGCCCGAGCTGGCGCCGCTCGCCGATGCCGCCCGTCCGCGGCTGCCCGAGGCCCGGTTCGTCTCCGTCGGCGGCGCCCCCGCGGGCTTCACACCGTTCGGCGCGCTCCGCGCCGCGGGCGGGGCGCCGCCGGTCGAGCCGGTCGCGGGCGACGACGTCCACCGGCTCATGTACACCTCGGGGACGACGGCGCGCCCGAAGGGCGTGATGATCACCTACGCGAACCTCCACTGGAAGAACATCGCCCACGTGGTCGAGTTCGGGATCACCGGGGCCGACCGGGGGCTCGCCTGCGGTCCGCTCTACCACGTCGGCGCTCTCGACCTCACGACCACGACGGTGCTGTACGCGGGCGGCACGGTCGAGATCCAGCGGAAGTTCGAGGCGGAGCGGGTGCTCGACGCCCTGGAGCGCCACGGCATCTCGAACGTGTGGCTCGCGCCCGCGATGGTGAACCAGCTCCTGGCGCACCCGTCCCTCGGGCGGCGGGATCTCTCGGGCGTCCGGCTGATCATCGACGGCGGCGAGAAGATGCCGCTGCCGCTCATCGAGCGCCTCGGGCGCGCCTTCCCGAACGCGTGGTTCGCCGACGCCTACGGCCTCACCGAGACGGTGTCCGGCGACACCTTCCTCGACAAGCGCAAGACGGTGGAGAAGATCGGCTCCGTCGGGAAGGCGTGCCTGCACCTCGAGGTCGCGATCTGGGACGAGCAGGACCGGCCGGTGGCGCCCGGCGCCCTCGGCGAGATCGTCCTCCGCGGCCCCAAGGTGTTCACGGGGTACTGGAAGGACCCGGAGGCGACGGCGGCCGCGTTCCGCGGCGGCTGGTTCCACACGGGGGACATCGGCCACCTCGACGCCGACGGCTTCCTGTACATCGTGGACCGCAAGAAGGACATGATCGTCAGCGGCGGCGAGAACATCGCCTCGCCCGAGGTCGAGCGCGTCCTCTACGAGCACCCGGCGGTGCTCGAGGCCTCCGTGGTCGGCCGGCCCGACTCCCGCTGGGGCGAGGTGCCCGTGGCGTTCGTCGTGCTGCGGGCCGGGATGGAGGCCGGCGCGGAGGAGCTGCAGGAGTTCTGCCGCGTGCGGCTCGCCCGGTACAAGACGCCCCGGGTGGTGCGCTTCATCGACGCGCTGCCGCGCAACCCGTCGGGAAAGGTGCTGAAGCGCGTCCTGCGCGAGCAGGCGAGTGGCGGAGCATAGCGCGCCATGGCGGCGGCCCAGGAGGCGTGATCATGCGGATCCCGATGGTGGACCGGGACAAGCTCGACCCGGAGCTTCAGGCGATGCTCGCGAAGTGGGAGGCCGACGAGGGCGACCCGAACTTCGTTCGCACGTTCGGCCGGCTTCCGGGCGCCCTCAAGCGGTTCATCGAGTTCTACTCTCCGCTCGTGCGGAAGGGGCTGGTCGAGCACCGCACGAAAGAGCTCGTCCGGCTGCGCCTCGCCCGGCTCAACGACTGCCACTACTGAATGACCACCCGCTACGCCTTGGGAAGGCGTCAGGGGATCACCGAGGAGCTGGTGGCGGCGCTGGCCGACTACGAGGCCGGGCCGTTCACCGACCGGGAGAAGGCCGCGCTCCGCTACGCCGACCGGATGTACGTCGATCACCACACGGTCGACGACGCGCTCTGGGGAGCCCTGCGGGCCCAGTTCAGCGAGGACGAGGTCCTCGAGCTGTCGTGGGCGATCGCCGAGTTCATCGCGCTCGGCAAGATCATCTACGTGCTCGGCATGCCCTACGGGGGACCCGCGTGAGCGCGAGCGTCGAGCTGACCCTCGACTGGGCGCCGGCGGCCGCGCTCCTGACCTTCAACCGGCCGGAGGCGCTGAACGCCGTCGACGCGGCGGTGCTCGACGACCTCGAGCGCGCCCTGGCGCGCCTGGAGGCGGAGGGCGAGGCGCGCGTCGTCGTGCTCACCGGCGCCGGGCGCGCGTTCGTGGGCGGCGGCGACATCGCCCACATGGCGGTCCTGGCGCCCGACGAGGGCGAGCGGTTCGTCCACCGCGGGCAGGCGCTGCTCCGGCGCCTCGAGCGCCTGCCGAAGGTGACGGTGGCGGCGATCAACGGCTTCGCGCTGGGCGGCGGGCTCGAGATCGCGCTGGCGTGTGACCTGCGCGTCGCGGCCGAGGGCGCCGAGCTCGGACTGCCCGAGGTGACGGTCGGGCTCATCCCGGGCTGGGGCGGAACCCAGCGGCTCGTCCGGCTGGTGGGCCGGGGCGTCGCCAAGGACGTGATCTTCACGGGCCGCCGGCTGTCGGCGGAGGAGGCGCGGGCGCTCGGGCTCGTGAACCGGGTCGTGCCGGCGGCCGCGCTCCTCGACGCCTGCCGCGAGCTGGCCGCGCGCCTCGCGCGGGCGAGCTTCGTCGCGATCCGCCAGGCGAAGAAGGCGATCGACGAGGGCGCGGAGCTCGGGCTCGACCAGGGGCTGGTCCTCGAGGCCGAGGCCTGGCTGGTCAACTTCTGCGCGGACGACCGCGTCGAGGGCCTGCGCGCGTTTCTCGAGAAGCGGCGCCCGGCCTATCGCGGTCGGCTCGCGCCCCGCCGTCAGGAGTCCTGACCGGTGGATCTGACCCGAGGCAAGGAGGCCAGCGGTGTCGCTTGACGGAGAGCTGCGCGAGCGTATCGACGCCATCCAGCGAGGCGGCCACGAGAAGTACCACCAGAAGCTCCGCGAGGGCGGCAAGCTGTTCGTCCGCGAGCGGCTCGCGCGCCTGCTCGATCCCGACTCCCTGGTCGAGGAGGGCCTGCTGGCCCGCTGCGTGGAGGACGGCCTGCCCGCCGACGCGGTGGTGACGGTCACGGGCAGGATCGGCGGGCGGCCGGTCGCCGTCATGGCCAACGACATGACGGTCAAGGCCGGCGCCTGGGGCCGCCTCACCATCCAGAAGATCCAGCGCATCCAGGAGATCGCGCGGGACGCCGAGCTGCCGATGCTGTACCTCGTGGA
>JACPCH010000167.1 GCA_016179875.1 Candidatus Rokuibacteriota bacterium | reverse complement strand
GCCGCGCCGCCTACCCCGGCCCTTACTTCCCGACGATGCTGGCGGCCCACGCCATCGCCGAGGCCGGCAGCGACGCGCAGAAGAAGCGCTGGCTCTCCGCCATCGCCACCGGTGACGCCCGCGCCACCGTGGCGTTCCTCGACGCCGAGCTGGACTGGAGCCCCGGCGCCGTCGCCACGCGCGCGGAGAAGACGGGCCGGGGGTGGACCCTCACCGGGACGAAGAGCTTTGTGCCGTGGGCCCACGTGGCCGACGTGCTCCTCGTCCCCGCCCGGACGCCCGACGGCGTGACGCTCTTCCTGGTCGATCCCGCGGCGGCGGGCCTCACGCTCTCGCCCGCTCAGGGGATGGACCTGGCGACGCGCTGGGTGACCGTGGGGCTGGCGAAGACGCCGGTCGCCGCCGACGCCGTCGTCGGCGGGCCCGGGCAGGCGGTGCCGCTGCTGGAGGCGCTCCTGCGCCGGGGCGCCGTCGGCGCCGCCGCCGAGATGCTCGGCGCCGCGCGCCGGTGCCTCGACATGTCGGTGGAGTACGCCAAGGTGCGCGAGCAGTTCGGCCAGCCGATCGGCTCGTTCCAGGCGATCCGCCACACCTGCGCCGAGATGCTGCTGGAGGTCGAGAACTCCCACGCGGCCGTGTACTACGCGGCGTGGGCGCTCGACGCCGGGGCCGAGGACGCCGCGCTCGCGGCGTCGGTGGCGAAGGCGTACGTCTCCGACGCCGCCCGCAAGGTCTGTGGCAGCTCGATCCAGGTGCACGGCGGGATCGGCTTCACCTGGGAGTACGACCTCCACCTCTACTTCAAGCGCGCCAAGGCGCTCGAGCCGATGTACGGCGACGCCGACTACCACCGGGAGCAGATCGTCCGGCGGGTCGCGCAGTAGCCCGGCGCCGGTGCCACCGACCCCGCCGCCGCTCGACGGCATCCGCGTCGTCGACCTCACCGGCTACATCGCGGGCTCGTACGCCGCGATGATGCTGGCCGACCTCGGCGCCGACGTCGTCAAGGTGGAGCCGCTCGAGGGCGACGCGTTCCGCGAGCTGCCCGGCTTCTTCGGCTGGAACCGCGGCAAGCGCTCGATCGCCGTCAACCTCAAGGCCCCCGAGGGCCGCGAGATCGTCGAGCGCCTCGCCGCGCGCGCCGACGTCGCCATGGAGAACATGCGCCCCGGCGTCGCCGACCGCCTCGGCGTCGGCTGGGAGGCGCTCGCGGCGCTGAACCCGCGCCTCGTCTACTGCTCCGTCACCGCGTTCGGCTCGACGGGGCCGTACGCGGACCGCCCGGGATTCGACCCGCTGCTCCAGGCGCTGAGCGGCGCCATGATCGTCCAGGGCTTCCTCGGGCCGCCCCAGTACATCCGCGTCGCGGTCACCGACTACTACACGGCCGCGCTGGCGGCCCAGGCGATCCTCGCCGCGCTCTTCGTGCGCGAGCGCACCGGCCGGGGCCAGCGCGTCGAGACCTCGCTGCTCCACGCCTCGCTCGCGCTCCAGTCCGGCAACACCGTCCAGTACGCGGGCAAGCCCACGGTCTTCCGCGAGAACCCGACCTACCGCCTGTACGAGGCGGGCGACGGCGAGTGGTTCTTCCTCGCCTGCGGCAACCAGACGTTCTGGGTGAAGCTCTGCGCGGCTCTCGGGCTCGAGCCCCTCGCCGACGACCCGCGCTTCGCCTCGTGGCTCCTGCGCCTGGACAACAGCCGGGACCTGCTGCCGCTGCTCGAGGCGACGTTCAAGAGCCGCCCGCGCGCCCACTGGCTCGCGCTGCTCGCCGAGCACGACATCCCGGCGGCGCCGGTCCAGCCGCTCCCCGCGTTCATGGACGATCCGGCCGTGCGCCACCACGACCTGGTCCGCGAGTACGACCACCCGGAGGTCGGGCGGCTCAGCATGCTCGGCCAGCCGCTCGTGTTCTCCGAGACCGGGACGCGGGACCCCGGGCCGCCCCCGACGCTCGGCCAGCACACCGACGGGGTGCTGCGCGAGCTCGGCTACGCCACGGACGCGATCGCCGCCCTCCGGGCCGGCGGCGTCGTGAAAGGTCCGGTGACATGAGCGACCAGACGATCCGCTACGAGGCCGCCGACGGCGTGGCCACGATCACGCTGAACCGGCCCGACGTCCACAACGCGATGAACGAGGCGATGCGCCGGGAGCTGCTCGAGTGCTTCACGGGTCTCGCGGTCGGCGACGACGTCCGGGTGATCGTCGTCACCGGCGCGGGGGAGCGGGCGTTCTCGGCGGGCGCCGACATCCGCGAGTTCGTCGAGCCCCAGGTGCCGACCCGGTACCGCGAGACGCGCCGGCGCCTCGATTTTCGCGGCGTGATGGACCGCTGCCCCCAGCCGATCATCGCCGCCATCCGCGGCTACGCGTTCGGCGGGGGGCTCGAGCTGGCGCTCGCCTGCGACATCCGCATCGCGGGCGAGGACGCGCAGCTCGGCCTCACCGAGGTGAACCTCGCCATCATCCCCGGCGGCGGCGGCACCCAGCGCCTGCCGCGCCTCGTCGGCCGCGGCAAGGCGCTCGAGATGATCCTGACCGGCATGCGGGTCGGCGCCGCCGAGGCGCTGCGCATCGGCCTCGTCGAGCGCGTGGTGCCGCCGGCCGAGGTCCTGCCCGCCGCGCAGGAGCTGGCGGCGTCGCTCGCGGCCAAGGCGCCGGTGGCGCTCCGCTACGCCAAGGAGGCCGTGGTGAAGGGGCTCGGGTTGCCGCTCGCCGACGGGCTCCGGCTCGAGAACGACCTGGCGACGCTGCTCCGCACGACCGAGGACCGGCTCGAAGGGGCGAAGGCGTTTCTCGAGAAGCGCAAGCCCCGCTTCAGCGGGACGTAGCCGGTGCCGTTCGCCTACTACGCGCGGCTCACGCGCGTCCAGCAGGCGATCTACCGCAAGAGCGACGCGCTCGCCGAGATCCGCCTCGAGAACCCGGCGGCGCTCCGTCCGCTCGTGGCGGCGCTGGAGGCCGCGCTCAAGGCGGAGGAGCGCGCCGCGACGCTGCGGGCGACCGACGCGCTGATCCGGGGACTCTGCGCGGCGATGGGACTACCGCCGGTGTCGGTGGAGGTGCTGGCGGCGCGGCCCCACGCGCGCTGGGGGGAGCTCCACGGCCTCTACACCAACGAGCGCGGGAAGCCGCCGACGATCCAGCTCTGGATGCGCACCGCGAAGCAGAAGCGCGTGGTGGCGTTCCGCACGTATCTGAGGACCCTGCTCCACGAGGTCGGCCACCACGTGGACTACACCGGCCTCCGGCTCCCGGACTCGTTCCACACCGAGGGCTTCTACAAGCGGGAGTCGAGCCTCTTCGCCCAGCTCGTGCCCGACGGGAGGACCGCGATGCCGAGCATCGACGACCGGAAGCAGCTCCCGCTCGCCGAGAATTTGGCGCGGATGGCGCGGACGGCCGACGAGCTGGCGGCGGCGCTCGAGGGCGCGCCCGCGGCGGCGCTCGCGCGCCGGCCCGAACCCGAGAGCTGGTCGGCCACGGAGATCGTCTGCCACCTCCGCGACGCCGAGGAGTACCTCATGCTCCGCGTCTGGATGGCGCTGACGTTAACCGAGCCGGCGTTCCCGGCGCCGGACCAGGAGCGGTGGGCCGACGACCGTCAGTACCGGCGGAGCGACGCCGGCGAGGCCCTCACCGCCTTCCGCCGGCGGCGCCAGGAGTCGCTCGCCCGCTTCCGCGCCCTCACGCCGGCCGACCTCGAGCGGGGCGGGACGCGGGAGGGCCTGCCCCGCACGACGGTCGCCGACCACGCGGCGATCCTGGCGTGGCACGACGACAACCACCTGGACCAGCTCCGGCGCGCGCTGGAGGGCAAGGCGTAGGGCCCGCCGGCCGGGCGTTACCCCGGCGGCTATCCGCGGCGATGGCGCGGGGGCCGCTGATCCCCGCCTTCTCGCGCTGGCCGCATCGGCCGCGGCTTCACCCGCCGCCCGGGCGGGCGGCGCGGCGGGCCTCTGCCAGGATTCTACCGCGAGGTCAGGTCGTGTTGCGGAGCTGCTCGAGCAGGAACCGCCGGAGGCGCCGCTTCATCTCGTCGGGCATCTCGACGCGGTTGGCCTCCGCGGCCAGCGCCTTCGTCTTCTTGTAGGTCGCGAGGTACGCGCGGCAGGGCGCGCAGGCGGCGAAGTGCCGTTCCAGCTCCTCGACACTGGGCGGCGACAGCGCGGCGTCGAGGTAATCGAGCATCAGCTCGATCGCTTCCCGGCAGGTCATGTCCTCGGCCCCAGGTGGCGGGTGAGCTGCTCGCGCAGCGCCATCCGCGCGCGGTGCAGGCGCGACTTCACGGACGCGACCGACTCGCCGAGGATCTCCGCGGTCTCTTCGTTGGACAGCTCGTCCACGTCCCTCAGCGTCAGCACCGCCCGGTAGTGCTCGGGCAGGGCGTCGAGCGCGCGGCCCAGCACCGCGCGTGTCTCGCCCGAGAGCAGGGCGCGCTCGGGGTTCTGCGACCAGTCGGCGAGGACCCACGCGCGGTCGCCCTCGCGGTGGCCGTCCTCCTTGAAGCGCGGCAGCTGCTCCTCGAGCGACGTCTCGAGCTCCTGCCGCTTGCCCCGTCGTTTGTTGAGCGCCGCGTTGGCGGTGACCCGGTAGATCCAGCTCCCGAGCGCCGCCCGGCCCTCGAAGCTGTCGCTCTTGCGGCACACCGTCAGAAACACGTCCTGGACGACTTCCTCGGCGTCGGCCGCGTTCCGCGTGATGCCGTAGGCCAGCCGGTAGACGCGGTTCGAGAACTGCGCCATGAGCGTCTCGAGCGCCGCGCCGTCGCCGGCGCGCAGCCGCTCCAGCAGTCGGAGGTCGCCCCCCGTCTCCACGGGCCGGAGTCTATCATGCCGTCGCGAGCCGCCAGCCGCCCTGCTCCCGCGTCGCGAGCACCCGCGCGGGTTCCCCGAGGTCGTTCCACGCCACGCCCGTCACCGGCAGCACCGCGAGCGCACCGGGCTGATCCTGAAGCACCACGCCGTCGTTCACATCCCTGTGACACGCCCGTCTGGTGGCTGGCGCCGATGCCGGCGCCGTTGTCGCCGTGGAAGTACTCGTAGAAGAGCACCAGGTCGCGCCAGTGGGGATCCTGCTGGAGCTTCACGGCGCCGCCGAAGACCGGGCGCCGCCCCTGGCCGTTTCGCAGGAAGATCCGCGTGAGCCGGCGCGACAGCTCGGCCGCCACCTGCCAGAGGTCGAGCGCGCGGCTGGCGCCCGTCGGGAACGGCACCTTCAGGCTCTCGCCGTAGAAGTAGTGGAACTTCTGGAGCGACTCGATCAGAAGATAGTTCACCGGGAACCAGACCGGGCCGCGCCAGTTCGAGTTGCCGCCGAACAGGCCGCTCGAGGACTCCGCCGGCTCGTAGTCCACGCGGTGCTCCGTCCCGTCGAGCTGGAGCACGTAGGGACGCTCCCGGTGCACGCGGGACACGGCGCGGACGCCGTAGGGCGACAGAAACTCGGCCTCGTCCAGCATGTAGCCGAGCACGCGCGGCAGTCGCTTCCGCGGCACGACCGCCAGGAGCCGGCGCCGGCCCACCCCGGGCTTGGAGACGATCTCCACGTGCTCCCGGAACTCGGGGTTGTTGTCGATGAACCACTGCATCCGCCGCTTGAACCCCGGCAGCCTGTCCACCACCTCGGGCTCGAGCGTCTCCACCGCGAACAGCGGGATGAGGCCCACCATCGAGCGCACCTTGAGCGGGCAGTGGTTGCCGTCCGCGTGCAGGACGTCGTAGTAGAAGCCGTCGTCCTCGTCCCAGAGGTCGAGCGTGTTCATGGCGCGAGCGATGTACACGAAGTGCTCGAAGAACTTGGAGGCGACGTCCTCGTAGGCCGGGTTCTCCCTGGCCAGCTCCAGCGCGATCGCGAGCATGTTGAGGCAGTACATGCCCATCCAGGAGGTACCGTCCGACTGCTCGATGTGGCCGCCCGTCGGCAGCGGCGCCGAGCGGTCGAAGACGCCGATGTTGTCGAGGCCGAGAAAGCCGCCCTGGAACACGTTGCGCCCCTCGGCGTCCTTGCGGTTGACCCACCACGTGAAGTTCAGCAGGAGCTTGTGGAAGACCTTCTCGAGGAACGCCCGGTCGCCCTTGCCGCGCAGCCTCCGCTCGATCCGGTAGACGCGCAGGGCCGCCCACGCGTGCACCGGCGGGTTGACGTCGCCGAACGCCCACTCGTACGCGGGGATCTGGCCGTTCGGGTGCATGTACCACTCGCGCAGGAACAGCAGCAGCTGCGCCTTGGCGAAGTCGGGGTCGATCAGCGCGAGCGGGATCATGTGGAAGGCGAGGTCCCACGCCGCGTACCAGGGGTACTCCCACTTGTCCGGCATCGAGATGACGTCTTCGTTGTACAGGTGCAGCCACTCGTGGTTGCGGCCCTGCGCGCGCCCGGGCGGCGGCGGCGGGCCGGCGGGGTCGCCCTCGAGCCAGCGCCGGACGTAGTAGTGGTAGAACTGCTTCGACCACAGGAGGCCCGCGAACGCCTGGCGCATGACACGCTTCGCGTCGTCCGAGAGCTGCCGGGGGACGACCGTCGCGTAGAACTCGTCGGCCTCGCGGATCCGCTGGCCGAAGACCGTGTCGAAGTCGCGCCCGAAGGGTCCGGCGGGCAGCGGGGTGTTACTGAGGCGCAGTCGCACGGTGACGGTGGCGCCGGGCGCCAGCGTGAGCCGGTAGCGCGCGGCGGCCTTCGTGCCGCTCTGGTCGGGATTCACGGCGTCCGTCCGCCCGGCCACCACGGCGTCGCCGATCCCGTCCTTCACGTACGGGCCGGGGTTCGGGACGCCGAAGAGCCGCGCCGCGTTCGTGTCGTTCTCGGTGAACAGGAGCTCCGGCTCGCCTTCGCAGTAGAGCCACCGCGCGCCGAGCGAGGGATGCTCGCCCTCGATCAGGACGAAGCCCTCGCGGGACGGGGCGGCGCGGAGCGTCGGCCGCTCAGGGCCGGCGGTGTCCCACGACCAGGTGTTGCGGTACCAGAGCGTCGGCAGGAGGTCGAGCGTCGCCGGCTCCGGCCCGCGGTTCACCGCGCGGACCCGCACCAGGAGGTCGTCGGGCGCCGCCTTCGCGTACTCGACGACCACATCGAAGTAGCGGTCGTCGTCGAACACGCCGGTGTCGAGCAGCTCGAACTCGGGCGCGCGGCGGTCCCGCCGGCGGTTCTCCTCGACCAGCCGCGCGTAGGGGAACTCCATTTGCGGGTACTTGTAGAGATACTTCATGTACGAGTGCGTCGGCGTCGAGTCGAGGTAGAAGTAGTACTCCTTGACGTCCTCGCCGTGGTTGCCCTCGCTCCCGGTCAGCCCGAACAGGCGCTCTTTCAGGATCGAATCGCGGCCGTTCCAGAGGGCGAGCGCCAGGCACAGCCGGCCGTGGTTGTCGGTGATCCCGGCCAGGCCGTCCTCGCCCCAGCGGTAGGCGCGCGAGCGCGCGTGGTCGTGGGGAAAGAAGTCCCACGCCGTGCCGTGCGGGCTGTAGTCCTCGCGGACCGTGCCCCACTGCCGCTCGGAGAGATAGGGCCCCCACCGCTTCCAGTGGGCGGTCCGCTCCTGGGCCTCCTTGAGCCGCAGCTCTTCCCGGGTCATGGCGCGCCTCCCCCGTGTCACGGTTGGACACGCCTCCGGAGAAGCCGGGTTCGCGCGGATCGCCTACGTGGGCTCACAGACCTCATGGTGGTCGTGGCCGAAGATCTTGATCAGCCGCTCGCCGTGGCTCGGATGGATCGAGAGCTGGCCCGCCAGCAGGTGCGCGTCGGCGCCGGTGCG
>JACPCH010000166.1 GCA_016179875.1 Candidatus Rokuibacteriota bacterium | reverse complement strand
GAGCTGGGCCGTGCCCAGGGGCCCGTCGGTCCGGTCGCACGAGAAGCGCCTCGCCGTCCACGTCGAGGACCACCCGCTCGAGTACGCGGACTTCGAGGGCGTGATCCCCGAGGGCAGCTACGGCGCGGGGCCCTCCATCGTGTGGGACCGTGGCCACTGGCGCCCGCTCAAGCCGGAGCCGCCCGGCGCGCAGGTGGAGCGCGGCAAGCTCGAGTTCGAGCTGCACGGCTTCAAGCTCCGCGGCGCGTGGACGCTCGTCCGGATGAGCGGCAAGGACAAGGAGTGGCTGCTCCTCAAGAAGTCCGACGCGTTCGCGGACGGCGCCGAGCCGGTCGAGCGGCAGCCGGAGTCGGTGCTCTCCGGGCTCACGGTCGACGAGCTGCGCGACGGTTCCGCGCGGCTCGCCCGGCTCCGCGCCCGGCTCGCCGAGCTCGGCGCGCCCGCGCGCGAGGTGCCGGCGCGGCGCGCCGGGCTCATGCTGGCGACGCTCGTCGAGCGCCCGTTCTCGGATTCTGGATGGCTCTTCGAGATCAAGTATGACGGCGTGCGCGTGCTGGCGGCGCGCGCCGGCCGGACGGTCGCGCTGACGAGCCGCGGCGGCCAGCCGGTCACCGCGCGCTACCCCGAGGTCGCGCGGGCGCTCGGCGCGCTGCCGCTCGAGCGCTTCCTGCTCGACGGCGAGATCGTCGCGCTCGACGACGCGGGGCGCTCGAGCTTCCAGCGGCTCCAGGCGCGCATGAACCTGACGCGCGCCGCCGACATCGAGCGCGCCGCGGCGGCGGTGCCGGCCGCGGGCGTCTTCTTCGACGCGCTCGCCCTCGACGGGCGCGACCTGCGCGGCGTCCCGCTCGAGGCGCGCAAGGAGTGCCTGCGCCTGGTGCTGCCCCCGCGCGGCGTCGTCTCGTATAGCGACCACGTGCTGGAGCGGGGCGAGGCGTTCTTCGAGGCCGCGGGCGAGCGAGGGCTGGAGGGCGTCGTCGCCAAGAAGCGCGCGAGCCGCTACACCGCCGGCCGCTCGCGCGAGTGGCTCAAGGTCAAGTGCCAGAAGCGCCAGGAGTTCGTCATCGGCGGCTTCACCGTCCCGCGGGGCTCGCGCGCCCACTTCGGCGCGCTCCACCTCGGCCTCTACGAGGGCGACCGGCTCGTGTACGTCGGGAAGGTCGGCACCGGGTTCGACGACGCGACGCTCGCGCGGGTCCACGAGCGGCTCCGGCCGCTGGCGCGCACGACCTCGCCGTTCGACGCCGGCACGCCGGCCGGGCGGGGGCACCACTGGGTCGAGCCGCGGCTCGTCGGCGAGGTGCGCTTCAGCGAGTGGACCAGGGACGGCGGGATCCGCCACCCCGCATTCCTCGGGCTCCGCGACGACAAGCGCCCCCGGGACTGCCGCCGTGAAACCCCCGTTGCGGACGCCGCCGTGAAGACGGCGGCGCCGCCGTCCGGCGCCGCGGACCCGGCGCCGTCAGCGCCCGAGCTCGTGAAGATCACGAACCCCAGGAAAGTCTTCTGGCCGGACGAGAAGTACACGAAGGCCGACCTCGTCGGCTACTACGACGCGATCGCGCCGTGGCTCCTGCCGTACTTGAAGGACAGGCCGCTCGTCCTCACGCGCTATCCCGACGGCATCGCGGGCAAGTCCTTCTTCCAGAAGGACGCCCCGGAGTGGACGCCCGCGTGGGTGCGCCGGGAGCGGATCCGCTCCGAGGACGCCGGGCGCGACATCGACTATTTCGTCGTGGACGACCGCGAGAGCCTGCGCTACGTGGCGAACCTCGGGACGATCCCGCTCCACCTCTGGGCCTCACGCGTGGGCCGCCTGGATCATCCTGACTGGCTCGTGCTCGACCTCGACCCGAAGGGCGCGCCGTTCACCGACGTGGTGGAGGTAGCGCAGACCCTGCGGCGCCTCCTCGACGGGCTCGAGCTGCCGAGCTACCCGAAGACCTCGGGCGCGACGGGCCTGCACATCCTGCTGCCGCTCGGCGCGCGCTACCGCTACGAGGAGGCGCGCGGCTTCGCCCACCTGCTGGCGCTGCTGGTGGTGCAGGCGGCGCCCTCGATCTCGACGATCGCGCGGCCCATCCGGTCGCGCGGCGGCAGGGTCTACGTGGACTGGGGGCAGAACGGCCACGGCCAGACGATCGTCGCGCCGTTCTCGGTGCGGCCGCTGCCGGGCGCGCCGGTGTCGTGCCCGCTCGGCTGGGACGAGGTGACGGCGCGGCTCGACCCCGGGACGTTCACGATCCGGACCGCGCCGCCGCGCCTCGAGAAGCTCGGCGACCCGCTGGCGCCGGTGCTGCGCGAGGGGATCGACCTCGCCGCCGCGCTCCGCCGCCTCGAATCACGGCGGCGCGACTGACGTCAGGGGCGGACGCCGTTGATGTACGTCCAGCAACAGCGGAACGACGGCCTGCCGCCGAAGAGCGTGTCCATGGCGTGGCGGATGAGCGCCAGGCGGTCGCTCACGGCCTCCGGGCCGGGCGCCGCGCCGTCCACCTTGACGGAGGAGCCCACCCAGCCCAGCACGGCCTCGTGGTAGGCGCTCAGGAATTCGAACCAGTCCTCGACCCGGGCCTCGATGGTGCGGGCCGTCACCTCCTCCACCGCGAACCCGGCCCCCTCGAGGCAGCGCAGGTAGTGGTCGAGCGGCCGCACCGGCAGGAAGACCTGGTCCCGGTAGGCCACGTGCGCCCGCATCCGGGGCTCGTCGTCGAGGAGCGGCCGGTAGGCGGCGTAGCGGGGGTCGTTGCGGACCAGCCCGGTGGCGACCTCGTGGATCGCCCACACGGTTTCGTCCAGGATCCATTCGCTCTCGCGGGCCTGCGGGTTGCGGATGTTCCCCGACTGCACGAACACGCGTCCGCCCGGCCGCAGCACCCGGGCCCAGGAGGCGAGCGTCTCCGGGAGGTCCCGGTAGAGGTGGATCGCGTTGGTGGACGCGACGGCGTCGGCCCGGCGCGCCAGCAGCTCCGGCCCGAGCACCTCCTCGAGGAGCTGCAGGCGCCGCTCCTCCTTGAGCCAGCGCAGGAGCCGGAACGCGACGCGCTCCTCGTCGCCGAACTTGTCGAGCGCGACGCGGAGGAACTTCGGCGAGCTGTCCACGATCAGCGTCCCGACCTGCCGGTCGAAGATCCGGAGGTTGAGCCGGTCGAGGAGGATCCCGGTCCCGCCCGAGTAATCGATGAGCAGCTGGCCGTCCGCGAGGTGCCGGGCGAGGTCCTCGACCGTCGGGTCGAGGTTCCGGTACCAGCCGTGGTTCTCGACGGTGTCGTAGCGCAGGCCGAAGGTGTCCACGGGCTGGTGCGTCCAGTCCTCGTCGGGCACGCGCTGGAAGCCGGGCGGCCACTGGAAGCGCCGCCGGGGCCCGGCTGCCGGCTGGACCGGGAGGCTGCTCTCGCGGTGGATGCGCAGCAGCTCGGGAATGGTGGCCGGCGGCCGCCGGCCCCAGCCGCACTCGGTGGCGATGCCGAAGCCGGACACGAAGCGGCGCGCGGCCTCCAGGCGGCGGGCGGTGCCCTCGACGCCGTCGGTGTGGTGGACCAGCCCGAGGTACAGCTCGGTCTCGGGGCGCAGGCGAAGGCCCCGCAGCGGCGCATAGTACGCCTCGTCCATCCGGTCGCGCGGGACCGGCAGGTGGATCCAGTTGAGGGGGCGGTCGAGGCTCGCCGCCAGCGCGTTGGCGACGTCCACCGGCTTGCCGGCGTCGGCCGGCTCCTTGAAGTGCCGGTGCTGGACGTCGCCGTAGCAGAAGTGGTAGCCGAGCTGGACGTCCGCCGGCACGTGCCGGGAGAGCCGCAGCAGCCGCTCGAGGACGCCGCTCTTGATGTCGTGGAACCAGACGGGGAAGACGCCCTCCAGCATCCCGAACTCGAAGTTCGTGTCCCACTGGATGGCGAGCTGGTCGTGGGGCACCTCCTGCAGGATGGTCCCGAGCTCGCCCAGGAGCTGCGCCTCGTAGATCGGCTCCAGGAGCGCCTGGTGCTCCGGGACCACGAACGCGGCGATCGGGGCCAGCGGCGTGGGCAGGCAGACCTGGAAGCGGCAGGCGACGGGCACCAGCCCGTCGCGCTTGAGCCGCGCGAAGACGCGGTAGGAGGCGCTCGCCGCGTCCGCGTAGCCGAGTGCGCCGAACGTCACGCTCTCCGCGCGCACGCCCTCGCCGAGGCGGACGCGGGGCAGCGGCCGCCAGCTCTCGGGGCCGGGCGGCACCACCTCGAGCTGGCGCTGGGAGGTGAAGACGGGGAGCTGCCACACGATCCAGTCGGAGCGAGGCCCGGTCTCGCCGTCGGGGATGCGCCGCACGCGATCCCCGATCTCGGCGGCGATGGTGCGGAAGACGGCGTCCGGGCCGGCCAGCGGCACGCTGCCGACCAGGTGTACGCCGTGCGCCAGGGCCGGGACCGCCATCGTCATACCCACCCGCGGATGCCGCCGAGCATCCGCTAGGCCGTGCGGCACGTCAAGCGGCCCGGCCGCACCCCGCCGGCCGCGGACGCTCCGCCGCACCGGTCGAGGCGGCAGGCCGACGATTGACGGCGGGCCGCGGGCCGTCCATGATCTCGTCATGCCGCTGCTCCGGATCTCGCTGGCGCTCGCCCGCTGGCTCTTCTCGCACCAGCTCGAAAAATCGCATCCTGCGCACGTGGTGGCGTGGTGGGAGCTGCGCCGGCTGCCGTACAACGTGATCGTCGGCGCGACCGCGGCGCTGAGCCTCGGCGTGTTCTTCGCGGTCGGCTTCACGTGCGAGCGCGCGGCCGGTGTCCCGCTCGGCTTCCCGACGCCGCCGCTCCTGGTCGCCATCGCCGTCCTCGCCTACGGCGTCGTCGTGAACGTCTTCTACACCGGCGGCTGGATCCTCGAGCTGCTGGTCGCGCGGCTCTGGCGCGTGAGCACGCCCGCGTTCGGACCGATCGCGTTCACCCTCTGGACGACGCTCTCGGTCGTGGTGACGCTGATCCCCGCCGGGCTCGTGATCCTCCTGGCCGCCGTCACCTCGTGCCGCGGCCTCTGATCTGACCCGGCGCCGATTCATCGGATGCCCTTCTGGGCGTGGAGGGAGCGCGCGTCAGCCGGCCGGCGGCCCGGCCAGCTCGAGGAGCCGGCCGGCGAGGGCCGGGCCGGTGCCCGACTCCTCGTGCTTGAAGAACACGAAAGCCTCGCGCCAGGCCGCGCCGACGCGGCCGAGC
>JACPCH010000165.1 GCA_016179875.1 Candidatus Rokuibacteriota bacterium | reverse complement strand
CCCCCACGCGGCGTCACTCCGTCAGGCTTTCGCCCATTGCGGAAAATTCCCCACTGCTGCCTCCCGTAGGAGTCGGGACCGTGTCTCAGTTCCCGTGTGGCTGGTCGTCCTCTCAGACCAGCTACCCGTCATAGCCTTGGTGAGCCGTGACCTCACCAACTAGCTGATAGGCCGCGAGCCCCTCCAAGAGCGGCAGCTTGCGCTACCTTTCCTCCCCGGATCCTGCGACCCGGGGAACGTATCCGGTATTAGCCTCCCTTTCGAGAGGGTATCCCGAACTCTAGGGCAGGTTGCCCACGTGTTACTCACCCGTACGCCACTAGGACCGCCGAATTATTGCTAACCCGACGATCCCCGTTCGACTTGCATGTGTTAAGTACGCCGCCAGCGTTCGCTCTGAGCCAGGATCAAACTCGCCATGTGAAAGCGATGAACCTGTGCTCCAAGCTCGAACGTTGTTACTGCGCTGTACTGCAGTCACTCGGCCCGAGCGCAAGGCACTCGAATAGAACGGATGGTGCTCACACCTTTTCGGTGAGCCAGTAGCATATCCAGCTTTCAAAGAGCACTGCGGTCAGCTTGGAAGGTGACCGGGCAAAAACCAACTATACGGATATCACCCTACCCTGTCAAGTCTTTCGTCAGGCCAGGAGGGCCAGGTGGTAGGTCTTCTTGCCCTTCCGGAGGATGATGAACCGGCCGTAACGCGCCAGGTCGCGCGAGACCCTGGCGTCGGCGTTCCGCGCCGGCTGGCCGTTCACGTGGATCGCGCCGGCCGCGACCAGCTCGCGCCCGCGCTTCTTCGACTCGGCGAGGCCCACCCGGGTGAGCAGCTCCACGAGCGAGAGCGCGCCGAGGTCTCCGTCCGTCAGCTCGGTCCGCGGCATCCCCTGGCAGGCCTGCGCGAGCTGGCCCTCCGTCAGCGCGCCCAGGTCGCCGCTGAAGAACGCCCGCGTGATCGTCTCGGCCTCCTGCGTCGCCGTCTCCCCGTGGACCAGGGTGGTGACCTCGCGCGCCAGGACCCGCTGCGCCTCCCGCTGCTCCGGGTGGTGCCGCACCCCGGCCTCCAGCGCCTCGATGCGCTCGCGCTCGAGGAACGTGAAGTACTTCAGGAACGCGCCCGCGTCCGCGTCGGCGGTGTTGAGCCAGAACTGGTACATCTCGTAGGGGGACGTCTTGCGCGGGTCGAGCCAGACGGTGCCGCTCTCGGTCTTGCCGAACTTGCTCCCGTCCGTCTTGGTGACCAGGGGCAGCGTCAGCCCGAACGCCGTCGCGTTGTCGATGCGCCGGATGAGGTCGGTCCCGGCGGTGATGTTGCCCCACTGGTCGCTCCCGCCGATCTGCATCGTGCAGCCGTGGCGGCGGTGGAGCTCCAGGAAGTCGTAGGCCTGGAGCACCTGGTAGCTGAACTCGGTATACGAGATGCCGGCGCCCATGCGGGCGCGGACCGCCTCGCGCGCGATCATGCTGCCGACGGAAAAGTGCTTGCCGACGTCACGCAGGAACGGGATGACCTCGAGCCGCGAGAGCCACTCGTAGTTGTTGGCCAGGATCGCGGGCTGTGCGCCGCCGAAGTCGAAGAACCGCTCGACCTGCTTCCGGAGCCGGTCCGCCCACTCCGCCACCTGCTCCGCGGGGTTGAGCTGGCGCTCCCCCGCCTTGCCGCTCGGGTCGCCGATGAGCCCCGTGCCGCCGCCGATCAGCACGATCGGCCGGTGGCCGGCGAGCTGGATGCGCCGGAGCGCCAGGAGCGGGAGCAGGCTGCCCACGTGCAGGCTGTCTGCCGTCGGGTCGAAGCCGCAGTAGATGGACCGCGGCGCCTCGCCCAGGTGGGCGTCGAGCTGGTGCTGGCTCGTGACGTCGGCGATCAGCCCGCGCCACGCGAAGTCGCCCAGCAATGCAGACTGTAGACTCTTCTTCACGCTCGCCCCAATTCTACGACGAACCCGGGAGTCTTACGAAGTGCCGCGGGCGTCGTACCGCGCCGTGGCGGGACCGGTATAATGAGCCGGATGGCCGCCGCGAAGAAGAGGCCCCCCGCGCCCCGCCCGCCCCGCTCCCGCGCCCGCCGCTGGCTGCGCCGCGGTCTCCTCGCGATCGGCGTGCTGACGCTGCTGGTGGTCTCGGCCGTCGCGGTCGCGGCCCTCTGGGCGTTCGCGATCCTGCCCCGCTCGCTGCCGTCGGTCACCGCGCTGGAGACGCTCCAGCCGATCCAGGGCACCAAGATCTACGACGACAGCGACGAGCTCCTGACCGAGCTCCACGTCGAGCGCCGCATCTTCGTGCCCCTCGCGCAGATCCCCCAGGCGCTGCGCGACGCGGTCCTGGCCACCGAGGACCGGCGCTTCTACTCGCACTGGGGCCTCGACCCGATCGGCATCGCCCGCGCGGTCGTGCAGAACTACCGGCGCGGGCGGATCGTCGAGGGCGGCAGCACCATCACCCAGCAGCTCACGAAGGTGCTGTTCCTCACGCCCGACAAGAGCCTCGAGCGGAAGCTGAAGGAGGCCGTCCTGTCCCTCGAGCTGGAGCGCCGCTACTCCAAGGACCGCATTCTCGAGATGTACCTGAACCAGGTCTACTTCGGCCACGGCGCCTACGGCGTCGAGGCCGCCGCGCGCACCTACTTCGGCAAGTCGGTCTCGGAGCTCAACGTGCGCGAGGCCGCGCTCCTCGCGGGCCTGCCGCGCGCGCCCACCAGCTACTCGCCGTTCGAGCACGCCGAGGCCGCGAAGCGCCGGCGCGAGGTGGTCCTGCGCCGCATGGTGGACTACGGGGCGCTCAAGGACCAGGACGCCAAGCGCCTGGCGAGGGCGGAGCTCGGGCTGGTTCCGCCCGAGCGGCGCCGGACCACCGGGCAGTACTTCCTCGACCACGTCCAGCAGACGCTCGAGGCGAAGTACGGCGCCGACCTCGTCTTCAAGGGCGGGCTCAACGCGTACACGACGCTCAACCCCGGGATGCAGCTCGCCGCCGAGCAGGCGCTGCGCGACGGCCTGAAGACGCTCGAGACCCGCTCGGCCCGGGCCCGCCCCGGCGAGCACCCGGAGGGCGCCGTCGTCACGATCGAGCCGCAGACGGGGTACGTCAAGGCGATCGTCGGCGGCTACGACTTCTTCCGCAGCGAGTTCAACCGCGCGACCCAGGCCAAGCGGCAGCCGGGCTCGGCGTTCAAGCCGTTCATCTACATCGCCGCGCTCGAGGCCGGGCTCACGCCGGCCACCCGCATCGACGACTCGCCCGTCTCCTACGCCGCCGGCGCCAACGGCCAGGCGTGGAAGCCCGAGAACTACGACCGGAAGTTCCGCGGCCCGACGACGCTCCAGCAGGCCATCGAGGAGTCGGTGAACGTCGTGACCGTGAAGCTCCAGGAACGGATCGGCATCAACCGCACGATCCAGGTGGCGCGGCGGCTCGGCATCACGAGCCCGCTCGACATCAACCTGAGCCTCGCCCTCGGCACGTCCGACCTCTCGCTGCTCGAGCTCACCTCCTCCTACAGCGCGCTGGCGAACCAGGGGACGTGGATGCCGCCGGTCACGACCCGCTACGTCACCGACGCCCAGGGCAAGCTCCTCGAGGAGCACGTGCCCGAGGGCCGGGAGGCGGTCGCGCCCGAGACCGCGTACGTGATCACCCACATGCTGCGCGGCGTGGTCGAGCGCGGCACCGGCCAGGTCGCCAAGGCCCTCGGCCGGCCGATCGCGGCCAAGACCGGCACGACCAACGACTACTCGAACGCCTGGTTCATCGGCTTCACGCCCCGCCTGGCGACGGGGGTCTGGGTGGGCTACGACCGGCCGCGGAGCCTCGGGCGCGACGAGACGGGCTCGCGCGTGGCGGCGCCCATCTGGGTCGCCTACATGAGCAAGATCCTGGGGGACGCCCCGAAGGAGGACTTCCCCGTCCCGGAGCGCGTGGTGGCGCTGCTCGTGGACGAGGACCCGTCGGGCGACTGCGCGCGCCCGGTGCCGATGGCGTTCATCAAGGGCAGCGAGCCGGCGGCGGCGTGCGCCGGCGTGGGCCAGCGGCGGGCGCAGCCCGCGCCCGCCGCGCCTCCGGCCGCGGCGCCCGCGACGGCGCCGGCGGCGGCCGCGGGGGCGGCGGCGCCCGTCCGCCAGACGCCCTAGCTCTTCGCCCCCGGGTAGCGCGCGGCGACCGCGGACCAGGCCGCGCCGGCTAGGAGCTCGCCGAAGACGGCGCGCAGCTCGGGGACCGGCACCCGGATCTGCTCCATCGAGTCCCGCTCCCGGATCGTCACCTTGCCGTCGCCCGGCTCGCCCTTCTCGGCGTCGCCGACGGTCTGGACGTCCACCGTGACGCACCAGGGGGTGCCGACCTCGTCCTGGCGGCGATAGAGGCGGCCGATCGCGGCCGTGTCGTCGTACACGGTGACCCAGTGGTGGGCGAGCACGCGCCGGATCTCGTGCGCCGCCGCCACGATGTCGCCGCGCTTCTTCAGGAGCGGCAGCACGGCGATCTTCACCGGCGCCAGGTCGCGGTGCAGGCGCAGGAGCGCGCGCTTCTCGCCGCGCACCTCCTCCTCGGTGTAGGCGTCCACGAGGAACGCGAGCACGCTCCGGTCGGCGCCCGCCGAGGGCTCGATGACGTAGGGGACGACGTGGGCCTTGCGCTCCTCGTCGAAGTAGGTCAGCGACTTGCCGCTCCACTGGGCGTGCTGCCTCAGGTCGAAGTCGGTGCGGTTGGCGATCCCCTCGAGCTCGCTCCAGCCGATCGGGAACTTGTACTCGATGTCCGCCGTCCGCTTGGCGTAGTGGGCCAGCTCCGACTTCTCGTGCTCGCGCAGCCGGAGGTTCTCGGCCCGGATGCCGTAGCGCTGATACCAGGCGAGGCGCTCGGCGATCCAGCGGTCGTGCCACACCTCGTCGGCGGGCCGCCCGTCGATCGTGTCGCTCGGGTTCACGAAGAACTCGATCTCCATCTGCTCGAACTCACGCGTGCGGAAGATGAAGTTGCCGGGCGTGATCTCGTTGCGAAAGGCCTTGCCGATCTGCGCGATGCCGAACGGGAGCTTGAGGCGCATGGACTGGAGCACGTTGTCGAAGTCACGGGCCCCATGAACGTCTTGAACATCAGGTTGAACTGGCGCGGCGCGGTCAGCTCCCCCTTCCCGCACTCGGGGCAGAGCGTGCGCCGGACGCCGCAATGCCGGCACGGCTCGCCGGCGGTCACCTCAAACTTATTGCCTTTCGTCGCCGGGCAATAGTGGGTCCACGGCTGCTCGTCGAGCTGGTCGGCCCGGAACCGCCGCTGGCAGGCCTTGCAGTCCACCATCGGATCCGTGAAGTGGTCGACGTGGCCGCTCGCCTTCCACACGCTCGGGTGCATCAGGATCGAGGCGTCGAGCCCCACGAGGTCCGGCCGCAGGTGGACGTTGTCGCGCCACCAGGCGCGCTTGATGTTGTTCTTCAGCTCCACACCGAGGGGGCCGTAGTCCCAGCACGACCCGGTGCCGCCGTAGATCTCGGACGACTGGAAGATGAACCCGCGGCGCTTGCACAGCGAGACGATCACGTCCATGTTGACGGGCTCACTCACGAACGGCCTCCGGAGGTCGGCTGGAGCCGGCCCACCTCGCGCACGAACCGGCTCGCGCGCGTCGGCTGGCCGATCAGTCGCGACATCTGGGCCTCGAGCAGGCCGCCGAGCTCGGCCTCGAGCCGCCCGAGCGGGATCCCCAGGGCCTCCTCCCAGGCGAGCGCGCGCAGGCGGTCGAGCGCGGTCACCGCCCCCGGCGAGATCGGCAGAGCGTCGCCCGCCGCGCGGGCGCACGGCTCGCACGCGAGCCCGCCGGCGCCCAGCGCCGGGCGCGGGAACGGCCAGGCGCGCCCGCAGTCCACGCAGGCGTCGAGGCGCGGCCGGTGGCCCAGCACGTCGAGGCCCCGCGCGCCGAAGCACACCGCGACCCGCGCGGGCCGGGCCGCGCCGTCGAGCGCGCGCAGGCTCCGCGCGAGCAGGCCGTAGAGCGCCGGGTGCCGGTCGTGGTCGGCGGTGAGGCGCGTCACGCACTCGGCGATCCAGGCGGCGTGGCCGAGCGCGTCCAGGCTCTCCCGGACCCGGTTGAAGGGGCGGACGATGTCGAAGTGGTCGATGCGGAGCAGGTCGCTCCGGCCGGTGTCGAAGAACACGAGCTCGCCCTGCGTGAACAGCTCGAGCGCGCCGCCGAACCGCGAGCGGATGCGCCGAGCGGCCCTGGCCACGCCGCGGATCTTGCCGTGCTCGCGGGAGTAGAACGTGACGACGCGGTCGCTCTCCCCGAGGGGGAACGAGCCGATCACGATCGCCGCCGTCCGGCCGAGGCCCATGTCAGGACGTCAGGCGGAAGCCGAACTCGCGCAGGGCGCGCTCGTCCCGGCGCCAGTGCCGGCGGACCTCGACGCGGAGCTCGAGGTACACGCCGATCCCGAAGAAGCCCTCGAGGTCCCGGCGGGCGGCGGTGCCGATGCGCTTGAGCATGGCGCCCCGCTTGCCGATCATGATCCCCTTCTGCGAGTCCTGTTCGACGAAGATCGTCGCCCGGATGTAGAGGCGTTCCGGGCGCTCGCGCTCGGCCAGCTCCTCCACGCGCACGGCCGTGGCGTAGGGCACCTCCTGGTGCGTGAGCTGGAAGACCTTCTCGCGGATCACCTCCGCGACCCAGAACGTCTCCGGCTGGTCGCTGGTGGCGTCGGCCGGGAAGTACGCGGGGTGCTCGGGCAGCGTCCGGACGATCATGTCGAGGAGCCGGTCGCAGTTGTCGCCCTCCGCCGCCGAGATCGGGACGATCTCGGCGAAGGGGTACGCGCCGCGCCACGTCTCGATGAGCGGCAGGATGCGACTCTTCGGGCGGACGCGGTCGCTCTTGTTGAGCAGGCAGAACACCGGCCCCCGGTAGGCGCGCAGCGGGTCGAGCACCAGCGCGTCGGGCCCGGTGCGGTCCGTCGCGTCCACCACGAGACAGACGAGGTCCACGTCTTCGACCGCGCGCTGCGCGGTCTTGAGCATGAAGTCGCCGAGCTTGCCGGCCGCGGGATGGAGCCCGGGCGTGTCCACGAAGATGACCTGCGCGCCGGGCAGGTTGCGGATCCCGGTGATGCGGTTGCGCGTGGTCTGCGGGCGCGGCGAGACGATCGCGAGCTTCTCGCCGACCAGCCGGTTCAGCAGCGTGGACTTCCCGGCGTTCGGCCGGCCGATGAGCGAGACGAACCCGGCTCTTTGCGCGGCGGGGGGCTCCGCGCTCATCGGCGCAGCAGACCCTTCCACAGACGTTCAGGGGCGTCGGCCAGGATCGCGCGCTCGCGCCGGTGCATGAGCGCGGCCTCGACCGGATCGCGGTCGTCGTAGCCGACGAGGTGCAGCACGCCGTGGGTCACCAGGAGGTCGAGCTCGGTGGCGAGCGTCACCCCGACGCGCCGGGCTTGACGCTGCGCCGCCTGTGCCGACACCACGACCTGGCCCAGGAGCGGGCTCGGGAGGCCCGGCGCCTCCAGCGGGAACGCCAGCACGTCGGTCCGCCGCCGGACGCCGCGCCACGCCGCGTTGAGCCGCCGGATCCCGGCGTCGTCCACGACGAGCACCTCGACGGCGCCCGCGGGCCGGCCCACGGCCCGGAGCGCGCGCCCCGCGGCGCGCGCGAGCCGGGCGTGGGCGACGGGGATCCGGCGCTGCCGGTCGGCGACGGCGGCGGCCATCAGGCGCCGGCCGGCCGGCTGTCGTTCTTGCGCGCGTCGTGGACGTCGTACGCGCGCACGATCGCGGAGACCAGCCGGTGCCGCACGACGTCGCTCTCGTCGAAGTAGACGAAGCTGATGCCCTGCACGTCGCGGAGGATCGACTGGACCTCGATGAGCCCCGAGCCACGCGAGGCGGGCAGGTCCACCTGGGTGATGTCGCCCGTGATCACCATCTTGGAGTTGAAGCCGAGGCGGGTGAGGAACATCTTCATCTGCTCGGTCGTGCTGTTCTGCGCCTCGTCGAGGATGATGAACGAGTCGTTGAGCGTGCGGCCGCGCATGTAGGCGAGCGGCGCGATCTCGATCGCGCCCTTCTCCATGAGGCTCGTGACCTTCTCGGCCTCCAGCATGTCGTAGAGCGCGTCGTAGAGGGGCCGGAGGTAGGGGTGGACCTTCTCGTAGAGGTCGCCCGGCAGGAACCCGAGGCGCTCGCCGGCCTCGACCGCGGGGCGGGTCAGGACGATGCGGGCGACCTCGCGGCGGGTGAGCGCCGAGACCGCCATCGCGACGGCGAGGAACGACTTGCCGGTGCCGGCGGGCCCGATGCCGAAGACCATGTCGTGCGCGCGGATCGCGTCCACGTAGCGCTTCTGGCCGCGCGTCTTCGGCGTGACCCACTTCTTGCGGGAGGGCACGGCGATGGCGTCGGTGAACACGGCCTTGAGGTCCGCGTCCTCGTCGTCGGCCAGCATCCGGAGCGCCGCGCGCACCTCGACCTGGCGCAGCGGCGCGCCCGAGCGCACCAGCTCGGCGAGCTGG
>JACPCH010000164.1 GCA_016179875.1 Candidatus Rokuibacteriota bacterium | reverse complement strand
CCGCCCGGTAGCGTGACGGCGTGATCATGTACGGGAAGTAGCCGTCGCCCGCGCGCGCCGTGCGGCGGACGGCGGCCTCCGAGCGGCCGCCGACCCAGAACGGCGGGCCGCCCGGCTGCACCGGCCGCGGCGTGAGGGTGACGTCGTCCACGCTGAAGTGCCGTCCCGTGAAGCTGACGTGCTCCTCCTTCCACAGCCGGCGCACGAGGTCCAGGGCCTCGTCGGTGCGCGACCCGCGCTCGCCCAGCGGGATGCCGCACGCCGCGAACTCCCGAGGATACTCTCCGCCGACCCCGACGCCGACGACGAGCCGGCCGCCGGTCACGTGGTCGAGCGTCGCGAGGTCCTTGGCGGCGAGGACGGGGTGGCGCAGCGGCAGGAGATAGATGGCGGTGCCGAGGCGGATCCGCCGCGTGCGGGCGGCGAGGCCGGCGAGGAGGACGGCGGCGCTGACCGTCTCCGTGTGAAAGAGGACGTGCTCGCCCGCCCACAGGGAGTCGAAGCCGAGGGCCTCCGCCCGCTCGGCGAACTCCCACCACCACGTCGCGGGCGGGAGGCCATCGGGGTAGGCCGCGAGCGTCACCCCGAACCGCGGCGGCTGCACCGGCCCTCAGGCCCCGAGGTAGGCGTGCTGGACGCGCGGGTCGGCGAGCAGCGTCTGCCGGTCGCCGCTCAGCACCACGCGGCCCGTCTCCAGCACGTAGCCGCGATCGCACAGCTCGAGCGCTTCCACCACGCGCTGCTCGACGAGCAGGATGGTCACGTGGTGGCGCTGGCGGACGGCGGCGATGGCCTCGAAGATCCCCTCCACGATGCGGGGGCCGAGGCCCTGGGAGGGCTCGTCGAGCAGGAGCATCTGGGGCTGGGCCATGAGGCCCCGCCCGATGGCCAGAGCCCATCTCGAGGTTCTCGAGCACCGTCATCGAAGGGAAGACCTTCCGCCCCTCCGGCACGTGGGCGATGCCGAGCCGGGCGCGCGCGTGCGGCGGGAGCCCGCCGATGTCCTGCCCCCGGTACTCGATGCGGCCGGCCGCCGCCGGCACCGCGCCCGCGACCGATTTCAGGAGGGTCGTCTTCCCGGCGCCGTTCGGCCCGACGATCGTGACGAACTCGCCCTCGGCGATCTCCAGGGAGACCCCGACCAGGGCCTGGAGCCCGCCGTAGGCGACGCTAACGCCGGAGATTTTCAGCATGGCGGAGCCAGCGCTTGCCGAGGTACGCCTCGATGACCGCCGGATCGCGCACCACCTCGCCCGGCGCCCCCTCGGCCACCCGGCGCCCGTGGTCGAGGACGACGAGGCGGTCGACGAGCTGGACGACCGCGTACATGGTGTGCTCGATGATCACGACCGACACGCCCCCGTCGCGCACGCGGCGGACCAGCGCCATCATCGTCTCCACGCCGTCCCGGGAGAGCCCGGCCAGCGGCTCGTCGAGCAGGATGAGGTCGGGCGCGGTGGCGAGGCCGCGGGCCAGCTCCATGAGGCGGAGGTCGAGGGTGGTGAGGCCGCTCGGGACCAGGTCGGCGCGCGCCTCGAGCCCGACCGCGGCGAGGGCGCCGAGGGCGCGCTGCCGCGCCCGGTCCGGCGCGGCCTCGCGCACGAACGCGCCCACCATGACGTTCTCCAGCACCGTCATCTGCGGGAACGCGCGGACGACCTGGAACGTGCGGCCGACGCCGCCGCGGCAGATGGCGCTGGGGCGGAGCCCCGTGATCGGCGCGTCGCGGTAGCGGACCTCCCCCGCGTCGGGCGCGAGGAAGCCGTTGAGCACGTTGAAGAGGGTCGTCTTGCCCGCCCCGTTCGGCCCGATGACGCCGAGGATCTCGCCGGCGCGGACGGTGAAGCTCACGTCCTCGAGGGCGTGGAGCCCGAGGAACGCCCTGGAGACGCCCCGCACGTCCATGAGGGTGGCGCCGCGGGCCACCGGGGCGCGTCCCGCGAGGTCCGCGGCGATCGGGCCCTGCGTCGCCGCCGTGGCGCCGGCCCTCGCGGGCGCCGCGCGGCGGGACGGCAGCAGCGCCCGCAGCCGCCAGTAGATCCCCTCGGGCGCGAAGAGCATGACGAGCACGAGCGCGCCGCCGTACACCACGCCCTGGATCCCCGGCAGCCGGTCCCCGATGGTGGCGTCGAGCGTCTCGCTCATCGGGACCATGATCGCCGCCCCGAGCACCGGGCCCCACTTGGTGCCCACTCCGCCCACGAGGCAGACGACGAGCGTCTGCACGATCACGAGGACGCCGAAGACGGAGTCGGGGGTGACGACGAAGAGGATCGCGTGGGCGTAGATCACCCCGATGACGGCGGCGGGGGCGGCGCTCAGCATGTAGGCGAGCATCTTCGCCCGCAAGGTGTCGACCCCGGTCGCCTCCGCCGCCGCCTCATTTTCCTTGAGGGCGCGCAGCGCGTAGCCGAGGCGCGAGGTCTCGATCCAGTGCGAGAGGACGAGCGTCCCGCCCAGCGCGGCGAGGGCCAGGAGGTCGTAGGCGCGGGGATCGGCGAACTGCATGTAGAGGGCGGGACGGTCGCGCACCATGGGGATCGGGACCTCCTGGTAGCCCAGGAACTCCATGACGATGCGCAGGATCAGCGGGTAGGCGAGCGTGGCCAGCGCGAAGTAGATGCCGGCCAGCCGGAAGGTCGGGAAGCCGATCAGCACCGCGGCGACGACGGCGGCCGCGGCGCCGGCCACGAGGCCGAGCCACGGCGTGAGGCGGAGGCCGACGATCAGGAGGACGGTCACGTACGCCCCCACGCCGAAGAAGGCCTGGTGGCCGAAGGAGGTCTGCCCCGCGTAGCCGCTGATGATGTTCCAGGCGAGCCCCATCGTCGCCCACACGAAGACGAGGGTGAGGATCCGGTGATGATAGCGCTCGCCGAGGACGAAGGTGAGCGCGAGGCCGAGGAGCACGACGAGGCCGATCGGGACGAGCCCGCGCAGGCGGGGCGCGAGGGCGGCCGGCATCAGACGGCGCGCGCGCGCTGGCCGAAGAGGCCCTGCGGGCGCAGGTAGAGCACCAGCAGGAAGGCGATGAAGACGCCGACGTTCTGGAGCTGGAAGGGCAGGACGAGAAGCGTGAGCGACTGGACGAGGCCGATGAGGAGGCCGCCGGCGAAGGCGCCCGGGATGCTCCCGAGCCCGCCGAGCACGACGGCCACGAACATCAGCACGATGAAGTTCACGGCGACGGTGGGCTCGATCGGGTGGTAGGTGGCGAGCAGCCCGCCGGCCGCCGCCACCAGCGCGATGCCGACGCCGAACGCCAGGCCGTGCATCGCGCGGACGTCGATGCCCTGGTAGCCGGCGGCCTCCGGCTCGTCGGCGGCCGCGCGGAGCGCCTTGCCGAGGTCGGTTCGCGTCAAGAAGACGTACACGACGCCCGCCAGGAGCAGCGCCATCAGGAACGCGTAGGAGCGCGCCTGGTTCAGGAGGACGGGGCCGACGGCGAAGGCCTGGGTGGCGTAGGCCGTCTTGATCCCGCGGGGCATGGGCGTGAGGATCATCGTCGTCGCGTTGGTGATGATGAGGGAGAGCCCGAGCGTGAGGATGAGCTGGGCGTCCATCAGGCGCTGCGGGTCGCCCCCGCCGGTGACGCGCACGAGCAGCGTCCGATGGACGACGAGGCCCAGCAGGAAGAAGGGTGGAATGGTGAAGAGGGCGCCGAGCAGGGGATCGACGCCGTACCCCACCGCCAGGAAGTACGTGACGTACATCCCCAGCATCATGAAGTCGCCCTGGGCGAAGTTGACGACCTTCATGACGCCGAAGATGAGGGCGAGGCCGATCGACATGAGGGCGTAGACGCCCCCCACGAGCAGGCCCGTCACCACGTACTGGACCAGATCGCCCGGGGACACGGTCGGCCCGCGCGCGCCCCTTACTTGCCGCCGCGCCAGACGGGCTTGCGGGTGGCCAGCTCCGCCGGGACGACCGTGAAGGGCTCACCGTTCTGCCACTGGACGATGATCGGCGTCGCCCCGATGCGCCGGCCGCGCTCGTCGTAGCGGATGCGGCCGGGCGCCAGCGCGCCGGCGGCCGGCCCCGACTTGAGGTCGAGCTTGGCCACGGCGTCGCGGATGGCCTTCGGGTCCGTCGACTTCGCCAGCTCCGCCGCCTCCTTGATGATCCAGACGTGCGCGTACGTCATGAGCGGGTCCTGGGTCATGAACGGCTCGCCCGTCCGCTGGGTGAACCGCTTGACGAGGTCCTCCTGGCCCTTCAGCGGGTGGGAGGCGGTGACGGTCATGATGTTGTCGAGGAGTTCCTTGCCGACCGTCTTCACGTACTCGGGCGTGACGAGCCACGCGCCCACGCCCTGGATCGGCGTCTTCACCCCGAACTCCTTGATCTTCTGGAGCACCTGGATGGAGTCGGGGAAGTTGGTGGCGCCGTAGAACATGATGTCCGGTTGGGTGGAGCGGAGCTTCTGGACGATGGCGGTGGCGTCGGCCAGCGGCGGCGTCCAGATCTCGTCCACCACCAGCTCGATGCCCTTGGCCTTGAGGAGCTTCTCCCGGAGCGGCTTGAAGAAGAACACGGTGGCCGCGGTGTTGTCGCCGACGATCGCCGCCTTCTTGATGGTCTGGCCGTTGCGCCTGGCCAGGTCCAGGACGAGGTCGAGCGCCTGCTCGGCCTGCACGGACGAGACCGGGCTCGACTGGAACGTGTACTTGAAGCCGCGCTCGGTGATGTTGTCGGCGTAGGAGAGCGTGAACCACGGCACCTGGAGCCGCTCCGACACCTCGGTGACGCCGAGGGTGAAGGAGCTGAGCCAGGCGCCGATGCCGGCGCTGATCTTCTCCCGGCTGAGCGCGCGCTGGATGGCGCTGACCGCCTTCTCGACGCTGTCGCCGGCGTCGGCCTCCCGAAGGATGATCTTGCCGCCCCCGAGCGCCTTGATGCCGCCCTGGGCCTCGATCTCGGCGATGGCCATCTCGGCGCCCATCTTCTTGAGCTGGCCCTGGCGCGCCCAGCGTCCGGACAGCGGGGCCACCAGCGCGATCTTCAGATCTTCCGCCCGCGCCACCGCCGGCGCCAGCAGCGCCGGCGCCGCGACCAGCACGGCCGTCGCGATCGCGAGCGCCCGGACACCTCTGCCTCGACTCGTTCCGGCTGCCTTCATGGATCTCCTCCCGCCTGAGTGCGCACGTGGTGGACCAGGGATCGTCCCGCGCGGATTATGGGCGAGCGCCGCGCGCCGTGCAACCGGGGACCGCCGCGCGTCAGTCGGGTGAGGCGAGGCTCGCGGGCGGCTCGCCGCGCCGGACGCGGGCGACGTTGTCGAGCACCGCGCGGACGTCGCGGAGCAGCTCGGTCCCGATGCCGGCGGCGACGTGGGGCGTGAGGACCACCGCCGGGCACGCGGCCAGCTCCGCCGCGTCGCGGGGCGGCTCCTCCGCTCTCACGTCGAGCCCGGCGCCGCCGAGACGCCCCTCGCGGAGCGCGGCGACCAGGGCCGCCTCGTCGACGAGGCCGCCGCGCGAGGTGTTCACGAGGACGGCGCCCCGCCGCATCCGCTCGAGCTCCGCCGCGCCGAGGAGGTGCCGGGTCTCGGGCGTGAGGGGGACGTGGAGGCTGACCGCGTCCGCCTCGGCGAGCAGGGACGGGAGCGGCCGGAACTCGACGCCCAGCGTGCGCTCGAGCGCCGGGCCGAGGGGCCGGCGCTGGGTGTAGAGGATGCGCATCTCGAGGGCCGCCGCCCGCCGGGCCACCTCGCGCCCGATCTCGCCGAGGCCGACGAGCCCCAGCGTCGCCCCTCGCAGCGACCAGAGGCCGTCGAGCCGCGCCCAGTTGTAGTGACTCGCGCCGCGCGCGACGTCGGCCGGGGGCCGCTGGGCCGCGGCGTGGGCCGTCCGGAGCCGCCGGGCGACGGCGAGGAGGAGCAGCACCGTGTGCTCGGCCACCGACGTGTTGGCCCAGCGCCTGAGCGTGGCGACGGGAACGCCGCGCCGCGCGGCGGCGTGGAGATCGATGTTCCGGCAGTCCTCGCCATGCTTCTGGATGAGCCGGAGGTCGGGGGCGCGGGCGAGGACGGCGTCGGTGACTTCCGCGCCCTCCAGGAACAGGTAGTGGACACCCGCGAGCTGCGCCTCCAGCGGCGCCGCCGTCGCCAGCGACGGCGCCACCTGG
>JACPCH010000163.1 GCA_016179875.1 Candidatus Rokuibacteriota bacterium | reverse complement strand
CCCGCTCCTGTGCCAGGGGCTCCTCGAGCACTACGGCCCGGCGCACGTGCGGCCGGCCCGGGCGGCGATCGCCGCCGAGCTCGGCGCCATCCTCGCCGCGCACGCCGCGGCCTGAGCGCGAGCGCAGCGACCGTCCGGCGCTAGCGGCGCCCTTCCGCCGGCTGCACCGGCAGCGTCGCCGGCCGGTCGGGCCCCCAGACGCGCTGGTAGTAGGTATCGGCAAGCAGGAGCGCGCCGAGCGGGTTGTGGGCGAGCACGCGGTCCTTGGCGACGAGCGTCGTCGCGAGCCCCTGGGAGTGGCGGAAGAAGAGGCTGTCGTGGCCGACGCAGAGGCCGAGCACGATGTTGAGCTGGCAGCCCGCACGGTTCAGCAGCTCGGCCTGCGAGACCGGGTTGCACATCGCCTCGTGCGTGCCCGGCCGGATCTTCTCCGCGTCGCGCACGCCGATCGCCTCCTTGGGCACGCCGCCGCTCTTGCACGCGACCGACGCCACGCTGAAGCCGTGGCTCTCGAGGATGGCGCTGAGCGTGCGGGCGTGGTCCACGAAGCTGATGCAGGTGGCGATGCCGAGCCGCGTGTAGCCGAGCCGCCGGGCCAGCGCCACGATCTCCTCGACCCGCGTCCACTTGCAGTAGCCCTCGCTCTCCACCAGGGCCGAGGCGCGCGCGACCTCGCGGACGAACGGGTCGTCGTACTCCTGCGCCGCGCACTCGATCCCGGCGTCGTCCACCTTGGACGGGCAGAAGCCGGGGCCGCGCGTCTCGGATTCCCCGTGGCGGCAGGCGCGGATGGTGGGCGGGCAGTAGGCGCAGGACGGGGTCTCGTAGCTCATGGCGATGGCTCCTTTGCCTTACTGTGCCGCCGCCTGGGGCCGGTGCGCATGAGCCGTTTGTTCCAGGGCGCTGGGTCGCCTACACTGCACGACCGGGCATGAGCGCGATCGCGGCGGTCGTCTTCGATCTCGGCGGCGTGGTGATGGACTCGCCGCTCCACGCGATCGCGCGTTACGAGCGGGACCACGGGCTGGCGGCGAACGCGATCAACCACGCGGTCACCGCCGCCGGCGAGGCGGGCGCCTGGGCGCGGCTCGAGCGGGGCGAGCTGACGCTTCCCGAGTTCTACCCGCTCTTCGAGGCCGACTGCCGCGCCCACGGTGTGGAGGTGAGCGCCGCGACGATGATGGCCGGCATCGCCGCGGTGAGCCGGCCGCGGCCCGCGATGCTCGCCGCCATCGGCCGGATCCGCGCCCGCGGCCTCAAGGTGGGCGCGCTCACCAACAACTGGCACCTCGACGGGCCGCGGCCGTGGGATCTGGGGGAGCACTTCGACGTCGTCGTCGAGTCGCGCGTGGTCGGGCTGCGGAAGCCGGACCCGCGGATCTACCAGCTCGTCTGCCGCGAGCTCGGCGTCGCGCCCGCCGCGGCGGCGTTCCTCGACGACATCGGGCGCAATCTGAAGTCCGCGCGCGCGCTCGGGATGACGACGATCAAGGTGGACGCGCCGGAGACGGCGCTCCGCGAGCTCGGCGCGCTCCTCGGCTTCGACCTGCTCGACTGAGCCGCCGTCCGGTCCGGCTCCGCTGGTGCCCCTTGACACGGGTCGCGCCCGACTCTAGTATATGAGCATCTTTTTATATGAGGAGGTTTTGAATCGTGGCGTTCTCCCTGGCGGCGGTGGAGCGGTTCTTCAAGGTCCTGGGCGACGACAACCGCCTGCGGATCCTCCAGGTCCTGGGCACCGGGGAGCGCTCCGTCTCCGAAATCCTCGACCAGACCCGGCTCCCCCAAACGCTCGCGTCGTTCCACCTGCGCATTCTGCGGGAGGCCGGCGTGTTGACCGCGGAGCGGCGCGGCCCGTTCATCTACTATCGGTTGGCGGAACGCTCCCTCCTCAACCTGCTGGAGGCGTGCGCGAAGTACGCCGAGACCTTGACCGATCCCAAGGCCGGACCGGAATTTCACTGGCCGCCCTGGGGGCAGATGTGTCGAATGATGGGCCAGCGAAGGAGGTGAGTGCGATGGCGGAAGAGATGCGCATGCCGCCGATGATGCGGCAGATGATGGAAAAAATGATGGGCGGCATGGAAGGATTCAATCCCATGGCGATGTGCCAGGCGATGATGACCTCCGTGTCCAAGTCGGCCGAGATGGCCGCCTACGCCACGCCCGAGGTCCGGACGCTCTTCGAAGAGTGGGCCCGGAGTGTCGAGGAGGAAATCAGCGCCGTGTTGCGGGAGACCGGGCAGTTGGATCTCGAACGGCTGGCCGCGCGGCTCAAGATCAGCCCCGAGAGCGCGATGTACTTCCTCGCTCGCCTCGTGAAGGCGGGCAAGGCGTCGATCTCCGGGGTGAAGGTCCAGGGCGCGAGCCAGGCGACCTGAGAGACCCCGTCCGCGCCGGGCGGGGCATGGAGGTGCGATCATGTGGGGACCGGGATGGTGGGGCGCACCGATGTGGGGCTTCTGGTGGATCTTCCCGTTGATCGGGTTCACGATCTGTCTCGTCTTCGTCATCGCCATGGTCCGCGCGATGAGCAGCGGCCGGGGTTTCATGTGCATGGGAGGACACGACCGCGGGCCGGACGAGACCGCCGAGCTGCGACGAGAAGTGCGGGAGCTCCGTGAGGAGATCAGCCGGCTGAAGGGCGCACGATAGGCGGCGGCGGCGCGGCGTCTTGACACGCCCGCGCGCGGTTGCTAGCGTGCGCTCGCGCCTCGACCGGCGCGAAAGGAGTCTCCCGATGGAGCCCTACGTGGCCGTCGCGCTCCAGCCGTCGTTCCGGGCGGTGACGCACCGCCGCGACATCAAGCAGAACATCGACAGCATCGCGGTGTTGATGGGCGCCGCGGTCTGGCTGAGCGCCGAGTTCCCGGTGCGCCTCGTCGCGCTGCCCGAGGGCGTGCTCCAGAGCTTCAACGACGAGATCATGGACCGCCCGCACACGGACTATCTCGAGCGGGTCGCGATCGACATTCCCGGGCCCGAGACCGAGGCGCTCGGCCAGCTGGCCCGGCAGTACAAGACATACCTGATCGGCCAGGCGAAGGCGACCGACCCGAAGATCCCGGGCTACTTCTTCAACGTCGCCTTCGTCATCGATCCCGATGGCAAGGTCGTCCACCGCGCGGCGAAGAACGTCGTCGCGTATATCGAGGGCAGCGCCACGCCGCACGACGTCTACGACAAGTGGGTCGAGGTCTACGGCGACTCGCTCGAGTCGTTCTTCCCCGTCGTGGACACGCCCATCGGGCGGATCGGCACGATGATCTGCTACGAGGGCATGTTCCCCGAGGCCGCGCGCGGGCTCGCGCTGAACGGCGCCGAGATCATCTATCATCCGTCGGCGGCGGTGAACAGCGTCGACAAGGGCCTCTGGGAGCTCGCCAACCGCGCCCGGGCCTCGGACAACAACTGCTACGTGGTGGCGCCGAACAGCGGTCTCTACCATTTTTCGCCGGAGTCGCACGACGGGCTCGACGTCACCGGCGGGCAGTCCATGATCGTGGACTACCGCGGCCAGGTGATCGCGCACCACGATCCCAACACCAGTTCCTGGGCCGCGGCGGTCATCGACATCGCGGCGCTGCGCCACTTCCGGCGGCACGCGACGATGCGCAACTGGCTGAAGGAGCTGCGGACGGAGATCTTCCGGCCGATCTACGCCCGGCCGGTGTACGAGAAGAACGCCTACCTCAAGAGCCCGAACACGACCCGCGCCGAGCGCATCGCGTGGGCGAGGACCGGCGCCCGGCGCGTGTTCGACCGTCCCGCCAGGCCGGGCGCCGGGGCCCCGGCGCCGCGCCCGCGGACCACGCGGAAGCGGAGGACCTCGCGGTGAGCCCGCGCGGCCGGCGGTCCTGCCTCCCCCTCGTCCTGGCGCTCGCCCTCGCCGCGCCGGCTCCCGTGCAGAGCCAGGGCCGCGCGAAGCCACTGCCGCCGCTGAGCGTGCGCGGCTCGGTGCCGATCTGGAACGTGCAGGCGCCGGTGCTCGTCGCCAGGGCCAGGGGCTTTTTCGACGAGGTCGGTCTCAAGCAGGTGGACTTCAAGGTGGGCGGTCTCGACGTCGAGACGCTGCGCGGCCTCGCCGCGGGCGGCTTCGATATCCAGATCAACGCCACCAGCGGCTCGGCGTTGCGGGCGATCGCGCAGGGCGCGCCGCTGAAGATCGTCGCGGGCTTCGCGCAGGGCGCGCGCTACGCGATCTTCGTGAAGCAGGGCCTGAAGGCGGCCGACCTCAAGGGCAAGATCATCGCCGTCGCCGAGCTGGAGGACTTCACCTCCGAGATGCTCAAGGCGGCGCTGCGCCAGCTCGGGCTCGACCCTGGCGACGTCACGATGGTGCCGGCCGGCTCGCCGGGCGACCGGATGGGCGCGCACTTCGCCGGCAAGGTGGACGCCTCGTTCAACATCTACAACCTGCTGCCGGTCTACGCGAGCCGCGGCTACGTCCCGCTCATCAACCTGGTGGACGTCAAGGAGCTGGAGCCCTGGTCGCTCGTGACCGTCGCCGTCAATCGCCAGGCGCTCGCCCGGAGTCCCGACGCGGTCGCGGCCTTCCTGACCGCGGTCATCCGGGCGCGCGCCTGGTACCACGACCCCGCGAACGCCGCCGAGCTACGCGCGATCCTCAAGGCGGCGAGCATCGAGTTCCGGAGCGACCAGGCCTTCAAGTTCGAGTACGACCTCGATCGCGAGATGACGCCGACCGACTTCGCCCTGCCGCGGCAGACCTTCGAGAACACGGCGCGATTCCTCACGAAGGTCGGGCACCTCCCACGCCCGGTGACCTTCGACGAAGCCACCGACCTCTCGTTCCTGGCCCGCGCGCAGAAGGCGGCGAGCGGGAAGTGAGGCGGCGGCGCTCCGATGCCGCGGCCCCACCTCGAGATCCGGGACGTCGTGCTCGGCTACACCGATGCGCGGAACGGCGCGTGGTTCCAGGCGACCGCCGCGCTCACGCTCGCGATCGACGCCGGCCAGGTCATGACGCTGGTCGGCCCGTCGGGATGCGGTAAGACCTCGCTCCTCAACGCCATCGCCGGCCTGGTCCCGGCCGCCGGCGGCGAGATTCTGATCCGCGGCACGCGCGTCACGGGCCCCGGCATCGACCGCGCGGTCGTGTTCCAGGATTACGCGCTGCTGCCCTGGCGCACGGTCTGGGACAACGCGGCCTTCGGCCTCACACTCGCCGCGCGCCGCGCGGGCGCGGGCGACCTTCGGCGGCGTGTCGACGCCGCGCTCGCGCTGGTGGGCCTCAC
>JACPCH010000113.1 GCA_016179875.1 Candidatus Rokuibacteriota bacterium | reverse complement strand
CCAGCGCTTGTCGTCCACGAGAAGCCGCCCGTAGCCGAACGCCGCCGCGGGCCGGAGCGCCGTGCCGTCCTTCGCCGCGCGCGCGTAGGCCTCGAGCGCGCCCGGCCGGTCGCCGGTGGCCTCCCGCGCGCGCGCCAGCATCGCCCAGGCGCGCGGCGCCTCGGGCCCGTCGGGCGCGGCGGCGACGAGCTGCTCGAGCGCCGGCTTCGCGGCCTCGGCGCGCCCGGTCTCCAGCTGCGCCTCGGCCAGCGTCAGGCGCGCGGCCCCGGCGAACGGGCTCGTCGGGTACGTCCGCGCGAGCAGCGCGTACGCCTCGTACACGACGGGCCACGCCGGCACGGCCGCCGCCGCCGAGCCGACCCGCTCGAGGGCGTCGTCGGCCGCGCCGTCGGCCGGGAACTCGGTGATCAGCCGCCGGGCGAGGTCGAGCGCGCCCGGCCAGTCCCGGGCCTCCACGGCGACGCCGACGAGCGCGTAGAACAGGCGCGGCGCGCCGGGGCCCTTCGGGTCGGCCGCGAGCGCGGCGAGGGCCGGCGTCTTGAAGTCGGCGCGCGCGCCCTTGTGGAAGGCGACGACCGCCAGACCGTACTCGGCGGCGGCGGCGACCGCCGGCGTGCCGCCGTCGCGGGCCTCGGTCAGCGCCCCCGCGGCGGCGTCCCACTGCTGCTGGAGGAGCCCGACCGACCCGAGGCCGAGCGCGGCCAGCGGGCCCACGCCCTCGAGCTGGGCCAGCGTGAACGACCGCTGCGCCTCGGCCGGCGCGCCGGTGGCGAGCAGCGCCGCCCCGAGGGCCGCGTGGGCCCGCCCGAGGAGCGGCGGGAACGGCGCGCGCGCGATCCAGTCGCGGAGCTCGGGGACGGCGGCTCTCGCCTCGCCCATGCGCAGCATCAGGATCGCGCGATTGAGCCGCGCGAACTCCGTGCGCGGATGGCTCGCGTGATCGGCGACGATCCCGTCGAGGAGCTTGCGCGCCGCCTCGCGGTCGTCGTCGAGGCGCAGCGACTGCTCGGCGGCGAGCTCGAGCGCGTCCGGCGCGTAGGCGTGCCCGGCGAAGACGCGCGCGAACTCGAGGAACTCCCGCCGCGCCTCGTCGCGCCGGTCCTGGCGCAGCGCGCTCCAGGCGACGCCGAGCCGGGCGTCGGCCGCCTGCGCGTGGTCGGGGAACTCGACGAGCAGGCGGCGGAAGGACGCGGCGGCGGCGGCGTGGTCGCCCGCGTGGTAGTGCGCCTCGCCGGCGAGCAGGAGCGCGGCGGCGCGCACCTCCGGGGCCACGCGCGCCGCGAACACGGGCCCGAGGTCGCGCGCGGCCTGGGCGAACTCGCGCATCTCGAAGTTGGTGCGGGCCAGGCGCACGGTGGCGATCCAGCCGACACCGCCCTCGCCGGTCCGGGCGAGGTCGTACTGCGTGCGGGCCTCGTCGCGGTTGCCCTCGAGGCGCCACGCCTCGCCGAGGAGCAGCAGCACGTAGGCGCGCGCCGCGGGCGGGAGCGCCGCGCCGAGCAGCTCCTGGGCGAGCGCGCGCGCCTCGGCCGCCTTGCCCGCGTCCACGAGGGCGCGCACCAGGCGCACGCGCAGCGGCGTGATCAGCGCCGAGCGGCGGCTCTCGAGCCGCTGGGCCAGGACCTGGGCGCCGTCCACGTCGGCCGGGAGCAGGGCCAGCGCGAGGCCGGCCTCCGCCCAGTCCTGCTCGGGCTTGACGGGCGAGGCCGCCGGCGACGCCGGCGGCGCCAGGTACGTGCGGAACGCGGCCGCGCTCTCCGCCGCGCGGCCGGCCGCGAGGCTCCACCACCCGAGGCGGACGAGGCCCGGATCGAGCAGCGGGTGCGGCCCGCCCTGGACGAACTGCGCCAGCGCGGCGGCGGCGCGCTCGGGCTGGCCCACGCGCCCGCGCGTGTCGCCGAGCCAGAACGAGACGTCGCGCGCGAGCGCGGGCGGCGGACCCGCCGCCACCAGCGCCTCCCAGGTCGCGAGCGCGTCCTCGTACCGGCCGAGCGCGTACTGGGCGAGCGCGAGCCCGTGGCGCGCCCAGGGCTGGATGGACGCCGGCATCGCCGCCGCCAGCAGCGGCGCGAACGTGTCGCGCGCGCGCGCGGCGTCGCGCAGGCGGAGCGCCGTCCAGCCGCTCGCGTGCCGGCTCCAGACGACCCAGTCGCCGCGCCCGCCGGAGGCCTGCACCACCTGGCGGAAGAGCCAGTCGGCCTGCTCGGTCCGGCCCAGGCGCTCGAGCGTCTCGGCGTGCCAGTAGCGCGCCTCGGCGAGCAGCTCGCGCTCCTTGCCGCCACGCACCGCCTGGTCGAAGGCCTGCGCGGCGTCGTCCCACTCGCCCCGGGTGAAGCGGGCGCGGCCGCACTCGAGCGCCTTCGACGCGATGCCGAGCCACGCGCCGACGCACGGAAGCGCGCCCGGCGGGGCGAGCGGCGCCGTCGGGCGCACCGCCGGCGGCGCGGCGACGGGCGCCGGCGGGACCGGCGGCAGCGCGGCGGGGGAGGGCGGCAGCGCGGGCTCGGGCACGGCGACGGGCGGCTTCTCGACGGGCGCCTCGGCGAACGGCACGAGCCGCGTGAGGTCGGGCGGCGGCGGCTCGAGCGGCGCCACCGTCGCCGCCGCGGCGGGCGCGCCGCTCAGGACGAGCAGCGCGACCGCCCAGACACTAGCGCGCGCGCGTCGCATTCAGCTTTCCCTTGACCGCCGCGGCGCGGGCGCGCGCCCAGTCGCGCAGCGTCGCGTCCGGGCTCCGGGCGGCGACCGCCTCGTAGGCCGCGAACGCCGCCTTCCAGTCGCGCTGCTGCTCGCGGGCGAGGCCGAGCCCCGCGAGCGCGCGGTAGCGGACGCCCGCCTCGACGTTGTTCACGGCGCCGACGGCCTCGAACGACTTCGCGGCGGCGGGGAGGCGGCTGAGCTTCAGGTCGGCCTCGCCGGCGAGCAGGAGCGCCTCGGCGCGCAAGCCTTCGTCCTCGTCCTCCGCGGCGGCGTGGGCCTGCGCGGCGGCCTCCTTCCAGTCCTTGCGCTTGAAGGCGGCCGAGGCGAGGTCGAGCGCCGCGCGCGTGGCGAGCGGGTGCTCGGGAAACTCCTTGCGGAGCCGGCGCCAGGCCGCCTCCTGGTCGCGGGCCTTGCCGAGCCGGCCGGCGATCGCGCCGGCGTCGTAGAGCGTCTCGGCCGTCGGCGGCGTCTGCTCCAGGAGCGCCTTGTACGTCTCCTGCAGCTCGGTGCGGTCGCCGAAGCGCGCGAGCGCCTCGGTGACCGTGCGCCGCGCGCTCGCGGCCAGCTCGTGCTGCGGATGGGCCGCGAGGAACGCGCGGAGGTCCGCGATGCCCGCGCGCGTGTCGCCGGCCTGGACGCGCGCGAAGCCGAGGAGGTACTGCGCGTCGGGGGCGAGCCGGTGGGACGGATACTTTGCGGCGAAGCCCGCCAGGAGCGGCTGGGCGTCGCCGAAGCGCTTCTGCTCGGCGAGGGTGCGCGCCAGGTAGAAGGTGGCCGACGGGGCCAGCGCGTGCTGGGGCCACGCGGCCAGGAGGTCGCGGAACGCCGTCGCCGCGGGCTCGGGGCGCCGGAGCTCGAGCTCGCTCCACGCGAGGCCGTAGAGCGCGTCGGGCGCGTGCGGGGCCGCCGCGTCGGCCCGCAGCACGGCGTCGTACGCCGCGCGCGCCTCGGCGTAGCGCTTCACGCGGAACAGCGCCTCGGCCTCCCAGAACCTCGCCTCGAGCGGGGGGGCGCCCGGCGCCGGCGCGGCCTGGGCGCGGCGGAACGCCTCCAGGGCCGACTCGGCGTCGCCGAGCGCGAGGCGCGCCTTGCCGAGCAGGAACAGGGCGGCCGGCAATCGCGGATCGTTCGGATACTCCGCGACCAGCCGCTCGAGCACGCGCCGCGCCACCGGCTGGAGCCCGTCGGCGAAGGCCCGCTCGCCGACGAGCCAGAGCCGGTCGGGCTCGTCGAGCGCGAAGACGGGGGACACCGCGGACACCGTGACGAGGCGCGCGAGGGCCGATAGACCCGGTCGCCGGCGCGTCATGATGACGATTCATCGTAGCACGGGTGTGGTACGGTCACAGCGTGGGGCTGTGCGTGTTCGACCTCGACCACACCCTCGTCCGGACGCCGCTCGACCTGGCCGCGATGGCCCGCGACATGCGGGCCCTGCTCGAGCGCGCGGGCGGCCCCCTGCCCGCCCGCGAGGAGCGCTGGCGCGTGGGCGAGCTGATCGCCTGGTGCCGGGCCGAGGCCCCGGCGCTCGAGCGCGCCCTCTGGGAGGTGGCCCTCGAGCACGAGCGCCGCGCGATGGAGGCCGCCACGGCCGAGCCCGGCGCGCCCGAGGCGATCGCCGGCGCGCGGCGCCTCGGGCTGGCGACGGCGCTCTGGACCAACAACGCGCGCGCGGTCACGCTGCCCGCGCTCGCGCGCCTCGGGCTCGCGGCGCTCCTCGACCTCGTGGTGACGCGCGACGACATGGGCGCGCTCAAGCCCGACCCCGACGGCTGGCGCGTGCTGGCGGGCCACTTCGGGGTCGGCGCCGCCGACGCCATCGTGGTCGGCGACTCGTGGGTCGACGGGCTCGCGGCGGCGGCCGTGGGCGTGCGCTTCGTCGCCTACCGCGCCGATCCCGCCGCGCTGGCGCGCTGGTCCGTGACGCCGGCGGGCCACCTCGACGACCTCCGGCGCCTGCCGGCGTGGCTCGGCGCCCACTTCGACGGGCGCGGCCCCTAGCGTGGACCTTTCATGAACGGGTTGGCGGCGACCGAGCGGGTGGCGCAGGGGGCGGCCCCGACGGGGCGGGCGCGGTGGGACCCCTCGACCGGTCGGGACCGCCCCCTGCGACAGGACCCGCTCGTCTCGCGCGGCGGGCATTCATGAGTCATCAGGGCTAGAGGGTGGGCTAGCGTGGATCTCTTCGAGCCGCGCGGTCCCGAGCCCGCCCGCGCCACGGCCGCGCCGCCGGCGCCGCTGGCCGACCGCATGCGCCCGCGCACGCTCGACGAGCTGGTGGGCCAGGCGCACCTGCTCGGGCCCGGGCGCGTGCTGCGCGCCGCGCTCGAGGCGGGCGAGCTCCACTCGATGCTCCTGTGGGGGCCGCCGGGCTCGGGCAAGACGACGCTCGCCTTCCTGATGGCGCACGTCACCGGCGCCCGCTTCGTCGCCTTCTCGGCGGTCCTCTCGGGCATCAAGGAGATCCGCGAGGTCATCGCCGAGGCCGAGCGCGAGCGGGGACGGCACGGCGCCCGCACGGTCCTCTTCGTGGACGAGATCCACCGCTTCAACCGCGCCCAGCAGGACGCGTTCCTGCCACACGTCGAGCGGGGCACGATCGTGCTGATCGGCGCCACCACCGAGAACCCGTCCTTCGAGGTGAACTCGGCGCTGCTCTCGCGCTGCCGGGTCTACGTGCTCCACGCGCTCGCCGAGGACGACGTGGTCGCGATCCTCGGGCGCGCGCTGGCCGACCGGGCGCGCGGCCTCGCCGCGCTGGCCCCGGCGGCGGACGACGCGGCGCTCCGCCTGATCGCCCGCCTCGCCAACGGCGACGCGCGGAGCGCGCTCAACATCCTGGAGCTGGCCGTGCAGCTGGCGCCGCCCAGGGGCGGCCGCCGCCCGGTCACCGAGGCGGGGATCCGCGAGGCCGCCCAGCGCCGGACGCTCCTCTACGACAAGGCGGGCGAGGAGCACTACAACCTGATCTCGGCGCTCCACAAGTCGCTCCGCGACTCCGACCCCGACGCCGCGCTCTACTGGCTCACGCGCATGCTCGAGGCCGGCGAGGACCGGCTCTACCTCGCGCGGCGGCTCGTCCGCTTCGCCTCCGAGGACGTCGGCAACGCCGACCCGGGCGCGCTCGCGCTGACGCTCGCCGCCAAGGACGCGTACCATTTCCTCGGCGACCCGGAGGGCGAGCTGGCGCTCGCGCAGGCGACCCTCTACCTGGCGCTCGCCCCGAAGTCGAACGCCGTGTACGCCGCCCACAACGCGGCCAAGGCCGACGTGAGGGAGCGGCCGGCGGAGCCGGTGCCGCTCCACATCCGGAACGCGCCGACCGGGCTCATGCAGGAGCTGGGCTACGGCGCCGGCTACCAGTACGCCCACGATGCGCCCGACGCCCGCGTCGAGCAGGAGGACCTGCCCGAGGCGCTGCGGGGACGCGAGTACTACCGGCCGACCGACCGGGGATCGGAGGCGGAGCTCGGCCGCCGGCTCGCGGAGTGGCGACGCTGGCGGGCCGAGCGCCGGAAGTCGCGGGGGTAAGCCATGGGGTGGTTCGAGTGGTGGCGCTGGCGCCACACGATCCTGCTCGTCACGAGCGTCATGTTCCTGCTCTCCTACTTCGGCCTCATCACCTGGGGCCAGGTCGAGCGGGCCCTCGAGCGGCTCGCCGACCAGCCCGAGGCGCGGGCCCGGTTCGACCACACGCTGGGCCGCGCCGAGGCGATCATCACGGCGTTCCTGTTCCTCTTCCTGACGCCGCTGGCCATCGCGATGGCCGGCGGGGTGCTCGCGTTCGTCGCGGCGATCGTCGGCGGGGTGCTCCGGGGCCTGACGCGCCTGCACGCCCTGCCCGACTGGGTCTTCGCGCTCGCCGGCTACACCGCGATCGTCGGGGCCGCCTGGTACTGGAGCCAGGAGTGGCTGCCGCTCGGGCGGGCGTTCGTCGGCCTGATCGCGCAGGCGATCCTCGTGGCCGCCGCGTAGCCCCCGGGCGGGCGCAACGTCGATTCAGCCGGGCTTCACCGCCCGCACGATCACGCTGCGCCCGAGCAGGAGCCGCCAGGCGCCGAGCAGGCGCGTGAGCGAGCCGGGCGGCGCCCGGCGGGCGGCGAGCCACATCGGGAGCGCGAGCGGCAGGAACAGCCACTGGCGCGTCTTGATCATCGTGACCTCGACCCGCTCGAGCCGGAGCCCCTGGCGGGCCAGGACGTGGGCGAAGGTCGGCAGGTAGGGCAGGGTGACGTGCCAGGGCACCGGGCCGGGCGGGCGCTCGAGCCCGCGCCGCATCAGCGTCTTGAACCCCGAGAAGCGCCCGGTGAAGAAGTAGTGGTAGCGCGACTGCACGCCGTTGACGTTGGGCGTGGAGAACACGAGCGCGCCGCCCGGCTTGAGCACGCGCGCGAACTCGGCGAGGCACGCCGCCGGCGTCAGCAGGTGCTCGAGCCCCTCGAGCGAGACGACGGCGTCGAAGAAGGCGGCGGGGTACGGCAGCGGGCCGTCGAGGTCCACGACCTCGAAGCGGAGGCCGTCGGTGCTGGCGGGCGCGGCGGGGTCGAGGTCGCACGCCCAGACCTCGTGGCCCCGCGCGGCCAGCTCGCGCGCGAGCAGCGCCTCGCCGCAGGGCGCGTCGAGCACCCGCCCCCGCGGCAGGTCCGCCAGCAGCGCGTGGGCCGCCGCGCGGCGCCGGACCTTATGCTTGGCGCGGCGCCAGCGCATCGCGCGCGACCACGAACGGCAGCGCGGCGACCACCCAGACGAGGTGGAGCACCTCGGAGTCGCCGAAGTTGTACTCGAAGAGCCCCATGACGAGGAAACCCGTCACCGCGGCGAGGCTGCCGGCGACCAGCGCGCGGTCGTCGGCCCGCGCCGGGGGCAGCGCCCGGTAGACGCACGTCGCGCGGACGTAGAAGGCGACCCAGATCCAGAGCCACGCGGCCAGGCCGAGGAGCCCGCGCTCGGCCGCGAGCTGGACGAGGTTGTTGTGGAGGTGCCCGGTGCGCGGGCGCACCGCGTCCGGGTGCTTGTACTCCGGGTAGTGGCGCCGCACGCCCCCCGGCCCCCAGCCGAGGAGCGGCGCCTCCCGCACCATCGCGACGCCCGCCTCCCAGAAATAGAACCGCTCGCGCGCCGTGCTCTCCTCCGGGTCGAGCATCGAGAAAAAGCGCGCCTGGAACGGCGAGCGCACCGTGAGGGCGACGAGCAGGGCCACCGCGACGGGCAGGATCAGGACGAGCCTCCGGCTCAGGACGAGCAGGAGCCCGAGGGCCGCGCCGCAGCCGAGCCACGCGCTCCGGACGAGCGTGAGCCCCAGCGCGACGAACGCGAGCCCCGCCGGGATCAGGAGCGCCCGCGCGCGCCGGGTGGCCAGCACCAGGAGTGCCAGCAGGAGCGCCGTCGCGATGGTCAGCGTGCCGGCCAGCGTCATGTAGATGCTGAAGAAGCCCTTGGCGCGGAACGGCAGCGTCACGCGGCAGGCCTCGAGCCTCACCTTGAGGGCCCAGCCGGCCCACGCCGGCAGCGGCACCGTCGAGGTGCAGGCCCACGCCTGCACCATCGCGTAGAGCGACGCGAGCGCGACGGCGGCGAAGAACACGCCGAGCGCCCGGCGCGCGCGCGCGCCGCTCTCGAAACCGTTGGCGACGACCCAGACGAGCGGCAGGGACGCGAGCTGCTTGGACGCCCGGAGCGCCGCCGGCGCCTCCGGCGACGCCGCCGCCGACACGAGCGTGACGAGCGCGAAGGCCACCAGCGGCGCCGCGAGCGGCCACCCGAACCGCCGGCGCCGCTCGGGGTCGAGCAGGCGCACGATGGTGAGCAGGACGAGGAGCGCCGCCAGCACCTCGATCGCGGTCACGGACGCCGTCAGCGCGACCAGGAGGAGGACGAGGAGCACCGGGATGGCGCGATCCGCGAAGGCCGTGAGCACGGTCCTGCTAGAATACTCTGCATGCCGCGCTTTCGCGTCGGCGTGATCTTCGGCGGGCGCTCCGGGGAGCACGAGGTCTCGCTCGCCTCCGCGGCGTCGGTCATCGCCACGCTCGAGCAGCGCGGTCACGCCGTCGTCCCCCTCGGCATCGCCCGCGACGGCCGCTGGGTGGTGGGCGGCGACCCGCTCCGGGCCCTCGCCGCCGAGGCGCGCGTCGCCCTCCCCGCCGGCGACGCCACCGGCGACGTCAAGAAGGCGCTCGCGGGGCGGGCCGAGGCCGTGGACGCGGGCGCCACGTCGAGCCTCGTGCGCGTGGAGCCCGCGGGCGGCGCGCCGGCCGAGCTCCGCCAGGGCCTCGACGTCGTCTTCATCGCGCTGCACGGCCCCTACGGCGAGGACGGCACGATCCAGGGCCTCCTCGAGCTGGCCGGCGTGCCCTACGTCGGCGCGGGCGTGCTGGCCTCCGCCCTCGGCATGGACAAGGCGACGATGAAGACCGTCTTCCGCGCCCACGGCCTGCCGGTCGTCGAGCACGCCGTGGTGTTCCGCCGCGAGTGGCGGCGGGCGCCCGCGGCGGTCGCGCGCCGGCTCGGCGACGCGATCGGCTTCCCCTGCTTCGTCAAGCCCTCGAACCTCGGCTCGTCGGTCGGCATCAGCAAGGTGTGCGACGCCGCCGCGCTGCCGGCCGCGCTCGACGAGGCGGCGCGCCACGACCGGAAGCTCCTGGTCGAGCGCGCGGTGCGCGGGCGGGAGATCGAGGTGAGCGTGCTCGGCAACGACGACCCCGAGGCCTCGCTCCCGGGCGAGATCACCTACGACGGCGAGTGGTACGACTACGCGACGAAGTACGCCGAGGGCCAGGCGCGCCTGGTGGCGCCCGCGCCGGTGACGCCCGAGCAGACCCGGCGCTTCCAGGAGCTGGCGATCGCCGCCTTCCGCGCGATCGACTGCGCCGGGATGGCGCGCGTGGACTTCTTCCTCGAGGGCGAGCGCGTCCTCGTCAACGAGATCAACACGATCCCGGGCTTCACGGCGACGAGCGGCTACGCCCGGATGTGGGAGGCCTCGGGCCTCGGTTACGCCGACCTGGTGGACCGGCTGCTCGGGCTCGCCCTCGAGCGCCACCGCGAGCGGGACGCGGGTGCCCATTGACGTCCTGATCGCCGGCGGCGGCACGGGCGGCCACACGAGCCCGGGCCTCGCGGTCGCCGCCCTGCTCCGGGAGCGCGGCCTCGCCTGCGCGTGGATCGGCTCACGCGCCGGCGTCGAGGCCCGGCAGGTCCCCGCGGCCGGCGTCCCCTATCACGCGATCCCGACCGGCAAGCTCCGGCGCGCCCTCGCGTGGCAGAACGTCGTGGACCTGGCCGTCCACGTGCCGGCGGGCGTCCTCCGCGCGCGCGCGCTCGTGAAGGCCCTCGCCCCGCGCGCGGTCTTCGCCACCGGCGGCTACGTCGCGCTGCCGGTCGTGCTCGCCGCGGCGAGCCTGCGCGTCCCCGTCGTGGTCCACGAGCAGACCGCGGTGCCCGGCCTCGCCAATCGGATCGGGGCCCGCGTCGCCCGGCGGATCGCGGTCACGTTCCCCGACGGCGCCGGCCGCTTCCCGGCGGCGAAGGTCGTCGTCACCGGCAACCCGCTGCGCCCCGAGCTGCGCGCCGGCTCGCGCGCCGAGGCGGCCGCCCGCTTCGGGCTCGACGAGTCGCTGCCGCTCGTGTACGTCACGGGCGGCGCCCAGGGCGCCCACCGGATCAACCGCGCCGTCGGCGCGACGCTGGCCCCGCTGCTCGACGGGGCGCAGGTGATCCACCAGTCGGGCGACAACCCGGAGACGGGCGACCGGGCGTGGCTCGAGGCGGAGCGCGCCGCGCTGCCGCCGGCGCTCGCGCGCCGCTACACCGTCGTCCCCTGGGTCGGGCCGGAGCTCGCCGGGATCTACGCCGCGGCCGCGCTGGTCGTGGCGCGGGCGGGCGCCGGGACGGTCAACGAGTGCTGCCAGCTCGGCGTGCCCGCGCTCTACGTCCCGCTGCCGGGCGCGCGCGGCGACGAGCAGACCGCCAACGCGCGCCTCGTCGAGCGCGCGGGCGGCGCCGCCGTGCTGCCGCAGGCCGAGCTCACGCCCGAGCGCCTGCTCGCCGCGATCCGCCGCCTGCTCGCCGACGCGCCGCGGCTCAAGCAGATGGGCGAGCGCGCCCGCCGCCTCGCCATCCCCGACGCCGCCGAGCGCCTCGTCGCGCTCCTGACCGAATGCCTGCGGTAGGCCGGCCCGCGCCGCGCTGGCTGCCGCTCCGGCTGACGGCGCGGTCGGGGGGCGATGCCGCGCCGGTGACGGGCGGGGAGCGGGGGCCCCTGCGAGAGCCGTATCCTCTGGGCGCGGTGTCGGCCTCGCGCCGGAATCGTGGCCCGCTGACAGGGCGCGGCGCCTCGTCGGGCAGCGTGCTCTCGCCGGGGCGCCCGCGCCCCGCCCGCCCCGCGCTACGTCGCCGGCCGGCGCCCGCGCAGGTCGAAGCGCAGCGGGCAGTCGTCGCAGCGCGGGACGGCGCCGCAGTGCGCCTTGCCCACGGCCACCAGGAGCGCGTGCAGCTCGTTGAAGAGCGCCGGATCGGACGGCAGGTGCGCCTCGACGCCGGCGCGCGCCTCCTCGTAGCCGGCGCGCCGCGGGAGCAGGCGATGGCGGGCGAGGACGCGGCGGGCGTAGGCGTCGGCGACGAAGACGGGCCGGTGCGCGGCGTAGAGGAGGATCGCGTCGGCCGTCTCCGGCCCGAGGCCCGGCACGCCGAGCAGCTCCCGGCGCAGCGGCCCGAGCGGCTGGCGGCGGAGCGGCGCGAAGCTCCCGCCGGTCCGCGCGAGCAGCCAGGTGGTCAGGGTCCGGAGCCGCCGCGCCTTCACGCGCGGCGTCCCCGCGGCGCGGATCGCCGCCGCGAGCCGGGGCGGCGCCTGCCGGGCCAGGCGCGCGGGTGCCAGCAGGCGCGCCGCGCGGAGCGCGGCGACGGCACGGGCGGCGTTGGGCCACGCCGTGTGCTGGGTGAGGACCGCGCCCACCGCGATCTCGTACGGCGTTCGGCCCGGCCACCAGTGCTGCGGCCCGTACCGGCGCGCGAGCGCCGCGTAGAGCCGCAGGAGCCGGGCCTTCACGGGATCGTGCGGCGGCCCCGGAATCCGGCGCCAGCGCCGGAGGGCGCCCCGGGCTAGGCCGATGCCCCTCCTCATCGTCCTCCTCCAGACCCTCGTCGTGGCCGTGAGCGGGCCGGCGACGTCACCCGAGTACCTGCCGCTCCGCGTGGCGGCTGCGGAGAGCCACTTCGCGCGCGAGGGCCTCGCCGTCCAGCTCAAGACCACGCGCGCCGAGTCGGGCGCCGCCGAAGCGCTCGCCCAGGGCCAGGCCGACCTCGCCGCCACCACGCTCGAGGCCATCTTGAGATTCGGCCCCCGGATGCCGGGCCAGGGGGCGCGGCTCGTCTTCGGGCTCACCGCCGCGCCGCCGGTGGCCCTCGTCGTCGCCGCGTCCCACGCGGCCAACGTCCGCTCGGTCGAGGATCTCCCCGGCCTGCGCGTGGGCGTGGCGACGCCCGGCGCGCCCGAGCACGCCTGGTTCGGCTGGCTGCTGGCGCGCGCGGGGCTCAGCGTCGCGCAGCTCAGCGTCGTGAGCCTCGGCAGCCGCGGGCTCGTGGCCGCGATCGACGCCGGCGACGTGCACGTCGGCTTCGCCCACGAGCCGGTCGCGACCCGGCTTCTGCAGGAGGGCCGCGCGGCGCTGCTCGCCGATTTCCGGACGCCGGCGGCCGTCGCCGCCACGCTCGGCGCGCCGACCGTCAACGCCGCGGTCTTCATGCGCGCCGACCGAAAGGTGCCCGACGCCCAGCTCGTGCGGTTCGCGCGCGCGCTCCTGGCCGCCCGGCAACGCCTCCGCACGGCCGGCGGCGCGTCGCTCGCGGCCGACCTGCCGGTGCGCGCCGTCGGCCCGATGGACGAGTTCGAGGCGCGCCTGGCCGCCACGCGCGGCATCTACCTGCCCGACGGGCTCGTCTCGCCCGAGCAGGTCCAGGAGACGATCACCATCGTCCGCTCGCACACCCCGCTCCCGGCCTCCCTGCGGATCCCGCGGCCCGACGAGCTGCTTCACACCGAGCCGCTCCGCCAGGCGCTCAAGGCCCGGCCGCCGCGCTGACGCGCACGCCGAAGCCCTCGAGCAGCCGTCGCGTCGCCTCGAGGGGGAGCCCGACCACGTTCGTGTAGGAGCCCGCCAGCCCGTCCACGAGGGCGCCGTCGCGGTCCTGGATCGCGTACGCCCCGGCCTTGTCGAGGGGCGCGCCCGATGCCGCGTAGGCGTGGAGCGTCGCGTCCGAGTAGGCCGCCATGAGCACCCGGGTCGTCACGCTCAGGCTGGCCTCGCGCCCGGCGGCGTCCACGACGGCCACGCCCGTCACGACCTCGTGGACGCGCCCGCGCAGGCGCCGGAGCATCGCGCGGGCCTCGGCGGGCCCGGCGGGCTTGCCCAGGACCACGCCGTCCACGACGACGACCGTATCCGCGGCCAGCACGACCGCGTCCCGGGCGCCGGATGCGACGGCCCGGGCTTTCCGGAGCGCGAGCCGCTCGACGGCGGCGGCGACCGGCCCGGGGTCGAGGGACTCGTCCACGTCGGCGGGCACGACGGTGAAGGCGGGGCAGATCCGCCCGAGCAGCTCGCGCCGCCGGGGCGACGCGGACGCCAGAATCAGCGCCGCCAACTAGAGCCGGCGGAGAGTGAGCGCGGCGATGACGATCCCGATCACACCGACCAGGTTCACCTTCAGCGTGACGCCGAAGGCCAGGGCGAGGAACCGGAGGTCGAGGGTCACGGGCGGGGTGAGCCCGATCGTGGGGCCGCGGGTGAGGAGGTCCTGGCCCCAGCCCGACGGCAGGAGGCCCCCCAGCAGCTCGCCGAGCAGGGAACCGACCACGAGACCGGCGACGACGACCAGGAGGATCAGCCCGACGCCGCGCTGGGCCGGCACGTCGGCCGCCGCCCTCAGGTGAGGATCAGGGGGTTGGCGTCGGTGACGATGCGGGTCTGCGCGTCGATGGCCCGGCGGACGTGCTTCGGCAGGGCGAAGGCGTGCTGGTGGGTCTGTCCGTCCCAGTAGCCGAGGTCGCCCTTGACGCGCTCGGCGATCAGCCGGTCCACGGCGGCCGTGTCCTGGCGCCGCGGGTCGGTCTTCTTGCCCGCGAGGATGAACCCCCACGGCGTGCCGAAGCAGGAGATGAAGGTCTGGTAGCCGGCCACGACCGGGAAGACGTCCCGGAGGGTCCGGTGGATGGCGGTATAGAAGAGGAGCTCGCCCACCTTGGTCATGCCCGCCTGCATCGTCATCGCTCCGCCGGGCGTCAGGCGGTCCCGGACCAGCGTGTAGAACTCCCGGGTGAAGAGCAGGCAGGCCGGCCCCGCTTCGAGGGGCTCGACCAGGTCGATCGTGATGAAGTCGAAGCGGTCGGAGGTCTTTTCCAGGTAGGCCCGGGCGTCCTCGTGCCGGACCTCGGCGCGGGCGTCGTCGAAGGCGCCCTGGTGCATCTCCGGCAGGTGCTTCTTGCAGAGGTCCACCACCTCGCCGTCGATGTCCACCATGAGGGCGCGGCGGATGGAGGGATATTTCAGGATCTCCCGGAGCGTGGCCCCTTCGCCGCCGCCGATGACCAGGGCGCTCTGCGGGGCGGCCTCGGTGGCCAGCATCCCGGGGTGAACGAGCGCGTCGTGGTAGATGAACTCATCGGCCTGACTGGACTGGATGCGCCCGTCGAGGACGAGCGCCTTGCCGTAGTCGGCCGTCTGCATGATCTCGACGTGCTGGAACCTGGTCTGGGCCTCCACGAGGGTCCGCACGATGGCGTGCATGTGGCCCTCGACGGCCGTCGTGGTCTCGAAGAACCACTTGTAGGACTGCGGGTTGATCAACTGACAGCGACCGGGCTCTTGTTGACGATCGGCATCGAGGCGTTGAGGAACAGCCCCCGCTGGACGTCCATCACCGAGGTGCGCTCGGCGGCGAACTGCTCGACCAGGTAGTTGGCCGCGACCTCGGGCCGCAGCACGTCACCGCAGGAGAAGATGTCCACGGCGGCGTACCGGTACTCCGGCCAGGTGTGGATGGAGAGGTGCGACTCGGCAATGACGACGACGCCGCTGATACCGAAGGGGTTGAACTCGTGAAAGACGACGTCGACGATGGTGGCCTGGGCCCGCCTCGCGGCCTCGACCAGGGCCCCCTTCACGGTCTCGAGGTTGTTGATGGCGTCTGGATCGCAATCGAACATCTCGAGCAACAGGTGTCGTCCCAGAGCGTTCAATCCAGCGGCCCTCCTTTCTCCGATCTGTTCATCTACCGCACGTCTCCTGCGACGCCGGGTGTCGCGTCGCCGTTCACGAAAAAATTTCTCGCCACACTCGAAATCTGTTTCACTGTAGGGCCCTCATTTTTCGATTGCAAGAAAAAAACGCTGTCTCGGCGCCTTCCTCGCCTCCCGCGACCGTCCCGCACGCCCCTTGGAGCCGCCTCGCGAGCCTCGCCGAGCGGCTTCCGCCGCCGCGCCGAGCGCCCCGGCGCCGTCTCCGCGCTCGGTCGCCGCGCCGTCGCCGTGCGCCGCGCCGCCCGGCGCCGCCGCCGGACGCCGGGATGCGGGCCGGCGTCGGTGGCGCCTGTGAGACCCGTTCCCGCCGCGCTGGCCGCGCGCCGACCGCCGGAGGGACAGCGCCGCGTGTCCGCCGGCGCCGGGCGCGTGGTCGAGCAGGAGCCGCCGACGCCGAGCCCGCGAGCCACGGCCGGCGCCCGCCGCCGCCCGCCGAGGGGAAAGCGCCGCGTGACCGTCGCCGCCGCGCGCGTGGTCGCGCGGGCCCCGCCGCCCCGCGCGGCGGGCCGAGCCGGCCGCGACGCGCACTTTTCGCTTGCATTCCCTCCAAGCCCGGATGACAGTGAAAAAAGTTTTTGTCGCCCGCGGCGCCGCGGGCCCGAGGATGGGAGGCGAGAGGAGGCTCGGGATGACGAAGCGGGTCACGATGGCGGCGGCGACGGTCGGTCACGCGGAAGGCGGCACACCCCTCAACGCGTTCGACAACGCGCTGCTGGCCGCAGGCATCGGCAACATCAACCTCATCAAGGTCTCCAGCATCGTCCCTCCCGAGACCTCGATCATCGAGCTCCCCAAGATCAAGCCCGGCGCGCTCATCCCGACGGCGTACGCGGCGATGACCAGCAACGTGCCCGGCCAGACGATCGCGGCGGCCGTCGGCTACGCGCTGCCGGACGACCCGGCCAAGCCCGGCGTGATCATGGAGTTCCACGACATCACCACCCGCGAGGTGGCCGAGCGCGCGATCCGCGCCATGCTCGAGGAGGCCTTCCAGGTCCGCGGCGAGCCGATCCGCGACCTGCAGGTCTTCGCCGTCGAGCACACGGTCGAGCGGGCCGGGTGCGCCCTGGCGGCCGTCACCCTGCTCGGCGAACAAGACCTGGTCTAGACCGGCTGAAGCACCCGTACAGCGCCCCGCGCCTCTACGAGATCGCCTTCGACATGAACCGGAAGGGCGAGGTGGACTTCCTCGCCCACTGCTTCCGCCGCTACGCCCGCCGTCCCGTCCGTCGCGTCCTCGACATCGCCTGCGGCACCGGTCCGCACCTGGTCCGCCTGGCCGACCGCGGCTATCAGGTGGCCGGACTCGACCTCTCGTCGAAGAACATCGAGTTCCTGCGGCAGCGGCTCGAGGCCAAGGGCCACCGGGGCGAGCTCGTCGTCGGCGACATGACCGCCTTCCGCCTCGCCCGGCCCGTGGACGCCGCCATCTGCATGCAGGACTCTCAGGGCCACCTCCTCACCAACGCGCAGCTCCTGGCCCACCTCCGCGCGGTCGGGCGGGCGCTCCGGCGCGGCGGCCTCTACGTCTTCGACCGGTACATGGCGTCGTCGTGGACGGACCCGGCGCGGAGCTGGTCGTGGACCCGGCGCCGGGGGCGGCTGATGGTCCACGCGCGGTTCTCGGCGCTCCACGACGTCAACCCGGTGACGCAGGTGTTCCGGGAACGGATGCGGCTGGAGGCGGTCGAGGACGGGGTCCGCCGAGTCTACCGGCAGACCCACCTCTCGCGCATGGTGTTCCCGCAGGAGCTCCGCGCGCTCGTGGAGCTGGCGGGCGGATTCGAGTTCGTCCAGTGGTTCTTCGGCTTCAAGCCGCACCAGGTCCTCGAGCGCTCCCGCCACCCCCTGCTCATGGTGGTCGTTCTCCGCAGACGCTAGGTGGCGCACCGGGCGGTCCTCCGGCTCAAGCGCGGGCGGGACGAGCGGGCGCGGACGCACCCCTGGATCTTCAAGGGCGACGTCGGCGACGTGACCGACGTGGCCCCGGGCTCGACCGTCACCGTGGTGGATTCGGGCGGGCGCTTCGTCGGCCGCGGCTTCTACAACCCGCGCCCGGCCCTCTGCTGCCGCCTCCTCACCTGGACCGACGAGCCGCTCGACGCCGCCTTCTTCCGCCGGCGGATCGCCGGGGCCGCGGCTCTCCGGGGGCGCGCCGCGTCGTCGGGGGCGTGCCGCTTGGTCTGGAGCGAGGCCGACGGGCTGCCCGGCCTCGTGGTGGACCGCTACGGCCCCGTGCTGGTCGTCCAGTGCCTGACGCTCGGCATGGCGCGGGCCCGGACCACCGTGCTGGACGCCCTGGCCGCCACCGTCGGCGCGCTGCCGGTCTTCGCCCTGGACGAGGACGCGCCGGCGCGGATGGAGGGCTTCGAGCCCGCGCGCGGCTGGGCCGGCGCGCCGGGGCCGCCGGCGGTCGAGGTGGACGAGGACGGCGTGCGGCTCGGCGTCACGTTCGGCGCCGGCCACAAGACGGGGCTCTACCTCGACCAGGGGGAGAACCGCGTCAGGGCCGGGCGGCGCGCCGACGGCCGGGACGTCCTCGACGCCTTCGCCTACACCGCGGGCTTCGCCTGCCACGCGCTCGCCGGCGGCGCCCGCCGCGCCGTCTGCATCGAGTCCTCGCCCGAGGCCCTGGCCGGCGCCCGGGAGAACCTCGCCCGGAACGGCGTCGCCGAGCGCGCCGAGCTCGTCGCCGCCAACGTGTTCGACGAGCTCCGGCGCCTCGAGCGCGGCGGGGCCCGCTTCGGCCTGATCGTGCTCGACCCGCCGCCCTTCGCCCGCAGCCGCGCCGCCGTCGAGGCGGCGCTCCGCGGCTACAAGGAGATCAACCTCCGGGCGATGCGCCTGCTCGAGCGCGGTGGGAGCCTGCTGACCTTCTCGTGCTCCCACCACATCGCCGAGGCGGACTTCGAGGCCGTCTGCGCCGCGGCAGCGGCCGACGCCGGCGCGCGGCTCCGCGTCGTCGAGCGCCTGACCCAGGCGCCCGACCATCCCGTCGTCCTCACCATCCCGGAGACCCGTTACCTCATAGGCCTGCTGCTGGAAGCCACGTGACGAGCGCCGCCGGGCGCCGGGCGCGTGGTCGAACAGGGCCCCGCCAGCGCCGCGCCCGGCGGCAGCGCCTCAGGCCGCTACCAGCGGCGGGTCTCGCCGTGCTCGAGGATCCAGACGCGGTCGGCGGGCAGGCCCAGGCGCCGGGCTTCGGCGCGGAGGCGGCGGGGCGGCTCATCCACGGGCTCCTCGGACATGTCGAAGGTGCCCCAGTGCACCGCCACGAACGTCCGGGCGCCCACGTCGGCGAAGAGCCGCAGCGCCTCCTCGGGCGTCGTGTGGGTGTGGCGCATCATCGCGGGCGGCTCGTAGGCCGAGATGGAGACGAGCGCGAGGTCGAACGGGCCGAGCCGCGCGCCGAGCTCGCGGAAGCCCTCCCCGTAGCCGGTGTCGCCGCCGAAGAAGGCGCGGCGGTCGGGCCCCGCCACGGCCCAGCCGCTCCACAGCCGCCGGTCGGTGTCCCAGGGGGTGCGCGCCGACCAGTGCTGGATGGGCACGCAGGTGAACGTCACCGCGCCGACGCGGCGCGTCTCCCACCAGTCGAGCTCCTCCACGCCGTCGGCGATCCCGACGGACGTGAACCATGCCTTCATGCCGAGCGGGACCAGGAAGCGCGGACGGTGGGTCGCGGCCAGGCGCCGGACGGTCGCGCGGTCGAGATGGTCGTAGTGGTCATGGGAGATCACGACGGCGTGGATCGGGGGCAGATCCTCGAAGGCGAGGCCCGGCGGGTTGAGGCGCCGGGGGCCGAGCCAGGCGAGCGGGCTCGCCCGCTCGGACCAGTGCGGGTCGGTCAGCACGTTGACGCCGTCGAGCTGGATCAGGAGCGTGGCGTGGCCGACCCAGGTGAGCGTCGCCTCGCCCCGGTTCTCGCGCAGCGCGCGCCCGTCGTTGGCGACCCGCGGGAACGCCGGCGCCGGCCGCCCGCCGAAGAGCGCGGCCCAGACCCGGCGGAGGCGGAACGCCTGGACGGTCCAGAAGCCCGGCCGCTCGAAGCCCGGATTCAGGTTGGCGAAGCCGTGCTCGCGGTGGTGGGCCGGGCGACCGGGCACGGGCGCGCCCACGCCGGCGCAGCCGGCGACCGCGCACGCGAGGAGCCCGGTGGTGGCCAGGGCGCGCGCCAGCGTCGCGCTCAGTCCGGGCGTTCTCCGGCCGCGGCCTCGCCGGTCGACAGCTCCACGACGAACGAGGCGCCGCCGGCCGGGTGGTTCTCGGCCCGGAGCCGGCCGCCGAGCTCGGCGACGATGCCGTAGGAGACCGACAGGCCGAGGCCGCTCCCCTCGCCCGGCGGCTTGGTGGTGAAGAAGGGATCGAAGATCTTCGGGAGCACGTCCTCGGGGATCCCGGGGCCCGTGTCGCGCACCTCGATGCACGCCGTGTCGCGCTCGGGCCAGACCCGCACGGTCAGCACGCGCGGCTGCGGGTGCCTGGCCATCGCCTGGTGGGCGTTCTGCACGAGGTTCAGGAGCACCTGCTGGAACTGGTTGTCGTCGGCCCGGACGTCCGGGCAGTCGACGAACTCCGTGACGACGCGGACGTTGTCCTGGCTGAGCTGGTACCCCTTCAGCTCGAGGACGCGCCGCGCCTGGTCCTGGAGCGAGACGGCCCGGCGCTCGGGCGTGTAGTGGCGCGCGAACAGCAGGAGGTTCTGCACGATGCGCGCCGCGCGGGTGGCCTCGTTGGCGACGATCCCGAGGCGCTCCTGAACGTAGGCGGTGACGTCCGGGTGCGAGAGCAGGAGGTGCGCCTGCCCGAGGATCGTCGTGAGCGGGTTGTTGATCTCGTGGGCGACGCCCGAGGCCAGCTCGCCCACCGCCGAGAGCTTCTCGGCGCGGATCAGCTGGGCCTGGGCGAGCTTCAGCTCCTCGAGCTGCCGGCGCGTCTCCGAGTAGAGGCGCGCGTTGTCGAGCGCGATCCCGATCTGGTCGGCCGCGGCCTCGAGGAGCGCCACCTCGGCCTCCTCGAACCGGTCGAGGATCTTCCGGCCGAGCGACAGCGTGCCGAGGACGCGCCCGCGGCTGTGGATCGGGACGCAGACGAAGCCGCGGATCTGCTCGCGCCGCACCGTCGCCTTCGCCTTCGGGAGCAGATGCGGGTCCTTGTAGGTCATATCGAGCTGCACGCTCTGGCCCGTGGCCGCCACGCGGCCGATCAGGCCCTGGCCGACGGGCAGCACCTGGTTGACCGCGCGCAGCTCGGCCGACATGCCGCGCTCGCCCTTGAGGTGGAGGAACCGGCCGTCCTCGGACAGGAGGTGGAGGCTCGCGATCTCGTGGCCGGTCACGCCCGTCAGCGCCTCGAGGGCCGTCCGCAAGACGTCGTCCACGTCGAGGGTACGGCTGACGGTCTCCGCGAGCGTGTGCAGGATCTTGAGGTGGGGCTCGATCTTGTGCCGGCCCGCGGGCCGGCGCGCGCGGTCAGCGCGTCGGCGGGGCTGATCGGCGCGCCGTCGCAACGGCTGCCTCCATCGTCGCCCGCTCGGCGGCCGCAAAGTCGCCGAAGTGGGCGGCGATCGTCAGGAGTAGCTCGAGCTCGGCCAGACGCTCGGCGGCTTCCGCCGGCCGGCCGGCGCGCGCCGCGCGCGCGGCGCCGAGCGCCGCGTCTTCCAGGCGCGCGCCCGTCGAGGCCCGGCCCGGGGACGCCATGCGGCGCGCGGCGCCGAAGACCGCGAGCGTGAGCGCGTCCCACGGATCGCCGCCAGGGCCCGGAGGCTCGGGGACCACGCCGGGCGGCCCACCGGTCCGCACGAGGGCCGCGGCCACGGCCCGGTCGAGATAGGCGAAGTCGAAGGGTTTCGCGACGTAGTCGAAGGCGCCGATCTTCAGCGTCTCGCGCGCGAGGCCGACGTCCTCGTTGGCCGTCACCATGATCACGGCCACGCCGCCGTCGAGACCGCGGAGCCGCCGGAGCGTCTCGACGCCGTCGATGCCCGGCATCCGGACGTCGAGGAGCACGAGGTCGGGCCGGCCGCGCTTGACCGCGGCGAGCGCGTCGGCGCCGCTCGCGACGGCCTCGACGGCGTAGCCTTGCGCGCCGAAGTACTCGGTGAGCACCTCGCGCACCGGCTCCTCGTCGTCAACGACCAGGATGCGGCCGAGGGCGTCCATAGATCGTTATTCTAGCCCAGGCGCGATGCCGGCGTGCATCGCCGTGGTCGACACCGCGCGGTGTGGAGTGCGTCGTCCTCGACGACGAGGATGGTCGCGATCGCTGGCCTCCTCAGGCGACGGCGCGGCCGACGAGGTCGTAGACGAGCGCGAGCGCCGCGTCGAGGTTTCCGGAATCGGGGCCGCCGCCCTGGGCGAGGTCGGGGCGGCCGCCGCCCTTGCCGCCGACGGCCCTGGCGACCTCCTGGACGAGCTTGCCGGCCTGCACGCGCCCGGTCAGGTCCTTCGTGACCGCGGCGACCAGGCTCACCTTGCCGTCCGCGACGCCGCCGACGCAGACGACGCCGGAGCCGAGGCGGTCGCGCAGCGTGTCGGCCACCGAGCGGAGGCCGTCGGGGTCGAGCCCGTCCACGCGCGCGGCGACCACCGCGACGCCGTTCACCTGACGCGCCCCGGCCACGAGGTCCTCGGCGCGGGAGCGCGCCAGCTTCGCCTCGAGCTCGGCGAGCCGCTTCTCGAGCGCGCGCTGCTCGTCGAGGAGCTTCTGGAGGCGCCTGGGCACCTCGAGCGGGCCGATCTTGAGGATCTCGGCGGCCTCGCGGAGTGCCGCCTCCTTCTTCGCGACGGCCTCGAGCGCCGCCGGGCCCGCCACCGCCTCGATCCGCCGCACGCCCGAGGCGACGGCGCCCTCGGCGGCGACCTTGAGGAGCCCGATCTCGCCGGTCTGCTCGAGGTGCGTGCCGCCGCACAGCTCGACCGAGAAGTCGCCGATCTTGATGACGCGCACCCGCTGGCCGTACTTCTCGCCGAACAGCGCCATGGCGCCGAGCCGGAGCGCCTCCTCGAGGTCCATCTCCATCCGCGTCACCGGCGTGTTGGCCTGGACCTGCTCGTTCACGAGCGACTCGATCGCCTCGACCTCGCGGTCCTTGACCGACGCGCCGTGGGAGAAGTCGAAGCGCAGGTGATCGGGCGCGACGAGCGAGCCCGCCTGGGTCACGTGGGTTCCGAGGATCTTCCGGAGCGCGGCGTGCAGGAGGTGGGTGCCGGTGTGGTGCTGGCGGAGCCCCTGCCGCCGCGGGCTCTCGACACTCACCGCGACCTCCTCGTTCTCGTGGAAGCCGCCGGACAGCACCTTCACGCGGTGGACGACGAGCTTCGAGCCCCGGTAGTAGGTGTCGAGGATCCGGCCGCGCCCGCTCCGGCCGGCGAGCGTTCCCGTGTCGCCGATCTGGCCGCCGCTCTCGGCGTACGCCGGGGTCCGGTCGAGGATCATCTCGACCTCGGCGCCCGCGGCCGCCTCCCTCACCCGGCGCGCCGCTCCCGAGACCGGATCCACCAGAGCCAGGATACGCGCCGGCGCCGTGAGCGTCTCGTAGCCGACGAACTCGACCGACGGGAGCTCGGCGGACAGCCGGGCGTAGGTCGCCTGCGCCTCCGCGTCCTCGCCCGTGCCGAACGCGGCGCCGGCGCGGGCCCGCTCGCGCTGCTCCTCCATCGCCGCCCCGGCGGCGGCGCGGGTCGCCTCGGTGACGCGCCAGCCGGCGTCCTGGAAGACCTCCTCGGCCAGGTCCATCGGGAAGCCGTGGGTGTCGTACAGGGTGAAGAGGAAGCCGCCGTCCACCACCCGCCGCGTGTCGCCGGCGTGCGCTTCCAGCCAGTCCGTGATCTTCTGCACGCCGATATCGAGCGTCTCGGCGAAGCGCTCCTCCTCGCCGCGCACCGCCTCCTGCACCCGCGGCCGCTCGGCGGCCAGCTCCGGGTAGGCGCCGCGCATCCCCTCGGCCACCCAGTCCACCGTCTTCCAGAAGAACGGGTCGGTGAGCCCGAGCCGGCGCCCGTGGCGCATCGCGCGGCGCATGATGCGGCGGAGCACGTAGCCGCGCCACTCGTTGGACGGCGTCACGCCGTCGGCGATCAGGAAGGTCGCCGCGCGCGCGTGGTCGGCGATGACCCGCATGGCGACGTCGTCGTCCTCGCGCGCGCGGTAGGGCGTGCCGGCGAGCGCGGCGAGCCGGTCGATCAGCGGCGCCAGCAGGTCTGTGTCGTAGTTCGACTGCTTGCCCTGCAAGACGGCCGTGACGCGCTCGAGCCCCATGCCGGTGTCGATGGACGGGCGCGGCAGGGGCGTCAGGGCGCCCTGCGCGTCGCGGTTCCACTGCATGAAGACGAGGTTCCAGACCTCGAGCCAGCGGTCGCACTCGCAGGCGGGGCCGAGGCACGGCCGCCCGGCGGCCGCCTCCGCGCACGGCAGGTGGTCGCCCTGGTGGAAGTGCACCTCGGAGCACGGGCCGCAGGGCCCGGTGTCGCCCATCGCCCAGAAGTTGTCCTCCTCGCCG
>JACPCH010000162.1 GCA_016179875.1 Candidatus Rokuibacteriota bacterium | reverse complement strand
GCGGCCACGTCCCTAATGTCAAACATGGGCTAGCGGCTCCCCCCGACACCCCCCACCGGGATCACGTGAGGCGCACTCGACGCCCTCCGGCGCCGCCGTGGCTGCGGCCGGGCGCGCGCCGGAGTGTGGTAGCCTCGCGGCATGTCCCGTGCGGGCGCCGACGCCGAAGCCGACGCCATCGAGGCGCTCTACGCTCGGGGCGTTACCGATGGGCTCCCGGTGGTGCCGCCCACGCGGGCCCGTGTCGCGCGGGCGGTGGCGGCGACGGGACGCGACGCGGGCGAGCTGATCGCGCTCGTGCCGCCCAACTACGGGCGGGCCACCGTCGAGAAGATCGCGATCAACGCGGTGATGGCCGGCTGCCGACCCGAGTACCTGCCGGTGGTGATCGCGGCAGTCGAGGCCGTCTGCGACGAGGCCTTCGACCTCCACGGCGTGTCGGCCACGACGAACGCGCCCGCGCCGCTGATCGTCATCAACGGCCCCGTCCGCCAGGCGCTCGACGTCAATTGCGGGGCCGGCGTGTTCGGCCCGGGCTGGCGCGCCAACGCCACCATCGGCCGGGCCCTCCGCCTGGTCTGCGTCAACCTGGGCGGCGCCGCGCCCGGCGTCGTCAGCATGTCCACGCTCGCCCACCCGGGGCGCTACACCTACTGCATCGGGGAACGCGAGGAAGCGAGCCCCTGGGAGTCGCTCGGCGTCGAGCACGGGTTCGCGCCCGGCCAGAGCACGGTCGCGGTGCTGGCGGCCGACGCGCCGCTCGGAGTCTACGATCACCAGTCACGGACGCCGGAGGACCTGCTCGCCACCATCGCCGCGAGCCTGGCCGTCGTCTCCCACCACAAGATGACCCACTGGGGCGACACGCTCCTCGTGCTCTCGCCCGAGCACGCGACGGTCCTCGGCGACGCGGGCTGGAAGAAGCCCGACGTGCGGCGCTGGCTCTGGGAGCGCCTGCGGTGGCCGGTGAAGGACCTCGTGCCGGGCCGGGACGGGGGCGGAGGGCTCCCCGAGCACGTCCTCGCGAAGTTCGAGGACCCCGCACGCGAGACGACGCTGATTCCCAAGTTCCGCTCGCCCGACAACATCAAGATCCTCGTCGCCGGCGGCACCGCCGGGCGCTTCTCGGCGATCGTGCCCGGCTGGACGTTCGCCAAGGGCTCGTCGCTGGTGTTCAGGCCGATCCGCACGCCGTAACCGGAGGAGACCCATGGCCGACTACCTCGACCCGACCGACTCCGTCGCCGTCCCGCGCCAGACCGCCCGGCGGCCCGCGAGCCTCGACGGCAAGACGGTGACGCTGCTCGACATCTCGAAGGCCAAGGGCGACCATCTGCTCGACCGGATCGAGGAGCTGCTGCGCGAGCGCGCCCGGCCGAAGGCGATCGTGCGCCGGAAGAAGCCGACCTTCGCGCGGCCCGCGCCCGACCCGCTGCGCCAGGAGATCGTCGGGGCCACCGACGTCCTGATCGAGGCGCTCGCCGACTGAGGGTCGTGCACCACGTGCAGTGTGCACGACGGCGTGTTCTTCGAGGACCACGGCATCCCGACCGCGACGGTGATCTCGACCGAGTTCGTGCGGGCCGCGCGCGCCCAGGCCGACGCGCTCGGCGCCACCGACTACCGGACGGTGGCCGTCCCGCACCCGATCCAGCCGCTCACGCGCGACGAGGTGCGGGCGCTGGCCGACCGGGCGTTCGATGAGATCGTGCGCCGGCTGACGGCCTGACGATGCTGGCCGGCGCGTTCGCCTGCGCGCACACGCCGCAGCTCCTGGCGCGGCCCGAGACGGAGGACCGCGACCTGGTGCTGCGCGTCCACGCCGCCTTCGGCCGCGTCCGGCAGCGGCTCACGGCGCTGCGGCCCGACGCCCTCGCGGTCATCGCCGGCGACCACATCGAGGCGTTCTTCCTGAACGCGGTGCCGGCGCTGGCCGTGTACGCCGGGGCGGAGTGCGCGGGCACGTTCGGGCGCTACCGCTACCGCTTCCCGATCCACGAGCCCCTGGCCCGGGCGATCGTCGAGGAGGGGATCGGGCGGGGGTTCGACCTCGCCTACACGCAGGACGCGCCGCTCGACTACGCCTTCTTCGTCCCCCTCCACTTCACGATGCCCGACCCCGCGGTGCCGATCGTGCCGCTCCACGTCAACGTCTACCTGCCGCCGCAGCCGACGCCGGCCCGCTGCCACGCGTGGGGCGCGGCCCTCGGCGAGATCGTGCGATCGCGCCCGGAGCGCGTGGTCCTGATGGCCTCGGGCGGGATGTCGCACTTCCCCGGGACCGACCGCTACGCGTCGCCGGACTTCGAGTGGGACCGGGGCGTCCTCGACGCGCTCCGGGCCGGGCGCGGCCGCGAGCTGGCCGCGCTGACGGGCGCGGAGCTCGACCGGACCGGGAACGTCGAGCTGCGGACGTGGATCGCGCTGCTCGGCGCCGTCGGCGACGTCAAGGCCGACGTCTACTGCTACGAGCCCTCGTGGCACCACGGCAACGCCGTCGTGGAGTGGCCGGTATGAGCGAGCCGCACTACCGCTTCCCGCCGGCGCGGGCGCTCCGGCTCAACCGCTGCCTGTACGCGCTCAAGGCCGACGACGCGTTCCGCGCCCGGTTCCTCCGCGACGCGCGCGCGGCCATGGGCGAGCTGGGGCTCGAGGCGGCGGACGCGGACGCGCTCCTGGCCGGCGACCGCGACGCGCTGGTCGCGCGCGGCGCCCACCCGTACCTCGTGTTCATGGCGGACCTGCGCCTCCGGATGGAGCGCGGGACCGCGACGTTCGAGTACTTCTAGGCTCACGCCCCGCCGGGCGGCGTCACCCCGGGAGCTGCCACACGCGGCCGGCGGGGGGCTCGGCGGCGAGCGTGAACTGGGGCAGCGCCATGTGGTCGGCGAGGTCCTGGAAGATGACGCGCACCCGCTTGCCGATCGCCACGTTCGCCTCCGCCTCGGGCGTGAGGTCGGGCTTGAGGAGGTCGCCGATGATCCGGAGCGCCTCGTCCGGCGTCGGCGTGCCCCGCTGCTCGTCGAGCTCGACGAGCACGACGGGATAGGGCGTCAGCTCCTTGAAGCCGGGCTGGATCGCGTGGTGGACGATCTCGTAGGAATAGATCGTCCCGCGCCCGGAGACCTCCCGCCACGCCCAGCCGAGGTCCATGCACCAGGGACAGGCGTGCGTGGGCGGGTAGCGCAGGAGGCCGCACGCCGCGCACGCGCGCACCATCAGGCGGTGCGCGCGGGCGTGGGCGTAGAACTCCATCCACTCGGTGTCGTTATCGGGGACGATCAGCGACATGCCGCGGTACTGGACCGGCTGGGGCATCAGCGGCACCTCCATGACGGTGGTTGCGGGCGCGATCGAGCTCCGGCTCGATCGCGGCGTGAAGAGGGGGGTCTGGGGGGATGCGCCTCGTGTCCCCCCAGTCCAACAATAATCACGGTTGCACGCGAGCCGCGTCATCGACGCAGGATGAGGGCGCTGCCCGTCGCCGGGATGGCCCAGCCGAGATTCATCGCGATCCCGGCGTCCTTGACCTGGCGGCAGCGGCCCGGGGCGTAGTCGTGGGTGTGGACGCCCTCGGCGGCCCGCGGGCAGTAGTCGTCCACCGTCCCGCGGAGCTGGCGCACGTTCTCGATGACCATGGACATCCCGTGCGTGTAGCCCTCGCAGAGGTGGCCGCCCGCGGTGTTGTTGGGGCGCCGGCCCCCGAGCTCGATGATGCCGCTCGAGACGTACCGGCCGCCCTCGCCCTTCTCGCAGAAGCCGTATTCCTCGAGCTGCAGCATCGTGGTGAAGGTGAACGCGTCGTACGAGCCCGTGACGTCCACGTCCTCCGGCCCGATCCCCGCCTGGCCGAACACGATGTCCTTCGCGTAGTAGCCCGCCACGCGCGTGATCGGGCCGTGGGCCCAGTGGAAGTCGAGACGCGGCTTCGACACGCGCCCGGCGACGCCCATGACGTACACGGGCCGGCCCTTGAGGTCGCGCGCGCGCTCGGCCGACGTCACGATCAGGCAGGTCGCGTTGTCGGTCTCGAGGCAGCAGTCGAGCAGGTGCAGGGGCTTCACGATCCAGCGCGAGCCGACCACGTCCTGGACCGTCACCCGCTCCTTCAGGAGCGCCTTCGGGTTCTGGGACGCGTGCTTGCTGTGGGCGACCTTGACGTGCGCCACCTGCTCGGAGGTCGTGCCGTACTCGTACATGTGGCGCATGAAGGTCGGCGCGAAGTTCTGGCCGGCGCTCCGCATGCCGAACGGTATCTGGGCGAGGTCGAGGCCGCGCACCGGCTGGGCGGCGCGCGCCCCGGTGCCGCCGATGCGGAACTCACTGTAGCCGTTCATCGAGCGGTAGATCGCGACCGTGTCGCACATGCCGCCCTCGATCGCGCCCATCGCCAGGCCGATCAGCGCCTCGGTGGACGAGCCGCCGCCGACCACGTCCATGTAGAAGTTCAGGCGGATCCCGAGGTCGGAGGCCACGTGGTTGGCGAGCGTGGAGTCGCCCGACTGGTAGTCCAGCATGCCGTCCACGTCGCGCGCGGTGAGCCCCGCGTCGAGGATGGCCGCGCGGACCGCCTCCACGGCCATCGCGCGCGTGGTGCGGTTGGAGGCGCGCGAGTACTCGGTCTCGCCCACGCCCACGATGCAGTACTTGTCGCGGAGTCCGCGTCTCTGGACGACCATCGCTCGGGTGCCTCCTCAACGTTTCCGGGGAGTTGTACCGCTCCCGCCGTCGCCCGGCGGCCCCGGGGGATGCTACCACTTTGCCGCCACGTGTGTCATCGCGCCTGGGCGCTGCGGTACTCTAAGCGCATGGGCGTGTCCGCCGACACGATCCGGTTCCTGACGGCTCTTCCCCCCTTTGCGGGTGTGGACGCCACCACGATCAAGACGATCGCCGCCCGCTGTCGGCCGATGTCACGGCACCCCGGGGAGAGCCTCTTCATGGAAGGCGACCCGTGCCGGGACCTGTACATTCTGGCGGCCGGTCGGGTGAAGTGCTATCGCGCCAGCCCCGAAGGGCGGGAGCAGATTCTGAAGATCTTCGAACGCCCCGGGGACATCTTCTGCACGACCTCGGCCTTCAGCACGGGCTCGCACATCGTGACGGCGGAGGCCATGAGCGAGACCACCCTGCACGTGATCGACCTCGAGACGATGACGCGGGTGGCCCGAGAACAGCCGGCGGTGGCGCTCGCGCTCGTCACGGCCGCGGGCGACCAGCTGCGGAGCCTCGTCGGGCTGGCGGACGATCTCTCGCTCAAGACGGCGACCGCCCGCGTGGCGAAGCTCCTGTGCGAGCGGGCGCGCGCGGAGGGC
>JACPCH010000161.1 GCA_016179875.1 Candidatus Rokuibacteriota bacterium | reverse complement strand
AGGCGTGGGGCGCGCCCTCGTAGAGGACGAACTCCACGCTCGGGTTGGTCTTCCGGAGCTCGGCCTCGAAGCGCTTCACGTCGGCGCCCGGGATCCCCGCGTCGGCCGCCCCGTAGAGCCCGAGCACCGGCGCCGTGATCCGCGCCGCCAGGCTGAACGCGTCCACGCCCGGCGCGTCGGAGAACGTGCGCTTGACGTGGCCGTACCACGGCACCACGGCGGTCACGCCCGGGTATTCCGCGCTGAAGTGGAGCGTCAGCGCCCCGCCGCCACAGAAGCCGGTGACGCCCAGCCGGTCGGCCCGCGCCCAGACCTGCTGCTTCGCGAAGTCGGCCGCCGCGGCGATGTCGCCGAGGTACTGCTTGCGCGTCACGCCGCCCGCGATCTTGCCCATCTCCGGGAAGGGTCGGCCGCCGCGGCGATGTCGCCGAGGTACTGCTTGCGCGTCACGCCGCCCGCGATCTTGCCCATCTCCGGGAAGGTCTTGCCCTGCATGCCGCCCTCGCGGTGGTAGAGCTCGGGGGCGATGGCGTAGTAGCCGGCGTGGGCGAAGCGGCGCACGACGTCCTTGTGGTGCTCGGAGAGGCCCGTGAAGCCCGAGATCGCCACCACGATCGGGTAGCGCCCCGGCTTCTCCGGCCGCGCGTCGTAGGCCGGGATCATCGTGCCGCCCACGTTCAGCTGGAGGTCGCGGGCGGTGATGCCCCTCGTGTCGGTGACGATCGCCTGCGCCAGCGAGATGCCGGGCGTGAGCACGCCGCCGACGGTGGTGTAGGCGCCGAATCTCAGGACTTCCCTGCGGCTCAACGGATTGGCCATGTCGGTGTCTCCTGTTTGTAGCGGGGGCCGCGCGCCCGGCAAACGTCCTCGGTGCCCTGAGAGAGGCAGGTGGCGGCTCCGTTGCTCTAATGAACGATTCTTTCGGGGCTTCGGTTCCCGCGACTTTCGCCGACTCTACCGCAGGTCGCGGAAGAAGGCGCGGACGTCGGCCGCCAGTGCCTCCGGCTCCTCGAGGGCGGCGAAGTGGCCGCCGGCCGGCATCACGGTCCAGCGCCGGATGTCGTAGGTCCGCTCGGCCCAGGCGCGCGGCGGCAGCAGGATCTCGCGCGGGAACGCCGCGTAGGCGGTCGGCACCGTCACCCGCCGGCCGTCGGGGATCGGCCACGGCCGATGGACGCGGGCGTAGTACGGCCAGAACGACGCGTTGATGGCCCCGGTGACCCAGTAGAGCGTGACGTTGGTGAGGAGCGTGTCCTTCGAGAAGCGCCGCTCGATCTCTCCCCCGCAGTCGCTCCAGGTCCGGAACTTCTCGACGATCCACGCCGCGAGCCCGACCGGCGAGTCGGTGAGGCCGTAGGCGAGCGTCTGGGGCTTCGTGCCCTGGATCCACTGGTACCCCGTCTCCTCCCGCTGCCAGTGCTGGAGCTGCTGGAGGTACGCGCGCTCCTCGTCGGTCGGCGCGTCGGGCCGGGCGGGGTCCCGCCGCACCGCGAGCAGGTTCAGGTGGATGCCGGCCAGGCGGTCGGGGTACGCGAGGCCGAGCCGGGAGGTGACGAACGCGCCCCAGTCGCCGCCCTGCGCGCCCCAGCGGCGGTAGCCGAGCACGTCGGTCATGAGGCTCGCGAAGACGTCGGCGATCTCCTCGACGCCGAAGCGCGGCTGGTCCGGGCGGAACGAGAACGCGTAGCCCGGGAGCGAGGGCGCGACGACCGTGAAGGCGTCGGCCGGGTCGCCGCCGAAGCGCGCGGGGTCGGTCAGCAGCGGGATGAGCCGCTCGAACTCCACGATGGAGCCGGGCCAGCCGTGCGAGAGCAGGAGCGGCAGCGGCGCCGGCCCCACGCCGGGCGCGTGGATGAAGTGCAGGTCGATGCCGCCCAGCTCGACCGTGAACTGCCGGAGCCGGTTCAGCCGCGCCTCGTGGGCGCGCCAGTCGTACGTCGCGCGCCAGTACGCGACCAGCTCCTTCATGTAGGCGAGGCTGGTGCCGTAGCGCCAGCCGGCCTCCGGCGGCTCGTCGGGCCAGCGCACGCGCTCGAGCCGCGCGCGCAGGTCGGCCAGCACCGCGTCGGGGACGTGGATCGCGAACGGCCGCGGCGTCACCGTTTCGTCGGCGCCGCCCGCTCGGCGCCCTTCTCGGCGTCCACCCACGCCTGCCACGCGCCGGGCGCGAGCCCGATCGCCACGCGCGGGCCGCTGCGCACGAGCGGCGTCCGGAGCAGCCGCGGCTCGGCGAGCGCGCGCTCGAGCAGGCGCTCGGGCGAGTCGCCGGCCACGCGCAGGCCGAGGGCCCGGAAGCGCGGGCCCTCCCGGTCGATGAGCGCGGCGGCGCCGAACTTGTCCGCGAAGCGCCGCAGCTCGCCGCGCGCGGCCGGGCGTTCCTGCATATCCACGTAGTGGACGGCGATGCGCCGCTCGGCGAAGAAGCGCAGCGCCTTGCGGGTGTCCTGGCAGTCGTTGAAGCCGAAAACCTGGACGTTCACACGCCGGGCGCGGTGGCGCGCGCGGAGGCCGCACAGGCCTGCAGCGCGTCCCACACGTCCATCGGCACCGCGGGGGTGCCGGGCCGGGCCGTCCGCCCCGTGCGCGGGCCGTGGTAGTCCGAGCCGCCCGTGGCCAGCAGGCCGTGCTCGCGGCAGAGCGCGAGATAGTGCGAGGTCTGGGCCGCCGAGTGCTCGGGGTAATAGCACTCGATCCCCATGAGGCCCGCCCGCACCAGCGCCGGGATCACGTCGTCGCGGTCGGCCAGCCCCGGGTGGGCCAGCACGGGCACGCCGCGGGCGCGGCGGATGACGGCCACGGCCTCGGCCGGCGTCAGGCGCTTGCGCGGGACGTGGGCCGGGCCGCCCGCGCGCAGGTACTTGTCGAAGGCCTCGCGCACGGACTTGACGTACCCGTGCTTCACCATCACCCGCGCGACGTGGGGCCGGCCCGCGGCACCCTCCTGGACGAGCGCAAAGACCTCCTCCGGGTCGATCGGCATCCCGAGCGTGGCCAGGCGCTCGGCGATGCGCGTCACGCGCGCCCGGCGCTCGGCCCGCTGCCCGGAGAGGAAGTCCTGGAACCACGCAGCCTCCCAGTCCACGCAGTAGCCGAGCACGTGGACCTCGGCCGCCGCCGCGCCGGACCGGTCGTCCGCGTCGCAGTTGATCTCGAGCCCGGGGACGATCTGGAGCGGGGGCCAGCGCGCCGCCTCGTCAAACGCTTCGGCCAGCCCGTCGGTCGAGTCGTGGTCGGTGACGGCGAGGACGCGCACGCCGCGCCGCGCGGCCTCCCGCACGAGCTCCCGCGGCGGCAGCGTCCCGTCGGACGCCGTCGTGTGGGAGTGCAGGTCTACGCCGCCGCCCATCGCTACTCCGCGAGGTACGCCAGGAGCGTGCGGACCCCCACGCCGGTCGCCCCCTTCGGCGCCAGCGGCAGGTCCTTCTCGGTGAACGCGGGCCCCGCGATGTCCAGGTGCGCCCACGGCGTCTTGCCGGCGAACTCCTTGAGGAAGAGGCCGGCGGTGATCGCCCCGGCGTGCCGGCCGCCGGTGTTGTTGAGGTCGGCGACGTCGCTCTTGAACAGCTCGCGGTACTCGTCCACGAGCGGGAGCTGCCAGAGCCTCTCGCCGGCGGACTCCCCCGCCTTCAGCAGGCGGCCCGCCAGAGCCTGGTCGTTCGCCATGAGGCCCACGCAGAGGGGCCCGAGCGCCACGACGCAGGCGCCGGTGAGGGTGGCCACGTCCACGATCTCGTCGGGCTTCACGTGGCTCACGGCGTAGCAGAGCGCGTCGGCCAGCGTGAGCCGCCCCTCGGCGTCGGTGTTGCCGATCTCGATCGTCGTGCCGTTCATCGCGCGCAGCACGTCGCCGGGGCGGATCGCCGAGCCCGACGGCATGTTCTCGGTGGCGGCGATGAGACCGTGCACCTCGACCGGCGGCCGGAGGGCCGGCAGCGCTTGCATGATGCCGAGCACGGCGGCGGCGCCCGCCATGTCGTCCTTCATGTGCAGCATGCCGTCGGCGGTCTTGAGGTCGAGCCCGCCCGAGTCGAACGTGACGCCCTTGCCGATCAGGGCGACGCGCTTGCGCTTGCGGCCCGCCGGCACGTACGTGAGGTGGATGAACTTCGGCGGCTCGTCGCTGCCGGCGGCGACGCCGAGGAACGCGTCCATGCCGAGCTTCCGGCACTCGGCGCGGTCGAGGATCTTCACGCCGAGGCGCCGGTCCTTCGCGAGCTCCGTAGCCGTGCGCGCGAGGTCGGTCGGGCTCAGGTCCTTGGCCGGCGTGTTGATCAGGTCGCGCGCGAGCGCGGCGGCGCGGGCGAACGTCTCGCCGCGCCGGACGCCGTCGGCCACGTCGCGCGCCCGCCGCGCGTCGGCCTCGACGACCCGCAGCTCGCCCACGACACGCTCGGCCTTCTCCCGCTTGTAGCGCTCGAAGGCGTAGGTGCCCAGCAGCGCGCCCTCCACCAGGGCCTGGGCGCGCTGGCGCGCCGTCAGCCGCTCGCCCAGCACCTCGGCGGCCACGACGCGCGCCCCCAGATCGCGCGCGCGGCGGACCCCGGCCGCGGCGGCGCGCCGGAGCGTCTCGGCCGCGATCTCGGCGCGCGGGCCGAGCCCGACCACGACCACGCGGCGCCCGTCGGCGTGCAGGTGGGTCACCTGCCCGGCCTTCGCCTTGAACCGCTCGGCGACGAGGACGCGCTTCATCTGGCCGCCCGTCGCGCGGTCGAGCCGCGCGAGCCCCTCCGGTAACTTCTTGTCGTCGGCGTAGAGGCCGACGACGAGCGCGTCGGCGGTGACGTCCTCGAGGCGCTCCTGCACGATTGCGATCTTCACGCGCGCGCTCCTCCCCTGAGGGCCTGGGCCCGGCCGATCATGTCCACGAGGCCGTCGGTGGTGTCGAGCTCCGCGACACGGGCGATGGGAACCCAGCGCGCCTCGGCGGCGTCGCTGCCCGCCTCGATCGCCGTGGATTCCGGGATCGCCAGGTAGTCCACCAGCAGGTAATGATAGCGGACCCGCCCCGACTCATCGCGCGTGACGCGCTCGACGACCCCGGCGATGTCCACGGCCCGGACGGCGAGGCCGCACTCCTCGGCGACCTCGCGCACGACCGCCTCGCGGGTCGTCTCGCCGACGTGGACGAGGCCGCCGGGCAGGCTCCACTTCCCGGCGGCGGGCGCGTGCCCGCGACGGACCAGCAGCACGCGGTCACCGTCGAGGACGACGGCGCCGACGCCGACGCGTGGGTAATCCGGGTACTCGCGGCTCACGCGTCGCGGCTCACGCCGGGCCGGCGAGCCACGCCGGGGTGGCGTACTTCTCCCCGACGAGCGCGTCCACCAGCGCGGCCTCCCCGGCGCTGAGGCCGTCGGGCTTGAGGGCGAGCCCGTGCTCGGCCTCGAACGCCCGGGCGAGCGCGGCGGCGACGTCGTCGAAGGCGGGGCGCCGGCCGAGCGCGGCCTCGAGCGTCGTCAGCGTCGCGAGCGGGTCGACCGTGGTCGGGAACAGCGCGCGCAGCCGCGACTCGTCCACGCCGAGCAGGACCGAGCCGTGCTGGAGGAACGACGTCCCCTGCCGGCGCTGGGCGCTGCCGACGACCTTGCGCCCCGCGATCTCCAGCTCGTAGCTGGCCGTGCGCGCGAAGCAGAAGGCGGGCGTCGGGCCGTCGGCGGCGGCGACCGGCACCATCTCGACCGGCGCGCCGAGGGCCACCAGGCCGCGGCAGAGCGCGCCGCCGATCCAGCGGTACGTC
>JACPCH010000160.1 GCA_016179875.1 Candidatus Rokuibacteriota bacterium | reverse complement strand
GTTGACAAGCGTGTCGTTTGCCCGGATAACACGCCCATGAACTTCGGGGTGTGGCTTCCCAACTGCCGGCACCTGGCCACGCCGGACATCATCCGGGGCACGGCCGTCCGGGCCGAGCAGCTCGGCTACGACTCGGTCTGGGTCAGCGATCACGTCGTGGTGCCGCACGCCAACGTCGTCAATTTCGGCGAGACCGTCTTCGACCCGCTGGTGACGCTCGGCGTCCTCGCCGGGGTGACCCGCCGGGTCCGGCTCGGCACCACGGTGCTCATCGTTCCGTACCGCAACGCGGTCGTCACGGCCAAGATGATTGCCTCGCTCGACGCGCTCTCCGGCGGGCGCGTCGTGCTCGGAGTCGGCGCCGGCTGGGTCGCCGCCGAGAGCGCCGCCCTGGGCGTGCCCTTCGCGGAGCGCGGCGCCATGACCGACGAACACCTGGCGGCGATGCAGGAGCTGTGGACCAGCCGGGCGCCGTCGTTCGCCGGCACGTACACGCGGTTCAGCGGGCTCGTCTTCGAGCCCAAGCCCCTGCAGAAGCCGCACCCGCCGATCTGGGTCGGCGGCCACAGCCGGGCCGCGCTCCGCCGCGCCGTCAAGTTCGGGGCCGCCTGGCACCCGATCAATCGCCCGCCGGCGGAGCTGCGGGCCGGCCAGGCCGAGATCGCGCGGCTCTGCCAGGCCGGCGGCCGCGCGGCGCCCCCGGCGCTCACGCTGCGCAACGACGTGCGCGTGCTGCGGTCCGGCGAGAGCGCGCCCAGGTCCACGCACGGCGGGCGCGTGCTCGCGGGCGAGCCGGCCGCCCTGGCCGAGCAGATCGGGGAGCTGGCCGGCTGCGGCGTCGAGCACCTGGTCCTCGAGTTCCTCGCCGCCGACGGCCCCGAGCTGGACGCGCAGATGGCCGTCTTCGCCGAGCGCGTGCGCCCCGCGCTCGCGTGAGCGCGTGACCGGTCCCCGGCGTAGAATGGCGACCATGGCGAGCTCCAGCACGCCCTCCCCACGGCCGTTCGGCGCGCCGGGTCAGTACGACGAGAGCGGCGTGGACCTCTCGCTCATCCGCGCCAACATGCGTGTCACGCCGACGGAGCGCGCGCGCCGGGCCGAGCGCGGACGGCGGGCGGCGCTGAGGGTGCGGGAGATTGGACGAGCCGGTCGCGCAAAGCCCGCTTGAGCGCTTCTGCGCGGTGCTGGCCGAGCACGGCGTGGAGTTCATCATCGTGGGCGGGCAGGCCGAGGCGCTCATGGGCGGCGCCCGCCTGGCGACCGCCCTGGGGACCCTGAACCTGACCCTGCGCGGCGCTCCACCGGAGCTCAAGTTCCGCCTGGACGCCCAGGCGCTCGCGCTGGGCCAGAACTACACGTTCGAGGTCGACGGCGAGTGGCCTCTGGATTTCCTCGGCTACCTGGAGCCGCTCGGGACGTACGAGGACCTGCTGCCACACGTCGAGACCGTGTCGATCGGTGGCCGTCCGACGCAGGTGATCGGGCTCGATGACCTCATCCGCATCAAGCGGTATCTCGGCCGGCCGAAGGACAGGGAATCGCTGCTGCAACTCGAGGCCATCAAGCGTCTGCGCGAACAGGAAGGCTTGCGCTGACGGCGAGTCCGCGCGTCCGTCCGGCGCCGGCCGGCGTTCCCGACTTCCTCTACGGCACCGCCTGGAAGGAAGACCGCACCGCGGCCCTCACGGAGCTCGCGCTCCGGAGCGGCTTCCGGGGCATCGACACCGCCAACCAGCGGCGGCACTACCACGAGGCCGGCGTCGGGCAGGGGCTCGCCGCCGCCTTTCGCGCGGGCGTGGTCACGCGCGCGGAGCTGTTCCTCCAGACGAAATTCACCTCGCGGAGCGGCCAGGACCATCGGTTGCCCTACGACCCGGCGGCCGATCTTTCGACGCAGGTCGCCCAGTCGCTGCGGAGCTCGCTCGAGCACCTCGGGATCGATCACGTCGACAGCTACGTGCTGCACGGGCCCGCTGCCGGCCACGGCTGGACCGACGACGACGGCGAGGCCTGGGCGGCGATGGTGAAGGAGCGCGACGCCGGCCGCACGCGCTTCCTCGGCGTGAGCAACGTCGGGCGCTGGCACCTCGAGCAGATGGCGGCCGCCGGCGCCGAGACCCCCGCGTTCGTCCAGAACCGCTGCTTCGCGCGCCTCGGCTGGGACCGCGACGTCCGCGCGTTCTGCCGGGAGCGCGGGATCGTCTACCAGGGCTTCTCGCTGCTCACCGCCAACCCGGAGGTGCTGCGCCATCGGCTGGTCGCCGCCATCGCCGCGCGCTGCCAGGCGACGCCGGCGCAGGTGGTGTTCGCCTTCGCGCGGGCCGTCGGGATGCTGCCGCTCACCGGCACCACCGACGCCGAGCACATGCGGCAGGACCTGGCCAGCCGCGAGCTTTCGCTCGCCGCCGACGAGGCGCGGGCGATCGAGTCGCTCGCCGGGTGATCCTCGCCGCGTTCCGCGTCAAGAGTTTCCGCTTCCAGTGGCCCGCCGACCTGCTGACGTCGTGGGCGTTCGAGATGGAGACGGTCGTGCTGGGCTGGTACGTGATGGTCCACACCGGCTCGGTCCTGTGGCTCACCGTCTTCGGCTCGCTGCAGTTCGTCGGCACGCTCGCCGCGCCGCTCTACGGGGTGGCGGGCGACCGGCTGGGCGGGCGGCTCGTGCTGTGCGCGATGCGCGCCACCTACGCCGCGCTGGCCGCGCTCCTGATGCTGCTGGCGCTGGCCGGGTGGCTCGCGCCGGCGTGGGTGTTCGTCGTGGCGGGGCTCGCCGGGCTCGTGCGGCCCAACGACCTCGTGCTGCGGAACGCGCTGGTCGGCGAGACGATTCCGCCGCCGCACCTGATGGGCGCCGTCGGCCTGTCGCGCGCCACCACGGACTCGGCGCGCGTGGCCGGCGCGCTCGCCGGGGCGTGGCTCTCCACGGTTCTCGGCCTCGGCTACACCTACGTCGTCGTCACGGGCCTCTACGCGGCGAGCCTCGCGCTGACCTTCGGCGTGGCGCGACGGCCGCCGGTGCCCGACCCCGGGGCGGCGCCGCGGGGCGTCGCGCTGCCAGGGCCGTCGGGCTGGCGCGACCTCAAGGACGGCCTCGTGCGCGTCGGGACGCGGCCCGAGCTGCTCGCCATGATGTGGCTGGCGTTCCTGGTCAACCTGACGGCCTACCCGGTGTCGAACGGCCTCCTGCCGTACGTCGCCCAGCGCGTCTACCAGGTGGACGCCACGGGCCTCGGGTGGCTCGTCGCCAGCTTCGCCTTCGGCGGCCTCCTGGCGTCGATCACCATGGTCCTGACGCGCGGGACGCGCCGTCCCGGGCGCGCCACGCTCGTGCACACCGCGATCTGGTACGTCCTCCTGCTCGGCTTCGGTCAGGCGGCGAGCCTGGGCGTGGGGCTCCTCGCCCTCCTCGTCGCCGGCTTCGCCCAGAACGTGGCCATGATCTCGATGACCACGAGCCTGCTGGCCGCCGCCGGCGCCGGGTTCCGCGGCCGGGTCATGGGCGTGCGGATGCTCGCGGTCTACGGCCTGCCGCTCGGGCTCATGGCCGCCGGCGTGCTCATCGAGCGCGTCGGCTATCGGCCGACCATCAGCGCCCTGGCCGCGGCCGGCCTGGCCCTCACCGTGCTGATCGGGACGCGGTGGCGGATGAGCCTGTGGCGGGAGCGTCGCGAGGCTCGGGCGTGAGGGGTCACGCTTGCCCCGGTACGGACCGGGGTGCGATCATGTCCGTACGGAGGCCCGGCATGCGGAAGAAGCTGACCCGAACGGGTAACAGCCTGGCGCTCGTCCTCGACAAGCGGTTGCTCGACCGCGTGGGGATCGACGCCCACACCCCCCTCGACGTCTCGACCAACGGCCAGGTGATCGTCGTGTCGCCCGTGCGTGCCCGCCGGCGCACCGCCCGGCTCAAGCGGATCGTGGCCGAGGCCCACCGCCGGTACGGCGGCGTCTTCCGGCGGCTCGCGGAGTAGTGCGCGTCGGGTTTCTCACGCTGGACGAGGTGCTCTCGCTCCACGCCGACCAGATCGCGCGCTACGGAGGCTCGGCGCTGGTCCGCGACGTGGGGCTCCTGGAGTCGGCGCTGGCGATGCCCGCGGCGACCGTCGGCGGCGAGTTCCTTCACGCGAGCCTGGAGGAGCAGGCGGCCGCCTACCTCTTCCACCTCGTGAAGAATCACCCGTTCGTCGACGGCAACAAGCGCACCGGGCTCGTGGCGATGCTGGCCTTCCTGGGCCTGAACGGCCGGTGGCTGGAGGCGCCCGACAACGCTCTGACGGATCTGGTCTTCGGCGTGGCCGAGGGCCGCGTCACCAAGGCCGAGATCGCCGTCTTCGTACGCGACCACGGTCGACCACGCAAGGGAGGACGGTCATGAACATCGTCGCGCGCATGCTCACGCAGGAAGCCGACGGCCTCGGCGGGTACATGGCGCACCCGGAGGGCGCCGGCCGCCGGCCCGGGGTCCTGATGGCGCACCACGCCCACGGCGTCACCGCCGACTACAAGCTCGACGCGTACCGGCTCGCCGCCCTCGGCTTCAACGTGCTCGCGCCGAGCCTGTTCAACATGTTCGGGATCGGCGGCGCGCACCACATCGGGCAGGGCGCCGAGCTCCAGGCGAAGCACTCCGACGACGACTTCCTGGCGAAGCTGGATGAGGCCTGGCGCCACCTGGTCGAGCGCATGCAGTCGGACCCGGCCCGCACCGCGGCCATCGGGCACTGCATGGGCGGCCGGCTGCTCATCCCCTTCGCGGCCGACCATCCCGGGCTGCGCGCCATCGTCCTCTACTACCCGTCCGTCCGCGACGAGCCCGAGACCCCGCACCGGCCCCGGCACGCGTTCAAGCTCGCGAAGACCCTCACCTGCGCCTCGCTCGTGTTCTGCGGCGGCCAGGACTACATCGCGACGCCCGCCATCCAGGGCCCGCTCTGGCAGAGCTTCGTCGCGAACGGCCGGCCCGTCGAATGGCACTTCTTCTCCGACGCCAACCACGGCTTCCGCCACCCCGACAACGACGGCTACCAGCCGCACTACGCCGACCTGGCGTGGCCGCTGGTGACCGACTTCCTGCGGCGCCGGCTGTGAGCCGCACGCTGCGCACCGAGACGAGGATTTCAGCAGGAGGCGCCGCGATGCTCGACGTCCCGTTCCGCTCCGCCCGGCAGCTCGCCGCCGCCATCAGGAAGAAGACGATCGGCTGTCTCGAGCTGCTCGATCTCTATCTGGCGCGCGTCGCGAAATACGACGGCGCGCTGAACGCCGTCGTCGTCCGCGATTTCGACCGGGCGCGCGCGCGGGCCCGGGCCGCCGATCGCGCGCTGGCCCGGCGCGAG
>JACPCH010000159.1 GCA_016179875.1 Candidatus Rokuibacteriota bacterium | reverse complement strand
CGCGGCCGCCCACGATGCGGCTGCGCCGCGCGGCCACGTCCCCCGCGGTCGCGATCGCCAGGCAGATGGTCCCCCCGAAGTCGATCCGGTCGGCGCCTTGGTCGAGATCGATCAGGACCGCCAGCGCGTGGGTGGCGCCGGTGTGCCGTCGCGCCGCCGCCGCCACTGACTCGGCCGTCTCGCGCGTGACCTCGCCCGCCGCCGGCCCGGGCTCGAGGCCGACGGCCGCGCGCACCTCGGCGAGGTCGCGGGCCACGACGCCGCGGCGAAAGACCTTCTCCGCGCCCGGCAGGTGGGCGATGCGCGCGGCGATCTGCCCGCCGGTGAACGTCTCCACGATCGAGAGCGAGGCCTGACGCGCGGCGAGCTCCTCGAGGACGACGCCCTCCAGCGTCTGATCGTCCTCGGCCAGGATGAAGTTGCCGAGCCGTTTGCGCACCTCCCGCTCGACCGGCGCGAGCTTCCGCCGGACGTCCTCCGGGTCGGTGCCGCGCACCGACAGCTTGGTCTCGAGCTGCGGGTAGTGGGCCCGGAAGCCGAGCTTCACGCTCCCGTCGGGCACGAGCGCGTCCACGCCCGCCAGCAGCGCGTCCACGTGCGACTCGCCGAGCCCGTAGGAGTGGAACCGCTTCAGATGGATGGTGGTCTGCAGGCCGCTCTTCGCGAGGAGCCGCGGGATGATCTGCTCCTCGAGCATGCGCTTGAGCTCGCGCGGCACCCCGGGCGTGAAGAAGAAGCGGGCCCGGCCGATGTCGAGCGCGAAGCCGCAGGCAGTGCCGATCGGATTGTCGATCAACTCCGCGGTGGCGGGCAGCATGGCCTGCTTCGTGTTGTTGGGCGGCATCACGCGGCTGCGCCGGCGAAAGAACTCCTCCATCCGGTGGAGCCACGCTTCGTCGAGGACCAGCTCGACGCCGGCGGCCTGAGCCGCGACTTCCTGGGACAGGTCGTCCACCGTGGGCCCGAGGCCCCCGTTGACGATGACCGCGTCGGCGCGCTCCCCGGCCAGCTGGAACGCCCGCAGCAGGCTCTCCCGGTCGTCGCCGACCGTCGTTTCCCACCGGACCGAGAGGCCGACGTCCTCCAGCTTCTGGCTCATGTAGCCGAAGTTGGTGTTGACGATCTTCCCGGTCAGGACCTCGTCGCCCGTGCAGATGATCTCGACGCGCATGGCTAGCCCATCAGGAGGGCGCCCGGGACCTCGCGCCCCATCGTCTGGATCTGCTCCCGGCTGATGCCCTCGGCCGCGAGGCCCGCCACGAACATCTGCAGGCCGTCGGCCGGCGTCGGGTTGCCGGTCTGGCCCAGGTCGGTCCCGAGCACGAAGTGCTGCGCGCCCACCGCGCGGATGCACGCCGCCGTCTCCGCGAGCGGCACCCGCGCCGAGTGGCGCATCCACTCGAGCGGCGCCTCCGGCCCCACCAGCGCGGCCAGCGCGCACAGCTCCAGCTTCGCCCCCATGGACGCCGCCTGCTTCATCTGCGCCTCGGTCATGCCCACCACGTCGAGCTGCGCGTGGGTGACCACGACGCGCTCGCAGCCCTCTTCGCGCGCCGCCGCGATGAGGGCCAGCGCCTGGTCCGCGGACGCGTGGCCGGTGTGCACCACGAGCCGCTGGGCGGCGCAGACCTTGAAGACGTCGCGGGCGGCCGGCAGTACCGCCCCGCGCTCGTCCACCACGCGGATGCCCGCCGGCGCCGTGCCGGCGCGGCGCACGTGGTGGTCGGCGTCGAAGGTCGGGAGCCACACGACCCGGCCGTGGCCGCCCTGCATGCGCCACATCCACTCGACGGCGGCGGGATTCAGCCCGCCCACGGCGGCGTTGAGGGTGATGCCGCCGAACACCTTGATGCCCGCGACGTGCTTGCGCGCCAGCCACGCGCGATCGGCGGTGAGGGTCACGTGACTCTTGAAGACCACCGCCTCCATCTGCCGCGCGGCGGCCATGGCCGCCAGCTCCTCGTCGTCCACGGCGCGGCCGAAGACGTCGGGCGCCGCGTGCGTGTGGAAATCGATCAGGCCCCGGATCGGGCTGACGGGCGGCGGCGGCGGCGAATATCCACGGACTCCCGGCGCCGCGTCGGCCTGGCGCGCCGCCCCGACCGCGCGCGCCTCGCCCGCGTGCCGGGCGTGCGCGGCGGGCGCCGGCGGGCGCCCGTGCCCGCGCCGCGCGGCGAGCGCGGCCCGGGAGAACGCGGGCGCGTGGCAGCACCCGCACACGCTCAACCCCACAGCCGCTTCGTGGCCAGGTCGGCCCCCTCGCGGAGCGTGCGGAGCTTCGTCCATACCACGCTTTCCTCCACGAGCTGGGAGCCGGCGAAGGTGCCGAAGCCGCAGTCCACCCCGGCCAGGACGCGCGTGCGGTCGCCCACCGCCGCGACGGCCGCGGTGATGCGGTCGGCGACGACCTCCGGGTGCTCCACGACGTTGGTCGTGGAGTCGATGACGCCGGGCACGAAGAGCCAGCCGTCCGGGAGCGGGTGGCGGCGGAACGCCTGCAGCTCGTGCTGGTGCCGCGGGCTGGCCAGCGGCAGCGAGAGGGCGCCGACCCGCGCGCGATAGACGATGGGCAGGAGCGGCTCGAGCGGCACGTCGTGGGTGTGCGGCCCGTCGTAGTTGCCCCAGCAGAGGTGCAGGCGGACGCGGTCGGGCGGGAGCGCCGCCACCGCCTCGTTGATCGCGTCCACGTGGAGGGCGACGGCGTCGAGGAAGCGGTCGAGGGGCTCGTCCTGGAAGAAGCGGGCGCGCTCCATGGCCAGGTCCGGGCAGTCGAGCTGGAGGACGAAGCCGCGCGCCACGATCAACTCGTACTCCTTGCGCATCTCGCGGGCGAGCGCGCGCACGTAGCGCTCGTGCGAGCCGTAGTACGCGTCGAGCATGATGGTGGCGATGACGCCCGGCGAGGCCGCGGTCATGAACGCCTCGGCGAACCCGTCCCGCTCGGCGCCCGCGCAGCGCTGGAACAGCGCGCACTCGGCCGCGGCCTCGCCGAGGTCGGTGTAGGCCACTTCGGCCACCGCCTGGGGCGCGTCGTTGATGCGCGCGGCGCCCCCGCGCTGGCGCGTCAGGCGCGCCGCGTAGTCCGGGTGCTCGGCGATGTCCCGGGACAGGCGCCGCTTGCTCTCGCCCCCGAAGCCGCGCATCCGCTTCGCCGGGTAGGTCGAGAAGCCGACCCGCGGCTGCTCGCCGTCGTTGCCGACGTCGATGCCGGCCTCGAGCTGCTTCCGCACCACGTGAGCCACCGCGGCCTCGGCCTCGCGGGCGAGGGCCGCGGCGTCCACGGCCTCCCCGCGGTCCTGGCGCACCAGCAGGTCGCGGAGCGCGGGCGGACGGGGAAGGCTGCCGGTGTGGGTGGTCAGGATCCGGTGCTCGCTGCGTTGCATGGGGTCTCGCGGTAGGCTACACCATGCGGCGGGGCTCGTGTACTCTTAGCCCGTTCCCATGACCGCGACCGAGTCCCCATCGCCGCTCGACGCCGCCCGCAAGCTGGTTCCTCTGATCCGATCCTGCGCCGATCAGATCGAGGCCGAGCGGGAGCTTCCGCGGCCGCTGTTCGAGGCGCTGGCCGACGCCGGGTTGTTCCGGCTGGCCCTGCCCCGCGTGCTGGGCGGCGCGGAGCTCGACCTGCCGACCCACGTGCAGGTGATCGAGGAGATCGGGAAGGCCGACGCCAGCACCGGCTGGATCGTCAACCAGAACTCGATCTTCGCGAGCTACGCGGCGCGGATGCCGCGCGAGGTGGCGCGCGCGATCTGGGTCGACACGCCGCGCAGCGTCGTCGCCAACACGCCGGCCGCGACCGCCCGGGCCGTCGTGGTCCCGGGCGGCTACCGGGTCACCGGGCGCCAGGGCTTCAGCACCGGCTGCCGTCACGCCGCCTGGCTGGCCGCGCACGCCCAGGTCGTCGAGAACGGACAGGTCCGGCTCCAGAACGGCCAGCCGGAGACGCGCTACCTGTTCGTGCCGGCCGCCGAGGCCGAGCGGCTGGACACCTGGCGCGTCCGGGGCATGCGCGGCACGGGCACCCACCACTTCGCGGTGAACGACGTCTTCGTGCCCGCGGAGCGCAGCGTGCTCTCCGCCACGGCGCCGCTGCTGGAGACCGGGCCGCTGTACCGGATCCCCCGCACGCTGCTGTTCGCCTCGGGCGACGCCGCGGTGGCCCTGGCGGTGGCGCGCGCCGGCCTGGAGACGTTCGTCGAGCTGGCCGGCGCCAAGACCCCGCGGGCGATGCAGGCGCTGCTCCGCGATCAGCCGATGGTCCAGGCCAACGTGGGCCTCGCCGGGCCCTGCGCCTGGCCGCGACGCACGCGATCCGGCTGGCGGTGCAGATCGTGGACACCGTCTACACCGCCGCCGGGGCGACCGCGATCTACGAGGACCATCCGCTCCAGCGCCACTTCCAGGACATTCACGTGATCAGCCAGCACCTGCAGGGCCGCCTCGTCCACTACGAGCTGGTCGGCCAGCACTGGCTGGGGCTCCCGGTGGACGAGACGCGCCTGTGAACCTGGGGGGTGCCCGGTCCAACTGCTCCGCATTTCCCCTCGCATCCACTCGAGGTGCCCCCATGAAGTAGTTGTTCGCGGGCGGAAGGCGGAGGAGCTTGCAATGAAGACATCTATCGTATCGGGCCTGCTGTTCGCGATTCTGTCGCTCTTCATTCCGGTGGCCACGTCCGCGCAGCCCTCGACCCAACCGTGCTGCGTGATCGCCGCTATCGACGCGCGCTCAGGGCCCGTCACCGCGCGTGACGTCTCCGTCGAAGGAGCTCCCAATTGTTGCAGGCTCGCGCAATTGTCGCAGCCGCCAGGAGGCGGAGTTCCCGGAGCGCGCCCCAAACTCGAGGTTCAGACTCCTCGCGGTGCTCCTTTAATAAAGCCGGAGAAGCGACAGACCTATGATCTCGCGATCACGGCGATCGGAAGCACACTGCAAAAGGTGACCACCTGGCACGGCTCAACAGTTCCTGGAAAAGGGCCGGCTCCCTACCCTGTGGCGCATCACGTCCTCGAGGCGATGCTCAAGAACAACGGCAACCAGACCATTCTCCAGGCGGGTGTCGAATGCACGCTCAGGGGGCCCTCCCCCTCTGGTTACGTCTACCCCATCACGTTCTCCTCCGCTTCGGCAGGCACCGAGTACAAGCCCGGGGAGTCTCGCCCGTTCTCCGTCCGGAGCCCGGGGAGGATCGGTATAGGCGGCGGTATCCCTCTGGGGGGCACGTACAGCGTGGCGTGTACGGCCCGGATCGTCCAGCCTTCCGGCGTGACCGAGAGAAACACGGCCAACAACAACCTCACCGGGACGATCAGCAACTAGCTCCCCAGCGCTTGCTCAGCCCTCCACGATCGCCGCGGGGCGGTCGAGGTCGCGCAGCGTCCCGGCCATCCGCGGCCGGCGCCCGAGGAACAGGACGAACGGGACGACGGCGACGAAGATCCACGCCAGGCGCCAGAAGTTGTCGATGAACGACAGGAACAGCGCCTGGCGCTGCACCATCTCGTACAGGTACGCCCACGCCTGCTGCTCGGCGGTGGCCGGGTCGGCGCCGCGCGCGGCGAACAGGCCGACCAGGGTCTGGTAGCGGTCCCACACCTGGGGCTCGTACAGGCTCACGTGGCCCGCCAGGCGCGCCTGGTGCGTCTGCCCGCCGCGCGCCAGCAGCGTGGACACCGCGGCGATGCCGAGGCTCCCGCCCATGGTGCGGAGGAAGTTGAAGAGGCCCGAGGCGTGGCCCAGCTCGCGCATCGGCACCGCGCTGAGCGCCACCGTGGACAGCGGCACGAAGGTGAAGCCGATGCCGAGCCCCTGGATGAAGCGCGGCAGCATGATCTGCCAGTAGCTCGCCTCCAGCGTGAGGGTGGCCATCAGGTACATCCCGTAGACGTTGAACCCGCAGCCGGTCAGGATGATCCAGCGCGGGTCGACGCGGTTCATGAGGGCGCCGGCGATCGGCATCGTCACCAGGGTGGCCACACCGCCGGGGGCCAGCACCAGCCCGGCCAGCATCGCGGTGTAGGCCATGAGGATCTGGGTGAACAGCGGCGAGAGCACCATGATCGCGTAGAACGCGATGCTGATGACGAACATGGCCGCCGTCGCCACCGCGAACGTCGGGTGGCGCAGCACGCGCAGGTCCACCACGGGCTCGGCCGTGCGCAGCTCGCGGACGACCAGCGCGATCAGCGCCGCCGCGGCCACGACGCTGAGCCACCCGATGAGCGACGAGGCGAACCAGTCCTCGCGCTGGCCCCGGTCCAGCACGAACTGCAGGGCGCTGATGCCGAGCACGAGCAGGACGAGGCCGGCCACGTCCACGCGCCGGACCGCGGGCCGCTCCGTCGCCGGCTCGGAGATGAAGAGCCAGGTCAGCAGCACGGCCACGGCGCCCACCGGCACGTTGATGTAGAAGACCCAGCGCCAGCTCCAGTTGTCGGTGATCCAGCCGCCGAGCGTCGGCCCGATGATCGGCGCGAACATGATGCCGACGCCCCAGATGGCCATCGCCATCCCGCGCTGCCGCGGCGGGAAGGTCTCCATCATCGTCGCCTGCGACAGCGGCACCAGCGGCCCGCCGGCCAGCCCCTGGAGGAACCGCGCGATCACGATGACGGTCAGGCTCGGCGCCGCGCCCGCCGCCGCCGAGGTGAGCGTGAACGCGACCGTGGCCAGCATGAAGAGCCGCTTGCGGCCGAGCAGGTCGCTGAGCCACCCGGTGATCGGCAGGCTGATGGCGTTGGCGATGAGGAACGAGGTCAGCACCCACGTGATCTCGTCCACGCCGGCCGACAGCGTGCCGCGCATGTGGTCGAGGGCGACGTTGGCGATGGTGACGTCGAGGATCACCAGGAACGTCGCCATCATCGTCGTGATGGAGACGACGGCCCGGTGGATGCGTGGGCTCATCGCACCGCGATGACGGGGACGACCGACATGCCGGGCACGAGCAGCGCGGGCCCGTCTTGCCCCGGCTCCAGCACGAGCTTCACGGGGATGCGCTGGACGACCTTCACGAAGTTGCCGGAGGCGTTCTCGGGCGGCAGGAGGGAGAAGCGGGAGCCGGTGCCGCTCTGGATCGAGTCCACGCGCGCGCGGAGCACGAGCCCGGGGTGGGTGTCCACCGAGATCGTCGCGCGCTGGCCCGGGCGCACGTGGGTGAGCTGCGTCTCCTTGTAGTTCGCGATCACCCAGACGTTCCCGACGTCGACGACGGCGAGCAGCGGCTGGCCGGGCTGCACCACCTGGCCGACCTCAACCGTTCGTCGCGTCACGCGGCCGGCCACCGGCGCCGTGACCGTCGTGTGCTCGAGGTTCAGCTCGGCCTCGCGGAGGGTGGCGCGCGCCTCCGCCAGCTGCGCCTCGGCGCTGGCGGCCTCCGCGCTGCGGATGCCCACCTCCCGCCGCCGGCTCCGCGCGTCGCCGAGCGCCGCCTCCGCCTCCTCGCGCTGGCGGCGCGCCTGCGCCGGCGCCACTTCCTGCGTCGCCACCTCGGCCTCGGCCTGCGCCACCTCGGCGCGCGCCACGTCGAGCCGCTGCCGCGCCGCCTCGACGGCCGCGGCGGCCATCTGGAACGCGCTGTCGGCGTGATCGAAGTCCTGGCGCGCGATCAGCCGGCGCGCGAACAGCTCCTCCATCCGCCCGCGGTCGAGGCGCGCGCGCTCGAAGTCGGCCCGGCGCGCCGTGACGTCGGCCTGCGCGGCCTGCACGGCCGCCCGGCGCGCCAGGAGCCGGCTGCGACGCTCGTCGACCACGCGGTGCGCGCTCTCGATGCCGAGCGCCGCCTTGGCCACGGTCGCCTCGGCCAGCGCGACCTGGCTGCGGGTGGACTCGTCCGTCATGGGGACCCCGGCCGTCGCCATGCGCAGGCGGCTCGCCGCCGTGGCCACCGCCGCGCGCGCCTGGTGGACCTTGACCTCCAGGTCGCGCGGGTCCAGGCGCACCAGCGGCGCGCCCGCCGGCACCTCCTGGTTGTCGCGCACGAGCACCGCGATGACGGTGCCCCGCACCCGCGCGCTCACCGGCGAGACGTGCGTCTCCACGAACGCGTCGTCGGTCGAGACGTGGCGGTCCCAGTACCGCCACAGCTGGACGCCGTACCCGCCGGCGGTCGATCTCGTTCACAGGGGCATCCTACCCCGGACGCGCCCGGCTTTCCCTATCCCGTCACCGGCGCGGCCGGCTCCATCTGTGCTGGGGCAACTACGACGGGCCACACGTCCACGCTCAGGGGCGCCGAGAACCTCGCCGGTGGTGCGGAGGCCGGGGCGGGTCGCCTGATCTCTGTTCGCCGGGTTCTTCCTCGGTACGCTTTCCGGCCCGGGCTCCAAGGATCTCGGCGAGGCGTAATGCGTGTCTGGCCGGATTGATGTTTAATCAAGACTTGAGTATGATGACTACGTGATCGAGGGCCTGAATGTCAGTGCGAGCGAGGCCCGCAAGCTCCTGCGAGACATCCTGGCGTCAGGCGTTCTTCACCTCTCGGATCACGCGACGCCAGAGATGGCGAACTCGTGGCGGCATCGCGTGAAGACAAACAGCATCTGTGTGGTCGTGACCCTGGGCTCCGCAACGGAGGCGACCGTGGTGACGGCGTGGAGGATTCGACGATGACGAGGTGTGCCGAGTGCGGTGGTCCGGTGAAGACACGGCGGGAGAAGCACTACCGGTACGCGGAGTGCGGTCTGCCGAACGTCATCGTGGACGGCATCGAGGTCAGCGAGTGCCAACGGTGCGGAGAGACGTACACGGGGATCCCGGCCATCGAAGGCTTGCACCGCGCGATCGCCGCCGCAGTGATCTACAAGAAGGGACGATTGGCGCCGGAAGAGATCAAGTTCCTGCGGAAAGGTGTCGACTTCGCCAAGCGCATGGGGACAACTCCCGAAACGGTTTCGCGCTGGGAGAACCGCAAGGCTCCGATGGGATCCGCAGCCGATCGGCTGCTCCGCCTGCTGGTCGCGAAGGAGACACCGGTCACCGAATACCATGTTGATGTCCTGGCCCAACTGGCGGGCGCTGAACGTCCGACGAAGCCCGCGCGGTTGAAGATGGCGCGTGGGCCCAAGGGCTGGAAGTTCCAGCCGGGACCGGCGCTCGTCGGAGTCTCACGCCCCGAAACTCAGTGAACGGCAGGTTCATCGACGACGCATACATCTACCGGCTCGTGCCCGCGACGTCCGGCCTCGCGGCCCGGCCCGTGACGTGATCGCGCTCGTGCAGGTCGCCCTCTCTGGCATATTCTAAACTGGAAGCGATGCTCGTGGCAGTCCGGGCTCGGGAGGGGCGTTAGAGATGGCGCTCGCGGGAATTCGTGGGGCCTCACGCCTGATCTTCGTCGACGAACTGACCGGGCTCTACAATCGGCGGTTCATGCGCCAGTATCTGCGCGAGCGTCTGGCCCAGCTCGCCCAGGACGGCACGCAGCTGGCTGTGATTATGCTCGACCTGGACGGGTTGAAGCAGATCAATGACACCTACGGTCACCTCGACGGTGACTGGGTTCTGAAGGCGCTGGCCGATCTGATCCGCGATGCCATCCCTCAGGGCGGCTACGCCATCCGATTCGCGGGCGATGAGTTCTTGGTCTTCCTCGAAGGGGTGGACGGCGCGGGCGCCCTGCTCGTGGCCGAGCAGATCCGGGAGCGCGTGAGCCGCGATCCCTTCGTCACTCCGAAGGCGCCCGCAGGCATCCCCGTGAGGGCGAGCCTTGGCGTGGCCGTGTATCCGGTGGACGCGCCCTCGGCCTCCGAGCTGGTCGCGGCGGCGGACGAGGCCCTGTACCGCTCGAAGCGCGCCGGGAAGAACCGCGTCACTCGGGCCGGCGCGTCGCGACTCCCGCCCGAGGTGGAGGTTTTCAGGCACTTCCCGTGCCCGCGGCTCGTGGGGCGCGAGGCGGAGCTTGCGGAGCTCGAGCGGCTGCTGACCGATGGCGGACACAACCGCGTTCTCCTGGTGGAGGCGAGCCCCGGCCTGGGGAAGAGCCGCCTCCTGCTGGAGCTGATGCGCCGCGCGGGGAGCACGGGACACCGCTGCTTCTCCGGCCGGTGCCTGGAATCGGAGAGCGCGATCCCGTACAGCACGCTGAGGCCCGTCCTGGCCGCGTGCCTCGCACGCGAGCCCGAGCAACCGGAGATGGCGCGGAGCCGGCTCGGTGCTCCCTCGCTCGCGGAGCTCGCCGTCCTGCTGCCCGAGCTGGGGCCGCCCGACGGCCGGCGGGAAGCCGGGTCCCAGGAGGAACGCCGCAGCCTGCTCTTCCACGGGGTGGCGGACCTCCTCTGCCTCCTCTCGGCCGACGCCCCGCAGGTGCTCCTCCTGGACGACCTGCACTTCGCGGACGAGGCGAGCCTGGAGGTCCTTTACTGCCTCCTCGACCGCGCGGAGGGTCGCGTGATCGTTTACGGCGCCGTCCAGTCCGAGGCGCTCGAGCGGCACGAGGACACCCCGCTTCCCTTCGCCCGCCTCCTGGACCTCCTGCGCCAGGCGCCCAACCTTCACCGTGTGAGCCTGTCTCCTCTCACGGGGGAGCAGGTCGGCCAGATGGTGACGGAGATCCTGCAGCGACACACCCCGTCCCCGGACTTCCTCCGCCGCCTGCAGGAGGCCAGCCAGGGGGTTCCGCTCTTCGTCGAGGAGACCCTGAAGGCGCTGATCAACGGGGGCGCGCTGCGGGCGGTGGACGGGATCTGGGACCTCGCGGCGGTGGAGCCCGCGGCCATGTCCACGTCTCTCGAGGGGGCCATCCGAGGCAGGCTGGACGCGCTCGACCAGGAGCTCCACCAGGCGATCGCCAAGGCGGCCGTCGTCGGCTCCCACATGGATCTCGCGATGCTGGCCAGCGTCCTGGGCAAGGATCCGGGCGAGACGCAGCACCTGGTGGAGAGGGGGAAGAAGCAGCGGGTCTTCGAGGATCCGGGAATAGGGACCGACGAGGAGGAGGAGGTTCGCTTCCTCTCCCAGTGCTTCCAGCAGATCGTCTACGCCGGCATGGATCCCACCGACCGCCAACGGACTCACCGAACGGTGGGCGAGGTGACCGAGCGGCTCGCCGGCGGGCACGTGGAGCAGGTGCTGGGGCCGCTCGCCTATCACTTCGAGCGCTCGGACGACCCGGGAAAGGCGGAGATCTACCGGCAGCGGGCGCAGGAGCTCTCGGGGCAACTCTTCTCCGCCACCGAGATCGAGCGCGAGTTGGGCCTCGACCTCGGCTCCGACCGCGCAGGGCCGCCGCTGGACGCGGAGACGTGGCCGCTGGCCGACAGGCTGCTGCGCGCCGTGGCGGTGGCGGTGAAGAACATGCGCGTCTACCCCTCGGGCAGCGAGCTGGTCCAGCACGGGGTCTCGGTTGTCGACGCCGCGCTCCTCGAGCTGCTGAAGCGCGTCGACGCGCTGACGTTGGGCGAGGAAGAACAGGGACTTTATATTAACGGCCAGCCAGTCGAGCAGAAGGGGCTCCTGCCGGTGGTCCAGGATCTCCTCCGGATCTTCGCCGATCACGATATCCGCCGGTGCACGTTCGAGCGCGGCATCGCCGACGCCGACGTCCTTGGGCTGCTCAAGATCCTGAGCGGCCCCGGCCAGGGGACCCAGCAGGATGTCGGGACCTGGGCCCGGCGGCTGGAGGCCGAGGGGATCGGGCACGTCCGGATCTTCCCCGTCATCTACCTCGCGTCCGGCGTCGGCACCGCGGCTTGGCGCCGCGAGCACGCCGAGGCGCTCATGGACGATCCGACCCTGCTCCTGGCCCGCGACGTCCTCCGCTCGCTGGCCGCCGTCGTGGACAACATCCGCCTGTACCCGCCCGAGAGCGAGCTCATCATGCTCACCCTCGAGCAGCTCGAGCGCCACGCCCAGGCGATGCTTGCGCGGGTCCCCAGCCTGACCGTCGCAATGGCGGAGCGGACCATCGTCGTCAATGCCACCCGCCCCAGCCCACGCGTGTTCGGGATCACCATCGAGATCTTGCAGAAGCTCATGGACGATGGCGGGCTGACGAGCCTCACGATCCGCCGGGGCGTCACCGGTGACGAGTTGCGCACGTTCCTGACCCACTTGGCCCAATCCCTCGAGACCGCACCCCGCGACCCTTCCTTCTGGCAGCGCCTCCTGGCGGGGAGCGGGATCGGCACCATCGAAGTGGGCACCCGCGCCTACGCGGCGGCGGATCGGCTCGCAGCGGGGAGGGCGCCGGGGCCGGAAGCGCTCGAGGTGGGGCCGCCACCCGAAACCGAGGCCGTGCAGGTTTCCGAGGCGGAGCTGACGCTCAAGGAGGCGTCCCGGTTGCTCGAGGAGCCGCTCGCGGCGTTCCTGGATCCAGCCGTCCAGGAACAGATCCCGCCCGTGCTCCTGGCGCTCGCCCGGATGGGGCGAGAGGACCTCGCGGCGCGGCTCGTGGAGCGGACGGCAGCGGCGCTCACGGAGACGGACGGGGTATCGCGCGCCAGAGCGGCAGCCGGGCTCGGGCTGACGCTGGGGCGGGTGGGCGAAGAGTCGACCGCGTTGGTCCTGGACAAGATCGTTGGCCCACTGACCGAGGCGATGGCGCGGGAAGGGATGCTGCAGGCCTTTAGCGCCGAGACGGAGCTGGCGACGGCAGTCCTAGGGCGCCTGCTTCAAACCGGAGACCTCCAAGGTGCGGCGCGACTCACCTCGGCCCTCGGCAGCGCCATCCCGAACGCGCCCGATCTCCCGCGGTTCACGGATGCGGTCCGGGGCGTCGTCGATGCTGTGGCGTCGACGGAGAGCTTCAAACTGGTGCTCCTCAAAGGCGCTGACCCGGCGCGCCGAGATCAGGCGAGGGCCGTGCTCGCAGGCTTCGGCACGGGGGCTCGGGCGTATCTGGCGCAGCTCCTGCACGACACGGCGGACGACGAGATCGCGCGGGTGGCGGCAGATCTCCTGGCGGCGCAGGGAGAAGCCGGCGTGCGCCTGGTCACCCAGGGTCTCAAGCGGGAGGAGTCGGTCGCGCGGCTGAAGCGCGTCGTCTCGCTCCTGGACGTCCTGGCACCGGCTCTCGGAGCGGACTTCCTCTTCCTCGTGGGGCATCCCGAGGCGGGCGTGCGGCAGGAGATGATGAGCACGCTCACGCGCGTGCCGCGGGAGCACGCGCTCAGGTTTGTCAGCCGGGCCCTGTCCCGGAAACGGTCGAAGGTGCTGCTCGGCGCCCTCGAGTGCGCGGGCAAGCTCGAGGCCGTGGAGCTGCTCGACGCGGTGGTCCGCCTCGTGGAGAGCCCGCCCGACCGGAACGTGCTCCGCGCCGCCTGCCTGAGCCTCGGGCGGCTCGGGGACGCGCGAGCGGTCCCCGTGCTGCTGGGGATCGTCGACCGCCGCCCGCGCTTCTTCGGGCTCGTCAAGGGCGCGCCGGAGGCGAGCCGCGCGGCCGCCGCCCGCTCCCTGGGTGAATTGCAGATGCCCGAAGCGAGGGCGGGCCTCGAGCGCGCCTTGAAGGACCCGGCCAAGGGGGTTCGCTCGGCGGCCCAGCGCGCCCTCCTCAGGCTCCAGCGGCAATCCCGCTAACGCCCCTTCTCGTCGCTCAGTGCGACCTCGCCGGTGTGCCACAATCACCGCCGGGAGGTTGCCGATGCCACCGGGACCGCGCTGGCTCGCGGCGGGTGCCGCCGCGGCCGTGCTCGCGCTCGCGCCGGGCGCCGAGGCGCGCATCCCGCTCGAGCTGCGCTTCGACGGGCAGGCGCTCGATCCGCAGGCGCCGCTGGACTTCACCTGCTTCAGCTACACGCTCTCGCGGTGGGTCGCCTGCCGGGCGCAGAAGGGGGACGCGCGCGGCGCGTGGATCCTCGAGCGGCCGGCCCCGGGGAAGTACCGGATGCACGTCAGCATCGACGAGAACCCGGCCAACCCCCGCCGCTTTCCCGGCGACTACGAAGCGCAGGTGCCGTTCGAGGTGAGGATCGCGCGGCGCGCCGCGCCGAGGCGGAGCGGACGCGGCTCGAGGCCGAGCGGCAGGCGCGGCAGCGCGAGTTCGTCGCCGCCTTCGCCTCGGCGGCGCCGCGGCCCGCGTGGTGGGACGAGGTCGAGACGCCCTACCGGGTGGACACGCTCGGCGATCTGTTATCGGCCTGGCAGGGCTATCCGCGCGCGGCCGACGGTCCGCGGCGAGCGGCAGTTCTTCAAGGCCGCCTACCAGGGCATCGTCGCCCACCCGGACGACGAGCACCTCGTCGCGACCGCCATCAATTTGTTGCACTACGTCATTCGTGACGACTACCCGCACCGCCTCGGGCTCGCGCGGTTCGGCTACGAGCGCTACTTCCAGCATCGCGCGCGCACCGACAACTGCGCGAACTGCATGGTGGGCGACACGACCCAGGGGCTCGTGCGGAACCTGAGCAACCTCTACGCGGGCGCCGGCCGTTACGACGAGGCGATCGCGGTCAGCCGGCGGCTGATCGAGGAGCGCGCCGCCGACGTGAGCCCCTACAAGCTGGCCGAGACCTGGGACCAGATCGCCTGGGTGCACTGGCACAAGGGCGAGCGCGACCGGGCGCTCGCGGTCGTCCGGGAGGCGCTCGCGCGGTACGGCGGCACCGTGCGCGGCGACGAGCTCCGGCGCACCCTGGCCCACTTCGAACGGGAGCGGTGATGCTCTTGCCGACGACGCTCGGCGGCTAGCAGCCGCCGTCGGGATACGCGCTCGTTCACTACGGCAGCAGGGACGGCAGGTACTCCCGGGCTTCGTCCGCCAGGAGGTCACGGTGCATGCGCATGAAGTCCCCGAAAAACGCCTCGCCGCCGCTTCCGTCCAGCAGATGCTGCGCCAGGAGGTCCAGCGCCCGCGGCTCCTCCCAGAGCCCCTCGGCGTACACGATCCGGCGCCCCTCGACGGGCTCGCGGAGCAGGCGGCTCCAGTACTGGAACGTGACCTCGCCCTCGCGCGGCATGTGGGCGGCGACGATCACGACGTGCAGCCGCTCCCACTCGGCGGGCCCGAGCTCGCTCCGCCAGGCGGCGACCCGCGCGTGCAGCGCGTCGAGTTGCGCGCGCGCGGCGTCCCTGACGTTGCCCAGGACGAGCGGCGCCATCCGGCGCGTGAAGGCCTCGAGTCCCGCGCGGCGGAATTCGCGCCGCGCGAGCACGTCGTCGAGGAACGCGAGGGACCGCGCCAGGATCTCGTCCTGCCGGGCGAGCGCCGTCGAGGACAGGCCGAGGCCGGCCAAGCCCGGCCGCGCGGTGCGGATGAGCCCACCCAGGCGCTCGAGGGTCCGGGCCCGCTCGGTGTCGAGCGGGCCCTCGCCCGGCGTCAGCGCCGCGTAGATGCCGAGCGGAACGTGCGCGATCGCCTTCAGCGAGTGGTAGACGGGAACGTTCACGTCGGCCTCCACGCGTCGCCCGTCGCGGAGCAGGACCGCGGTGTCTCCCTTCACGATGATGACGGGCCCGGCATCGGCGAGAACCCGCTGCTTCGCATCCCCGTACGCCTGGCGGAACGCGTCGTTGAGAGCGGCGAGCGACTCGCGCCCGGGCGCGACGGGCGCGGCCGTGGCGGGCGGCGCGGCGCGCGCGGCGCAGCCGGTCAGCGCGAGCAGGAGCAGCAGCGTCGCGACGATCTCTCTCATGAGCGGAATCCCCTCGCCAGCCGACCCTCGGGCGTCCCCCTGGCCGCGCCGAACCATGGCCGAGGGGCGAGAGGGACCTGGACTAGCAGCAGCCGCCGGCGATCGCGCCGGCCGGCAGCGCGCGGTCGGGCCACCACCCCCACGGGCGCGGCCCGAAGTCGGGCGTGAAGACGGCGCCGCGCTTCAGCGTCAGGTGCGGGGCGAACGCGCGATCGACCCGCAGCGGTGAGCCGAGAATGTCGTAGACCACCCAGTCGCCCTCCCGCAGCTCGAGCACCGAGACGTCGGCCTGGCGCCCCACCGCGAGGCTCCCCAGCCGCTGCTCGGCGCCGATCGCCTTCGCCGGGTTCGCGGTGGACATCGTCACCACCTGCGGCAGCGTGAAGCCGAGGCCGAGGAAGCGCGTCATGATCTCGGTCATGCTGTGCACGGTGTTGAGGCGTCCCGGCACCGTGAGGTCGGTGCTGATGCAGTGCGGGAGGAGCCCCTGCTCGATGATGCGGCGGCCGACGTCGAAGCTGAAGTTCATCCGCCCGTGCGCGGTGTCGAACCACACGCCGCGGGCGGCGGCCTCGCGGGCCTCCGGCACGAGCTTGCCGTTGGCGTCGAGGACGCCGCCGGGATTGGGCGTGAAGTAGTGGGTGAGGATGTCGCCGGGCTCCAGCAGGTCGAGCAGCGGATGGATCACCTTCGGGTCGTAGCGCTTCTCGGTGTCGCCGATGTGGACCATGAGCGTGATGCCGGCCTCGCGCGCCGCGCGCCGGGCCAGCTTCGGCATCTCCATGCCCATGATCTCGAGCGCCGGCGAGACCATGCGCGCCTTGATGCCGTGGATCAGCCCGCGGTGCTCGCCGGCGACCCGCACCGTGTCGGCGAGGTTCACGCTGCGCTCCGCGATGATGTCCGGGAGCGTCGCGAGCCCGGTCTGGCAGATGTGCAGGAACGGGATGATCTCGGTCGCGCAGTGCGGCAGGATGTGGCGCCAGCCGCCGAACGTCGCCGCGCCGGCGCTGCCGGCGTCCACGATCGTGGTGACGCCCGAGTAGACGCCGGCGAGGTCCGGGTTGACGCCGGTCCGGTTGACGCCTTCGAAGACGTGGGCGTGGAGGTCGATCAGCCCCGGGGTGACGAGCTTGCCGCCGACCTCGATCACCCGCGCCGCCTCGGAGGGCGCGATCCCCGGCGCGACGCGCGCGATGACGCCGTTCTCGATCGCGACGTCGCGGACGCCCTCGAGGCCGCTCGACGGGTCCACGACCGTTCCGCCCTTCAGCAGGAGATCGTACATGCCTGGCCTCCGGAGCTGACCGCGTGATGGTGACGCCGCACCCCGACGAGCCGCCATCATACCCGGTCGGCCCGGGTGTTAGAATCCCCGCCATGTCCCGCGAGCGCCCGACCGCGCTGCTGCTCAACGCCGGCCACGCGCTGGATCACCTCTTCCTGCTCATCTTCGCCACGGCGGTGGCGGCCATCGCGGCCGACTGGGGGATGGTCTGGCCGGACCTGATGCCCTACACGGTCGGCGCCTTCGTGATGTTCGGGCTGGGATCGTTGCCGGCGGGCCGGCTCGGCGACCTCTGGGGCCGGCGCGCGATGATGGTGGTGTTCTTCCTCGGGATGGGCGCCTGCGGGTTGCTGATCGCGCTGGCCTCCGGGGTGTGGTCGCTGGCGGCGGCGCTGACCTTGATGGGCGTCTTCTCGTCGATCTACCACCCGGTCGGCATCCCCATGCTCGTGCAGCAGGCGAAGAACCCGGGATTCACGATCGGCGTCAACGGCCTCGCCGGCAACCTCGGCATCGCCCTCGCCGCCGTGTCGACGGGATTCCTCGTGAAGCACGTCGGGTGGCGCGCCGCGTTCGCCGTGCCGGGAGGGCTCGCGCTCCTGTGCGGCCTCCTCTTCCTCGTGGTCGTGCCGCGGGAGGAGATGCCGCCGGCCCGGCGGCCGAAGAAGTCGGTGGACCTGCCGCGCGCCGTGATGGCGCGGGTGCTCCTGGTCATGACGCTGGCGGCGGTCTCCAGCAGCCTCATCTTCAACTTCACGACCAACGGCAACGGCCAGCTCCTGGCCGAGCGGCTGACGGGACTGATCGACGAT
>JACPCH010000158.1 GCA_016179875.1 Candidatus Rokuibacteriota bacterium | reverse complement strand
GACTCGGCCTCGCGGGCGATCTGGATCATCGCGTCGCAGAACGCATCGAGCGTCTCCTTGGCCTCCGTCTCGGTGGGCTCGATCATCAACGCCTCCTCCACGATCAGCGGGAAGTAGGTGGACGGGGCGTAGAAGCCGAGGTCGAGGAGGCGCTTGGCGATGTCGGTCGCGGTGACGCCGAGCTTCTTCTGGCGCCGCGCGGACAGCACGCACTCGTGCATGCAGGGGCCGGGGACGGCGACGTCGTAATCCTGCTCCAGGCGCTTCATGACGTAGTTCGCGTTCAGGATCGCGTTGTCGGCGACCGACCGCAGGCCGTCGGCGCCCATGGTGCGGATGTAGGTGTAGGCGCGCACGAGCATGCCGAAGTTGCCCCAGAAGGCCTGGAGCTTGCCGATGGACCGGGGGCGCTTCCAGTCGAGCGCGAACCGATCCCCGGCCTTCGTGACGACCGGCACCGGCAGGAAGGGCTCGAGGTGGGCCTTGACGCCGACCGGGCCGGCGCCGGGGCCGCCGCCGCCGTGGGGCGTCGTGAAGGTCTTGTGCAGGTTGAAGTGGCAGACGTCGAAGCCGAGGTCGCCCGGACGCGTGATGCCGAGGATGGCGTTGAGGTTCGCGCCGTCCATGTAGACCTGGGCGCCCCGGGCGTGGCACAGCTCGGTGATCTCGACGATGCGCGGCTCGAACATGCCGAGCGTGTTGGGCACCGTGATCATGAACGCCGCCACGTCGGGGCCGAGGTGACGGGCCAGCTCGCCGAGGTCCACCTCGCCGTTGGGCAGCGACTTCACCTCGACCACCTCGTAGCCGGCGAGCGCGGTGGAGGCCGGGTTGGTGCCGTGGGCGGAGTCGGGGACGAGCACCTTGGTCCGCTTCTCGCCGCGCGCGCGGTGATACGCGCGGATCATGAGGACGCCCGCCAGCTCGCCCTGGGCGCCGGCCGCGGGCTGGAGCGAGACGGCGTCCAGGCCGGCGATCTCGGCGAAGTCGCCCGCCAGCTCGTGCATGAGCTGGAGCGCGCCCTGGCTGAGCGCCGCGGGCGCCAGCGGGTGGAGCCGCGCGAAGCCGGCGAGGCGCGCCATGTCCTCGTTGAGCCGGGGGTTGTACTTCATCGTGCAGGAGCCGAGCGGGTAGAAGTGTGTGTCCACGCCGTAGTTCATGCGCGAGAGGCGCGAGTAGTGGCGGACCACGTCGAACTCGGAGACCTCGGGCAGCGCGGGCGCCTCCTTGCGGAGGTGCTTGGCCGGTAGGGCCGCCCGCGCGTCCGGCACGTCGGACTCGGGCAGCGAGAACGCCACGCGGCCCGGCGAGGACAGCTCGAAGATCAGCCTGTCGTAGGCGGAGGCAGCCATCAGGCCACCGCCTTCTCGAGGGCGTCAGCGAACTTATCGATCTCAGCCTTCGTGCGCTTCTCGGTCACCGCGACCAGCAGGCAGTCGGCCAGGCCGCGGTCGAAGCTCTTGAGCGGGACGCCGGCCAGGATCCCCTGCTTCGCGAGCTTCGCGGCGACCCGCTCCGGCGACTTCGGGAGCCGGAGCGCGAACTCCTTGAAGAAGGGCGCGGCGGGGAAGCGCAGCGCGACGCCCGGGATGCCCGCGAGCCGCCCGGCGGCGTAGTGGGCCTTGGCCGCCGACAGCTCGCCGACCCGCGCGAGCCCCTGCCGGCCGAGGATCGCCAGGTGGATCGTGGCCATGAGCGCGCAGAGGGCGACGTTGGTGCAGATGTTGGAGGTCGCCTTCGCCCGCCGGATGTGCTGCTCGCGCGTCTGGAGCGTCAGCACGAAGCCGCGCGCGCCGTCCACGTCCACGGTGGCGCCGACGAGCCGGCCCGGCATGCGCCGGACGAGCGCCTGCCTGGCGGCGAACACGCCGAGGTTGGGGCCGCCGAAGCTCATCGGCACGCCGAGCCCCTGCCCCTCGCCGACCACGAGATCGGCGCCCAGTGTGCCGGGCGCCGCCAGCACGCCGAGGTTCACGGGGTCGGCGACGACGATCAGCAGCGCCCCCGCCGCGTGCGCGATCTCGGCGGCGGCCGCGACGTCCTCCAGGCAGCCGTAGAAGTTCGGCGTCTGGATCACGAGCGCCGCCGTCTTCGCGCCGACGAGCGCCTTCGCGGCGGCGAGGTCGGTCACGCCCTCGGGGGCCGCCGCGTCGCGCAGGCGAAGGCCGGGGCCGTCGCCGTAGGTCGCGGTGACGCGCCGGTAGAGCGGGTTCACGCCGCGCGACAGGACGATCTCGCGGCGCTCGGTGGCGCCGTGGGCCATCAGCGCGGCCTCGGCGAGCGACGAGGCGCCGTCGTAGAGGGACGCGTTCGCCACGTCCATGCCCGTCAGCTCGGCGATCATCGTCTGGTACTCGAAGATCGTCCGGAGCGTCCCCTGGCTGGCCTCCGGCTGGTACGGCGTGTACGCGGTGAGGAACTCGCCGCGCGAGATCAGGTGGTTGATCGGGCTCGGGACGTAGTGGTCGTAGGATCCGGCGCCCATGAAGCAGACGTGGGAGTCGGCGTCGGCGTTGCGGCCGGCGAGCCCCGTCAGGTGGCGGACCAGGTCGGTCTCGGCGAGCGCGGGCGCCAGGTCGAGCGGGTGGCCGAGCCGCGCCTTGGCCGGGATCTTGACCAGCAGCTCCTCGAGGGAGCCGGCGCCGATCACGCCGAGCATCTCGCGCCGCTCGCGCGGCGTGTTCGCGATGTAGCGCGCGGCCATCAGTGGCCTCCCTCCCCCAGGTGCGCCTCGTACTGCTCCGCCGTCAGCAGGAGGTCCCACTCGCTCGGGTTCGAGGGGGCCACCACGACCATCCAGCCGCGCCCGTACGGGTCCTGGTTGACGGTCTCGGGGGCGTTCGGGAGCTCGCCGTTGGCCTCGACGATCTCGCCCGTCACCGGCGCGAAGAGGTCGGAGACGGCCTTGACCGACTCGACGACGCCGAACGGCTTGTGCGCGGTGACCCTGGCGCCGACCTTCGGCAGCTCGACGAACACGACGTCGCCGAGCTGCTCCTGGGCGTAGGCGGTGACGCCGACGCGGACCCGCGTGCCCTCTTGTTTGGCCCACTCGTGCTCGCGCGTGTATCTGAGATCCTTCGGTACGTTGGCCATCTCTAGCCTTCCCACGGCGGCCAGCGGCGTCTCGACGTAGGCCATGGCGATGTAGCGGTCCACCGAGGGCCCGTAGGAGCCCGAGGTCACGACGCCGACCCGGCGGCCGGCGGGCAGCACCGGATAGCCGTGGCGCGCGACCGCCCGGTCCACCATCTCCAGGCCCACGAGCTTGCGCGCGACGCCCGCGGCGCGGATCGTCTCGAGCGCGGCCCGGCCGATGAACTCGCCCTTGCCGGGCTTCACGACCCAGCCCAGGCCCGCCTCGAGCGCGTTCGTCGTCTCGTCGATGTCGTTGCCGTAGAGCGCGTACTTCATCTCGAGCCGGAGCGTGTCGCGCGCGCCGAGCCCGATCGGCTGCGCGCCGTCGCCCCGCCCGGCATCGAGGAGCGCCGTCCACAGGCGCTCGGTCTCGCCGGCCGGCACGTACAGCTCGAAGCCGTCCTCGCCGGTATAGCCCGTGCGCGAGATCAGCGTCCCCACGCCGGCGACGCGCCCGGCGGCGAAGCGGTAGTAGCCGATCCCGGTCACGTCGCGGTCGGCGAGCCGCCCGACGAGCGCTTCGGCCTTCGGGCCCTGGACGGCGATCAGCCCCATCTCGGCCGAGGCGTTGCGCCAGGTCGCCCCGGCGCCATGCCCGGTGACCCAGGCCCAGTCCTTGTCGATGTTGCCCGCGTTCACCGTGAGCATGAACCGGTCGGCGGCGAGGCGGTAGACGGTGAGGTCGTCCACGATCGTGCCGTTCGGGTAGCAGAAGACGGAGTACTGGATCTGGCCCGGCGCGAGCGCGGCGACGTCGTTGGTGGTGAGGCGCTGGAGCGCGGCGAGCGCCCCGGGGCCCTCGACCTCGAACTCGCCCATGTGGCTCACGTCGAACAGCCCGACCGCGCTCCGCACCGCGCGGTGCTCCTCGATGATGCCGGCGTACTGCACCGGCATCTCCCACCCGCCGAACGGCACCATGCGCGCGCCGGCCTTCACGTGCGCCGGGTAGAGCGGAGTGCGCTTCATGGAGGTGTCCACGGGCACTCAGTAGACCATCGCGCCCGAGTGACGGTCAAGGCCGGCGCACCAGTCCTCGATCGCCGCGCGCATGGCCGCCGGCTGCTCCGTCGGGATCCAGTGCCGCGCCTCGAGCTTCACGACGTGGCAGCGCGGCAGGCGGGCCAGGGCGCGCTCGACGATCGCCGGGTCGGTGAAGGCGCGGCCCGTCGCCAGGAGCGCGAGCGCCGGCACCGCCACGGCCGCGAGGTCGGGCAGGCCCCGGCTCACCGCCATCAGCGCCTGGAGCCAGGCGACGGTCGGCGTCGTCGCCAGATCGCCCCGGGGCGAGACGTAGCGCTCGAGCAGCTCGGTCCGGCCCGCGGCCAGCGCGGCGCGCGTCGCGCGGTCGAGCTCGGCGAGATCGAGCGGGGCGAGCCGCCGCCGGTGGAGCCCGAGCGCGCCGAGGGCCCGCAGGAGCGCGGCGACCGGCACGAAGAGCGGCCGGGTCGCCGCGAGGAATTTCACGTAGCCGACCAGGGCCTCGCGCGGCATCGGCTCCACGAGCACGAGCCCCGCGGTCCGCTCGGGGCAACGCCGGGCGAACTCGACCGCGATGTTGGCGCCGAGGCAGTGGCCGCCCACCACGGCCCGCGCGTAGCCCTCGGCGTCGAGGAGCGCCGCCAGGTCGGCGCACCAGACGTCCAGGTCCATCCGCCCGCGCCAGACCGAGCCGCCGTTGCCGCGCAGGTCGGGGCGCAGGAGGTCCCAGGTGTCCCGGAGCGCGGTGGCCGCGACGAGCTCGGACCAGCGGGTCAGGTTGCTGGCGACGCCGTGGAGGAGGACGAGGACCCGCCGGGGCGCCCCCGGCCGCCAGAGGCGGTAGGCGAGCGTGGCGCCGTCGGGCGCCGTCAGGTGGCGAGCGACGTCGGCGAGCGGTAGGGAGCCCACGTCGGCACAGTATCGCCGATCTGGATCGCGTCAGGCCGTCAGGACGTCGCGGACCCGGAGCAGCAGCGCGTCGGGCGTGAACGGCTTCGGCAGCAGCACGAGGTCGGGGCCCAGCGCTGTCGGCGACACCAGCTGCCCGTCGGCGTAGCCGGTGATGTAGAGCACCCGCGTCGCCGGCCGGAGCGGCGCGATCCGCTTCGCCAGGGCGTCGCCCCGCATCACCGGCATCACGACGTCGGTGAGGAGGAGATGGATGACGCCGTCGTGGGCCTCGGCGAGCCGCAGCGCCTCCGTGGGACCGGCCGCCTCCAGCACCGTGTAGCCGTGGGCCACGAGGATCTCCCGCGCCAGCTCGCGCACGCCCTCTTCGTCTTCCACGAGCAGAATCGTCTCCGAGCCGCGGAGCGGCGGCCGCTTGGCGGCCTCCTCGGCGGCGGCGTCGACCGCGACCGCGACGCGCGGGAGAAAGATCTTGAACGTGGTGCCGAGCCCCGGCTCGCTCTCGACCTCGATGAGCCCGCCGCTCTGGGCGACGATGCCGTACACGGTGGACAGGCCCAGGCCCGTCCCCTTCCCGGGCTCCTTCGTCGTGAAGAACGGGTCGAAAACGCGGCTGCGCGTCGCCGCGTCCATGCCGGAGCCCGTGTCGGAGACGGCCAGCAGGACGTGGGGCTGCCGGGGCCGGACGCCGGCCGCGTCCGCCGGCCCGGTCTCCACCTCCCGATCTGCGGTCTCGATGGTGAGGCGCCCGCCGTCGGGCATCGCGTCGCGGGCGTTGACGGCCAGGTTCATGAGCACCTGTTCGAGCTGGCCGGGGTCGGCGTTGACCCGATGGATGCCGGGGGCCGAGCGGATCGTCAACTCGATGTGCTCCCCGATCAGGGGGCGCAGCAGCTTGCCCATGCCGCGCACGATCTCGTCGAGGTCGAGCACCTTCGGCTGGAGCAGCTGCTTCCGGCTGAACGCGAGGAGCTGACGGGTCAACCCGGCGGCCCGCGTCGCGGTCTTCTGGACGAGGCTGACGTCCCGGCGGGACGCCGGATCCGGTCCGAGGCGCTGCAGCAAGAGCTCGCTCCGGCCGATGATCACCGTGAGCAGGTTGTTGAAATCGTGCGCCACGCCGCCGGCCAGCTGACCGATCGCCTCCATCTTCTGGGACTGCCGGAGCTGCTCCTCGAGCTGCCGCCGGTCCGTGACGTCCTCGACGATCTTCTCGAAGCCCGCCAGGGCGCCGGCGCCATCGAGGAGCCGCCGGCCGGTCAAGCGGACGGTGATGACCCGCCCGTCCGGGCGCTTCCACTGCGCGTCGTGCTCCCGGATACGCCCGGTCGCCCGGTACGCCTCGATGAGGCCGGCGCGGTCGTCCTCGCGCGCGAACACGTCTTTCGCGGCGTTCACGGCCAGGAGCTCGTCGGCCGAAGCGTAGCCGAGCATCGCCACCAGCGCCGGGTTCACGGTCTGGAACCGACCGTCCAGGCTGGTCCGGCAGATCCCGTACGCCGCGCCCTCCACGAGCGAGCGGTGCTCCTGCTCGGAGCGCTCGAGCGCCTCCTCCGCCTGCCGGCGCTCGATGAACTGGCCGATCTGCAGGCCCAGGTCGTCGACGACCTTGAGGAGGTGCTCGTCGGGCGGATAGACGCGCCGGCTGAAGAAGACCAGGACGCCGATCACCTCGCGCGCCGACCGGATCGGGAACGCGAAGGCGCTGTGGATCCCGGCCGTCGCGGCCAGCGCCGGGCGCGCGAAGCGCGCGTCCGTCGTGACGTCGCTCACCCAGACGGGCCCGCCGTCCTGCCACACGCGGCCCGGCAGGCCGACGCCGCGGGCGAAGGCCAGCTCACGCGTCGCCTCCAGGAACCCCCCGATGTCGAACGAGGGCTCGTGCCAGGCGCCGCCGCGGCGCAGGACGTCGGCCGCCGCGTCCACGCGCCAGACCTCGCCGAACTCCCAGCCGAGGGAGCGGCACAGCCGCTCGAAGAGCACCGGGAGCGCCTCGTCGAGGCTGGTCGCCTGCGCGAGCAGCCGGGTCACGCCGAACTGGATCTCCTGGTACTGCTGGGCGCGCTTCAGGTCCGTGATGTCCACCTTCACACCCCGCAGGCGCCGCGCGCGGCCCGCACCGTCGCGGACCACCCGGACCGTGTCGTGGATCCAGACCGTCCGCCCGTCCGCGGCGAGCATCCGATACTCGAGTCGGTGGTTGCCGGCGGCGAGCGTCGCGAGGCCGGCGAGGGCGACGGTCGCCTCGCGGTCATCGGGATGCAGGTGCTCGGCGACGAACCCGGGCTCGGCCAGCCAGCGCTCGACCGGGTAGCCCAGGATCGTCTCGGTGCTTCCGCTCACGAACGACAGGGCGCCGGTCGCCGCGTCCGCTTCCCAGACGATCGCGTCGAGGCTCTCGACGAGGTTCCGGTAGCGCTCCTCGGACACCTCGGACGCCTCCCGGGCGGCCTGCTCGCGCGCGAACAGCTGTGCGTTCGTGATCGCCAGCGCCGCGTGCTCCGCCAGGCGCGACAGGACCGTCTCGTCGCGGTCGGTGAACGCGCGCGGGGCCCGGTTGCTCACGTACAGCAGCCCGTCGATGCGGCCCTCGTTCGTGACCGGCACCACCATCTCGGCGGTGATCTCCTCGGCGTCGGCGGCGTCGAGCGGCGCGCGCGTGATCCGCGGGTCCGCCGCGCAGTTCGAGGTCCGGAACGGCCGGCCGGTCGCCAGCACCTGCCCGCCGGTGCCCAGGCCGTCCTCGACCCGCCGGCCGACGGCACCGCCGGAACGCGCGCCCGCCAGGTATTGCAGCGACATGGCGCCGTCACGGTCCCGCAGCGCGACGGCCGCGACGTCGCTCCCGCACAGGCGCCGCGCGGCCTGCGTCACGCGCTCCAGGGTGGCGCCGAGGTCGAGGGACTCGTTGATCGTCCGCACGAGGTCCGCGATGGCTTCGGCCTCCCGCCGGCCGCGCGCGGCCTCGTCGTACAGGCGGGCGTTCTCGATGGCCATGCCCGCCTCGGTCGCGAGGGCGCCGAGGAAGGCGACGTCCTCGGAGCCGAACGGGCGCGGCCGGCGGTGGAGCAGCTTCAGGACGCCGAGCGTGCGTCCCTGGTACGCGAGCGGAACGGCGAGCATCGCCCGGTAGCCGAACCGCGTGACGACCGGCGTGCCCCGCCACTCGGGCGACTCGCGCAGATCCGGGATCACGAGCGGGCGCCCCTCCCGGACCACCACGCCGGTGAGGCTCGTGTTCACGTCGAGCCGGCCGATCGCCCGCAGCTCGTCCTCCACGCCGATGGCACCGCGGAACACGAGCGCGCTCCCCTCGAGCAGCAGGAGCAGCGCCGCGTCGGCCCCCATGAGATCGCAGCTGCGCGCGGTGACCCGCGGCAGCAGCCGCTGGAGATCGATCTCGCCCGCCAGCTCGCGTCCGAGCGCGACCAGCGTGTCCTGTCGCCGCTGAAGCGCCCGCTCGGACTCGAGCGTGCGCGCGTTCTCGACCGCGACGGCGGCCTGGCG
>JACPCH010000238.1 GCA_016179875.1 Candidatus Rokuibacteriota bacterium | reverse complement strand
AGCTCAACTGGCGGTTCGAGGTCATTGCGACGCGTGCGGCCCTCGCGATTTCTCGTCGGGCGCCGACCAGCGGACCGCGGAGCGCCTTCGGTGGCATGCGAGATCGCGCGGCCGAAGTCTGAAAGTGACGCCGATATTGAAGCGGTGTCGTACCCAAGGCTCTAAGGAAAGCCCGTCGCATGACGTCGACGCTCCGGAAGCAGGACGCGTTCGCCACGTGCGTGAGACTCTTGTCGGTCTGCTCCAAGAGCCGTCGGTCCACACCTGCAGCTCGTGCATCGTCTTCGTATGCGAGGCCTGCGTTTCGAGTGATACGCTGACCTGGTCCTGTCCCCCGGGACGACGGAGGAACAACACCAGCTCGCGGGCCACCTTCAAGGCCGCGGCGGCGCCGAAGTCCTCTTCGACCCACGCGAGGGCGAGATCGATCCCGGCGGAGATACCGGCCGACGTGTAGATCTTCCCGTCCTGCACCCAGGTCGGCCGCGGATCGACGGCGACCCGCGGGTAGCGATCTGCCAGCTCTCGCGCATACCTCCAGTGCGCGGTTGCCCGCCGGCCGTCCAGGATACCGGCTTCGGCCAGGAGAAATGCGCCGACGCACACCGACCCGAGGCGGCAAGTGATCGTGGCGACCCGTCTCAGCCAGTCGAAGAGCGCACGATCTCGCATCGTACGGGCGCCGACGCCACAAATGACCAGCACGGAATCGGCGCGGCCGCCGACGTCCTGATAGTGCCGATGCGCGAGCAGTGAGAGCCCGCACTCTCCGTCGACCCTTCGGTCTCTGGCTGTGGTGACGACCTCGATCGCGCATCTTCACCCCCATCGCCCGATCCCGCAACGGGAGAGCTCCCCTTGGCGGAAATCGTCTGAACTTTGTCGGCAAGCGTCGGCCCGCGTCCGGCATGCTCCGACTCATGACCCCCATCCCGCCTCACTCCGGCCAACCAGTCTGGGGTTGGGACACTGTAGAGTGCCATAAGGGGACCCTGGCCGAAGTGCTGGGGATCCAGACCCAGATGGTGCTGTCGCGGTGAGCGAGGGCATGCTTCGGGTCGCCTTCGCCGGAACCTTCGCTGCCCGCCTCGCAGAACCCGTGCGGGCCCACTTGGGAATCCCATGCGACCTCATCGTGGGCGACGAGAGCGAGATCGTCTCGCGGCTTTCCGAGGTGGACGTGCTGGTGGCGCTGGCGTTCACCCGCGAGATGGGCGAGGCGGCCCGACGACTCAAACTCGTGCAGGTACCCGGCGCCGGCCTCGACCGGATCGATCGATCCGCGCTTCCATGCGGCACGTGGCTGGCGAATGCCTACGGCCACGAGGTCGGCATTGCAGAGTACCTGCTCGGAGCGATCCTGACACTGACGCGCGGCTTCGCGCGGCTCGACGCCGCGCTCCGGCGCGGGACGTGGGAGAGCCAGTGGGCGGTAGGCGTGCCTCCACCGCCGCCGTGGCCGGAACTGGCAGGCAAGACGTTCGGCATCCTCGGCTATGGCCGGATCGGCCAGTGCGTGGCCCGGCGCGCGCACGCGTTCGACATGACAGTCCTCGGGATCCGGCGCAACGCTTCGCAGCCGGATCCCAATGGCGTGCTTGTCCGGGGGCCCGACGCTCTGGACGACGTGCTGACGCGGGCTGACTACTTGGCGATCACGCTGCCGCTCACGCTCGAGACCCGCGGCTTCCTCGGCGAGCCCGAGCTCCGCCTGATGAAGCCGACCGCCGTCCTCGTCAACGTGTCGCGCGCGGAGATCGTCGAGGAGGATGCCCTCTATGAGGCGCTGGTCGAGCGGAGAATCGGGGGCGCCGCGCTCGACGTCTGGTACCGCTACCCGTCCGGGCCCGGGCCCACCCCGCCCGCCCGGCGCGCTTTCCACGAGCTGCCGAACGTCCTCATGACGCCCCACGTGTCCGGCTGGACGGAAGGGATGCTGGAGGCGCGGGCGAAGCTCATCGCGGAGAACATCCGCCGGACCGCGGAAGGCGAGGCCCCGGTGAATCTGATTCCGTCGCGCGAATAGCCCGAGACGATCGCCAGAAGCATCGAGTCCCCGCGCTTGCCCCTCTTCTACGGCTGGGTCATCGTGGCCGTCGCCTTCGTCACCATGGCGGTCGGCGTTAACGCGCGCACCGCCTTCTCGCTCCTGTTCCCGCCGATCCTCGACGAGTTCGGCTGGGAGCGGGGTGTGACGGCCGGTGCGTTCTCCTTCGGCTTTCTCGTCTCCGCGGTCCTGAGCCCTTTCGTCGGCCGGCTCATGGATCGCCGCGGGCCGCGGGTCGTAATCGAGTTGGGAGTGGGCGTCATGGCGGCCGGGTTGCTGCTGGCCACGCTCGTGCGCGAGCCGTGGCACCTCTATGCCACGCTCGGCGCGCTCGTCGGCGCCGCTGTCTGGGGTATACCGCCCACGCGCTCTTCCTCCCGAACTGGTTCGTGCGCCAGCGGGGCCTCGCGATGAGCGTGGCCTTCTCCGGCGTCGGTGTGGGATCGGTCGTCTTGCTGCCTTGGCTCGGGAGCCTCATCGAGCGCTCGGGGTGGCGCGCCGCCTGCTGGACGATGGGCGTCCTCGTGCTGGCGCTGCTGGCACCGCTCAACCTCCTGCTGAGACAGCGGCCCGAGGAGGTCGGGCTCAAGCCGGACGGCGACCGCGCCTCACTCGACGCCGCTGCCGGCAGCCGGGCGGCGAACGTGGTCGACACGGCCTGGGTCGCCGTGGACTGGACGCTCGACCGCGCCATCCGCACGGGCCGCTTCTGGTGGATGGCCGTGGGGTATTTCTGCGGCATGTTCGCCTGGTACGCGGTGCAGGTCCACCAGACGAAATACCTGGTCGAGATCGGGTTCAGCGCGACCGAGGCAGCCTGGGCGTTGGGATTCGTGAGCTTGGTCGCCATCCCCGGCCAGATCGCGCTCGGTCACCTCTCCGACCGAATCGGCCGCGAATGGGCGTGGACCGCCGGCTGCCTGGGGTTCGCGCTCTGCTATCTGGCGCTGCTCGTCCTGCGCCACGCCCCGACGCCGCCGCTGCTCCACCTCATGGTCGTCTCGCAGGGCGCCCTCGGGTATGCACTTACTTCGGTCATCGGGGCCATTCCAGCCGAGATCTTCGAGGGCCGCCACTACGGCACCATCTTCGGCACCCTGATGCTGGCCGCAATTGGCGGCGGGGCCGCAGGCCCCTGGGTGACGGGCCTGCTGTACGACGCCACCGGCAGCTACATGCTGGCCTTCTGGATCGCCATCGGCGGCAGCGGACTCTCGGCCCTTGCCATCTGGCTCGCCGCACCGCGGGAGGTGCGGGCGGTCGCCGGCCGCGCCCATCCGAGATCGAATGAGCGGAGATGATGCCGCCGGGTGACCCGGTCCCCCGTGAACCAGGGCGCCCGCCGGACCTCGTCGTCCGGCGCCAGACGCGCCAGAACCTGACGGATGAGTTCGCGCCCCGAGTGCGCGGCGTGCCGCACGCGATCGGGCTGCGGCGAGTACACGGCCGCCCAGGCCCCTTGCCGAACGTCCCGGAGGGCGGGATCTAGCGGCGGCGCTTGCGCTCGCGCAGGTCGAGGGCGTCCGGGCGCGCGCGGGGGTCCTCGCCCTTCGGGAAGATCTGCGTCTTCTGCACCTTCTGCGTGCCCGTGGTGGGCAGCGACGGGACGAACAGGATCCAGCCCGGGGCCTTGAAGTAGGCGAGCCTGCCGAGGCACCACTCCATCAGCCGGTCGGCGAGCGCGTGGTCGGGCGTCACGCCCTGCATCGGCACCACGCAGGCCATGACCTCCTCCTCGCGGATCTCGTCGGGCACCGCCAGCACCGCCACCTGGGCGACGGCGTCGTGGGCCTGGAGCGCCGCCTCCACCTCGGCGGCGGCGATGTTCTCGCCCGAGCGCCGGATGATGTTCTTCTTGCGGTCCACGAACACGAGCATGCCGTCCGCCATCTGCCGGACGCAGTCGCCGGTGTGGAACCAGCCGCCGCGCCAAGCTTCCTCGGTGGCCTCGCGGTTCTTGAGATACCCGGCGAAGAAGCCGTGGCGCGGCCCCTCGGGCCCGCCCCAGCGCACGAGCAGCTCGCCCTCAGTTCCGCGCGGGGCCTCGCGGTCCGCGTCGTCCACCACCTTCGCCTCGAAGCCGCCGAACGGCGTGCCGAAGGCGCGCGTCCTGATCTGGCGCGGCTCGAAGCGGTCGCCGTAGACGCGGCCGGTCTCGGTCATGCCCCAGCACTCGACGAGCGGGAAGCCGAAGCGCTTCTCGAACGGCTCGTGCAGCGACGGCTCGACGCCGGCGCCGAAGCCGAGCTTGACGCGGTGCCGGCGCTCCGCGTCCGACGGCGGCTGGTTCAGGAGCAGCGGCGGCACCACGCCGAGGTAGTGGACGACCGTCGCGCGCGTCGCCACCACGTCGGGCCACCAGCGCGTCGGGCTGAAGCGCTCGGGCAGGATCAGGCAGTGGGCGCCGAGGATGACGCAGGTCGCGGTCACCGCCTGGCAGTTCATGTGGAAGAGCGGCAGCGGGTTGTAGAAGCGCTCGCGCCCGCGCTCGAACACGAGCGTGCCGCCCATGCCGCCGTACCAGGCGCCGGCGTTCAGATAGTAGAAGTTCGTCAGGATGCAGCCCTTCGGCCGCCCGGTCGTGCCCGAGGTGTAGAGCAGGCTGCACTCGGTGTCGAGCCCCGCCGCGCCTGCGCGCGGCGCGGGCCCGGGCGCCGGCAGCGCCGCCGGGAAGGCGTCGGCGCTGACCACCGGCAGTGGGCGCGAGCGCTCGAGCGCCACCCGCTCGAGGTCGGCGACGCGGGCGGCCACCACCACCGCCAGGTCGGCCTCGGAGTGGTCCATCTGGTAGAGCATCTCGTCGTGCCGGTAGTCGGGGTTGATCGGCACGATGCCGCAGCCGAGCGCGTTCAGGGCGAGGTAGTGGAAGAAGAACTCCGGCCGGTTCTCGAGCAGCAGCGCCACGCGGTGGCCGTGGCCGTAGCCGGCGGCGGCGTAGCTCTCGCGGTGGCGCAGCACCTCGTCGCGCGCCTGGCCGTACGTGAACTCGACGCCGTCCGGATGATACGCGCGCCCGGGCGCCGGCGGCGCGCAGAGGAACGCGTGGTCGGGGTGGGCCCCGGCCGTCGCCGCGAACGCCTGGAAAACGGTGTCCGGCATCCCGCGGCGAGCCTAGTCCGGCAGCCGGTCGAGGTCAATACGCGGTATAGTGCCGGCCATGAAAAAACACCCGTGGCTCCCGCGCGCTCTCGGTCTCGCCGTCGTCGTCGGAGTGCTCGCCGCCGCCGGCCTTCCGGCGCCGGCCCAGACGCCCAAGCGGGGCGGCGTCCTCAACTCGGTGCTCTTCGAGGATCCGCCCGGACTGACGGTCCACGAGTCATCCACGGTCTCCAACGTCTGGCCGGTGTCGCCGTGCTACTCGAACCTGGTCATCTTCCATCCCCTCAAGCCGCTCGACAGCGCCGACACCGTCGTCCCCGAGCTGGCCGAGAAGTGGTCGTGGCAGGACAACTACCGCAGCCTCGTCTTCTTCCTCCGGAAGAACGTCAAGTGGCACGACGGCCGGCCCTTCACCGCGAAGGACGTCAAGTACACCTTCGACGTCGTCCGTGGCGCGCCGGACGCGCCGGCCAAGTTTCGGCTGAGCCCGCGCAAGGACTGGTACGTGAACGTCGAGGCGATCGAGGCGCCGGAGCCGCACACGGTGGTCTTCCGGCTCAAGCGGCCCCAGCCCTCGCTCCTGCTCATGCTCGCCTCGGGCTACTCGCCGGTGTATCCGGCCCACGTGTCCATCGCCGACCTGCGCGCCCGGTGCGTGGGCACCGGGCCGTTCCGGCTCAAGGAGTACGTCCGCGGGCAGGGCCTCGAGTTCGAGCGGAACCCCGACTACTTCGTGGCCGGCCGGCCCTACCTCGACGGCATCCGCTACTCGATCATCGGCGAGCGGGGCACGCGCCTGGCCGCGCTGCAGACGGGCCGGCTCGACGCCTACATGCCGCTCGACATGACGAAGCTCCTGGCCGAGACGGCGAAGAAGAACGCGCCGGCGCTGGTGGTCGCCGAGGTCGGACAGAACGGGAGCGACAACGTGGTCCTCAACCACCGGCGGCCGCCCTTCGACAACCTGTCGGTGCGCCGCGCCGTCAGCCTGGCCCTCGACCGGCGCGGCTACGTGCAGGGCGTGCGCCACGGCGGCGCCGTGGTCGGCGCGGCCCTGATGCCGAAGCCGTTCGGCCTGTGGGGGCTGCTCGACGCGGATCTCCGGACGCTGCCGGGCTACCGCACCGCGGCCCAGGACAAGGCGGAGGCCCGGCGCCTGCTGGCCGCCGCCGGCTACGGCCCCGGCAAGCCGCTGCGCGTCGAGCTGGTCACCCGGACGACGCCGATCTACCTCGACCTCGCGTCGTTCGTGGTGGACCAGCTCCGCCAGGTGGGCGTGGAGGCGGCGCTCAAGCAGCTCGAGACGGCGGCGTGGTTCCCGACGCTCTCGCGGCGCGACTTCCAGATCGGCGCCAACCTCACCGCGGGCGGCTTCGACGACCCCGACGCGTATCTCTTCGAAAACTACAAGTGCGGCTCGCCCCGGAACTACACCGACTACTGCAGCGACGAGATGGACCGCCTGATCGACCTCCAGTCCCAGGAGCTGGACCGCGCGAAGCGGCTCAAGCTCGTGTACGAGATCCAGAAGAAGCTCGAGGCCGACGTGGCGCGGCCCATGCTGGGCTGGCGCAAGGAGTACTTCGTCCACGGGGGCCACGTGAAGAACCTCGTGCCCCACAACTCGCTCTACAACTACGGGCGCATGCAGGAGGTCTGGCTGGACAAGTGAGCCGGCGGCGCCTCACGCGCCCCGGTAGCGCGCCGGTTCCTGCTCTGGAACTCGGGCAGGCGCTTCCGGCGGTCGGCCAGCGTGGGGCCGCCCTTCCCGGTCCACACGGTGATGGCGGGCTCGGTGGTTATGCGCGCGGTCCTTTCGGGCTGACCCTCGAAGTGTACGTGCGGCGGGCCGGGAGATGAAGCCCGGCCCGCCGCGCGTCCGCCTACTTCAACGCCTCGAGCCCCGCCCGGGCGATCTGGGCGTCCTGCTGGGAGGTCACGCCCGAGACGCCGATGGCGCCGATGATCTTGCCGTCGGCGACGATCGGCAGCCCGCCCTCGAGGGGGTTCGCGCCGGTGAGCCGGAGGAGGCGCAGGTTCGCGCCGCCCTGGGCCACGAGGTCCTCGAACACCTTGGTGGGCCGGCGGAAGGCCACCGCCGAATAGGCCTTCTCGCGCGCGACCTCGAGGCTCCCGAACTGCGCGCCGTCCATGCGGTGAACCGCCACGACGTTGCCGCCCGAGTCCAGGATGGTGATGACGACGTTCCACTTGTTCTTGCCCGCCTCGGCCTCGGCGCCCGCGAGCGCCTTCTTGGCCTGCTCGAGCGTGATCGGGGGGCCGTACGGCGGCGCCTGCGCGCTCGCCGAGGCGGCGGTGAAGACCAGCAGCGCGCCGACGATCAGAGACAGAAGCTTGTCCATCCTCATGGGTGTCCTCCTTGTGAGTGCTGCCCGGGAGAAACTCGACACCGACCTCCGGCGTTCCCGACGATCGTCCCTCCTTCCCATCAGGTGTGGCTCGACGCCCAGGCGAGCGGCAGGCCGATCGCGACGCTCAGCGCCGCCGTCCACAGGCCGAGGACGAGCGAGTTCCGGAGCGCCTGGGCGTACAGCCGGCTGCCCAGCGCCTCGCGAAAGTGTCCGAGCGTGAGCCGCCCGTCGGCGGTCAGGCTGCCCCAGACCAGGATGGGTTGTCTCCTCTGGGATGCGGATTCTCCATCACCCCGGCGTTCTTGACAAGCCGGGAGCGCGGGCAGTATCGTCCGGCCC
>JACPCH010000112.1:24289-24937 GCA_016179875.1 Candidatus Rokuibacteriota bacterium | reverse complement strand
GGCGCCCGACCGCCGGCGCGCCGCGCCGCGGGTGCTCCTCGCGCTCGCCGCGTTCGTCGTGGTGACGGGCCCGTGGATCGGCGCGGTCTCGGCGCGGGCGGGGCGCCTCACGCTCGGCGAGAACTCGAGTCTCAACTACCTCTGGCTCGTGAACCGCGAGTTCCAGGCGCCGCTCGTCTCGTTCGAGGTCTCCCGGTCGGCCGCGTGGCGCCTCGTGCACCCGCCCCGACACGTCTTCGACGCCCCCGATGTCTGGGAGTTCGCCCGGCCGGTCGGCGGGACGCTGCCGCTCTGGTTCGACCCGGGGTACTGGCACGCGGGCGCGGCGCCACGGCTCTCGGCCGCGGACCACGCGGCCGCCCTCCGGCGGAGCGCGCGCGCCTACGGGCGGCTCGCCCTGCGCCTCCTGCCGCTCGCCGTCGGGCTCGCGGTCCTCGGGCTGGTCCTCGGCCGCGCCGGCTGGACACGGCGGGAGACCGCGCTCACCGTGTTCGCGGTCGCCCCGCTCGGCGGCTACGCGCTGATCCGCGTCGAGCCGCGTTACGTCGCCGGGGCCGTGGTCGTGCTGGGGCTGGCGCTGCTGGCGGCGGTGCGCGCCGCCGAGCCCCGCGCGCTGGCGGCGGTCACGCTGACCGCGCTCCCGCTCGC
>JACPCH010000112.1:0-24268 GCA_016179875.1 Candidatus Rokuibacteriota bacterium | reverse complement strand
CTACAACGCGGCGCACGAGGCGCGCGCCGCGCTCCGCGGCGAGGCGCTGCCGAACCAGGCGTGGCGGACCGCCGGGGCGCTGCGCGCCGCCGGCGTCGCGGCCGGCGACGGCGTGGCGGTGGCGGGCGATCCGTACCAGGCCGGCTGGGCGCGGCTCGCCCGCGTCAGGATCGTGGCCGCGGTCGCGCCCGGCGGGCTCGCGCCATGCTGGGCCGACGCCGCGTGTCGCGGGCGGCTGGTGGCGGCGCTCGCGGGGACGGGCGCGACGGCGCTCGTCGCCGAGCGGCCGCCGGCCGCGGCGGTCGCGGCGGGCGGGCTCCGGCGGCTCGCCGGCACCGACCTGTTCGCGCACCGGCTCCGCTGAGCGGGCGCGCGCCGCGTTGACTTGCCCCGGCGATTCTGCCAGACTTTCTCGCACTTCGGGCCGCCCCGAGAGGTCTCGAACAGCCATGGCAGGCACCCCAAAGCGCCCGTTCCACACCGCGTCCGACGCCGAGATCAAGCGCGGCGAAGTCTCCGACGTCTATTTCGCGCGGACCGTCCAGATCCTGACCCGCCGCGGCGACACCAAGCGCGTCAAGGCCGAGGTCTATCTCAAGAGCCTGCCCGAAGACTGGCAGTGGGGCATCCTCGCCGGGGTCGAGGAGGCGGCGAGCCTGCTCGAGGGCGTGCCGGTGGACGTGTGGGCGATGGACGAGGGCACGCTCTTCGAGCCCTACCGGCCGGTGCTGCGCCTCGAGGGCACGTACGTGGAGTGGGCGCAGTACGAGACCGCGCTCCTCGGCCTCCTGTGTCAGGCCTCCGGGATCGCGACCAAGGCCGCGCGCTGCAAGAAGGCCGCGGGCGAGCGCCAGGTGATCTCGTTCGGCGCGCGTCGCATGCACCCGACGCTGGCGCCGATGATCGAGCGCAACGCGTTCGTCGGCGGCTGCGACGGCGTGGCCGTCACCAAGTCCGCCGAGCTGATCGACGCCGACCCGATGGGCACGATCCCGCACTCGCTGGTGCTGATGTTCGGCGATACGGTCGAGGCCCTGAAGGCGTTCCACGACATCGTGGACCCGAAGGTCCGCCGCGTCGCCCTCATCGACACGCTCCAGGACGAGAAGTTCGAGGCGATCCGCGTGGCCGAGGCGCTCGGCAAGGACCTCTACGCCGTGCGCCTGGACACGCCGTCCTCCCGCCGCGGTGACTTCTACCGCATCATCGAGGAGGTCCGCTGGGAGCTCGACCTCCGCGGCTTCGGGCACATCAAGATCCTGGCCACGGGCGGCGTGGACGAATACGAGATCCTGGCCCTGAACCCGATCGTGGACGGCTACGGTGTCGGCACCGCGATCGCCAACGCGCCGGTGCTCAACTTCGCCCTCGACATCATGGAGATCGAGGGCCGGCCGATGGCCAAGCGCGGCAAGTGGTCGGGCGCGAAGGACGTCTACCGCCGCCGGGGCGCGCCGCGCGACACCGTCGTGGTGCCCGCCGGCACGGCGCCGCCCGCGCGCGACGGCGCCGGCGCCTGGGAGCCGCTGCTCAAGCCGCTCGTGGCCGGCGGGCGCCTCGTCCGCGACCTGCCGCCGCCGCGCACGCTGCGCGAGTACGTCCTCGACCAGCTCACGCGGGTGCCGCTCGAGACGCTGCGGCGCCAGGGGCTCCGCAAGGACTTCTGAGCTGAGCATCCTCGACGAGATCGTGCAGAACACGCGCGCGGAGCTCCCGCGCCGGCGCGCCGCCCGGCCGCGGGCGGCGCTCGAGGAGGCCTGCCGCGCTCTCGGCGCGCCGCGCGACTTCGAGGGCGCGCTGCGCCCGCCGCCGGGCGGCGTCGCCCTCGTCGCCGAGGTCAAGCAGGCGTCGCCCTCGCGCGGCCTGCTGGTGCCGGACTTCGACCCGGTGGCGCTCGCGCGGACCTACGCGGCCCACGGCGCCGCCGCGGTCTCGGTGCTCACCGACGCGCGGTACTTCCGCGGCAGCCTCGAGCACCTGCACGCCGTGCGCGCGGCGGTGGGCGTGCCGCTCTTGAGGAAGGATTTCACGCTCGACGAGTACCACCTGTGGGAGGCGCGCGCCGCCGGCGCCGACGCCGTGCTCCTGATCGTGGCGGTGCTCGAGGGCGCGCTCCTGGGCGACCTGCTCGCCGCCGCCAAGGGACTGGGGTTGGCGGCGCTCGTCGAGTGCCACACCGCGGCCGAGCTGGACCGGGCGCTCGCCGCCGGCAGCCGCGTCGTCGGGCTCAACAACCGCGACCTCACGACCTTCGAGACCCGCGTCGAGACCACGCTCGCGCTGCTCCCGCTGATCCCGCCGGGACCGATCGTCGTGAGCGAGAGCGGGTTCTCCACCGCCGCCGACGTCCGGCGGGTGGTGGCGGCCGGGGTCCACGCGGTGCTGGTCGGCGAGGCGCTCGTGAGCGCCGCCGACGTCGGCGCCAAGGTGCGCGAGCTGGCGCTGCGCTGATGCGGGTCAAGGTCTGCGGGATCACGTCGCCGGAGGACGCGCTGGTCGCCGTCGAGGCCGGGGCCGACGCCCTCGGCTTCATCTTCGTCGAGGGCACGCCGCGGTTCGTGGCGCCCGAGCGCGCCGCCGCGATCATCCGCGAGCTGCCGCCGTTCGTGACGCCGGTCGGCGTGTTCTGGGACCATCCGGCGGGCCACGTCAAGGCCGTCGCCGAGGCGTGCGGGCTCCGCGCGCTCCAGTTCCACGGCGACGAAGCGCCGGAGGACGTGACCCGGCACGCGCTGCCCGCGATCAAGACCATCAAGGTGAGCGGGCCCGTGGACGGCGCGCGCCTGGCGCGCTACCGCGTGGCGGCGTTCCTGCTGGACAGCGCCGAGCGCTGGAGCGAGGGCGAGGCGCGGCGGCCGATCGAGTGGGCGCTGGCGCGCGAGATCGGCCGGCGGCACCGGGTGATCCTCTCGGCGGGCCTCACGCCCGACAACGTGGCCGAGGCGATCGCGGCGGCGCGGCCCTACGCGGTGGACGTGAACTCGGGCGTGGAGGCGGCGCCCGGGCGCAAGGACCCCGACCGGGTGCGGCGCTTCGTGGCGGCCGCGAAGGGGACCGCGTGGCCCTGAGCTTGCCGGACGCGCGGGGCCACTTCGGCCGCTACGGCGGGCGGTTCGTGCCCGAGACGCTGATGGCGCCGCTCGCCGAGCTCGAGCGCGCGTACGCGGCGGCGCGGCGCGACCGCCGCTTCCGGACGCGCCTGGCCGCGCTGCTTCGCGACTACGCGGGCCGGCCCACGCCGCTCTACCACGCGGCGCGGCTCAGCGAGCACTGCGGGGGCGCCCGTATCTGGCTCAAGCGCGAGGACCTCTGCCACACCGGCGCGCACAAGATCAACAACGTGCTGGGCCAGGCGCTGCTGGCGGCCCGGATGAAGAAGCGCCGCGTGATCGCCGAGACCGGCGCCGGCCAGCACGGCGTCGCCACCGCCACCGCCGCGGCGCTCCTCGGCCTGCCGTGCGAGGTCTACATGGGCACCGAGGACGTCGAGCGGCAGGCGCTCAACGTGTTCCGCATGCGCCTGCTCGGCGCGCGCGTGATCCCGGTCGAGTCGGGGAGCCGCACGCTCAAGGACGCGATCAACGAGGCGCTGCGCGACTGGGTCACCAACGTGCGCACCACGTACTACCTGCTCGGCTCGGCGCTCGGCCCGCACCCGTACCCGATGATGGTGCGCGACTTCCACGCCGTCATCGGAGCGGAGGCGCGGGCCCAGTCCCGGCGCGTCCTCGGCGGGCTGCCCGACGTCGTGGTGGCGTGCGTGGGCGGCGGCTCGAACGCGATCGGGCTCTTCCACCGCTTCATCGGCGATCGCCGCGTCCGCATCGTCGGCGTCGAGCCCGGCGGCGAGGGGCTCGCGACCGGGCGCCACGGCGCCTCGATGACCGCGGGCCGCGTCGGCGTCCTCCACGGGTGCATGACGTACCTGCTCCAGAACGACGACGGCCAGATCGCCGTCGCCCACTCGATCTCGGCGGGGCTCGACTACCCGGGCGTCGGGCCCGAGCACGCGTACTACCGCGACGCCGGGCGGTTCGAGTTCGTCGCGGTCACCGACGAGGAGGCCCTCGAGGGCTTCCAGGCGCTGACCCGGCTCGAGGGCATCATGCCGGCGCTCGAGTCGGCCCACGCCGTCGCCCACGCCATGCGCCTGGCCAAGACGCTCCCGCGCTCGAAGACGATCGTCGTCGGCCTCTCCGGCCGCGGCGACAAGGACGTGCACGTGGTGGCGCGCGCCCTCGGCACGGAGGTCGGGTGAGCCGGCTCGACGGGACGTTCGCGCGGCTCCGGGCGCGCGGCGAGCGGGCGCTCGTCGCCTACCTGACGGCCGGCGACCCGTCGCTCGCCGGCACCCGGCGGCTCGTGCTGGCGGCGGCGCGGGGCGGCGCCGACGTGGTCGAGCTGGGCGTGCCGTTCTCCGATCCGCTCGCCGACGGCCCCGTGATCCAGCGCGCGGGCGCCCGCGCGCTGGCGGCCGGCGCCTCGGTGGCGCGCGTGCTGGAGACGGTCGCGACGCTCCGGGCCGAGGTCCAGGTGCCGCTGGTGCTCCTCACGTACTACAACCCCGTGCTCGCGTTCGGGCTGAAGGCGTTCGCGCGGACCGCCGCCGACGCGGGCGTGGACGGCCTGATCGTGGCCGACCTGCCGCCCGAGGAGGCCGACCCGCTGGCGGCCGAGGCCGAGGCCGCCGGGCTCGACCTGATCCATATGGTGGCGCCGACCTCCACGCCCCGGCGCGTGCGCCTGATCGCGCGCCGGAGCCGCGGCTTCATCTACCTGGTGTCGCTCACCGGCGTCACCGGCGAGCGGCAGGCCCTGCCGTCGGACCTGGCGGCCCAGATCCGCACGCTCCGGCTCGTCACCACCAAGCCCGTCTGCGTCGGCTTCGGCATCTCGACGGCCGACCAGGTCGCCGCCGTCGGCCGGCTCGCCGACGGCGTGATCGTCGGCTCGGCGATCGTGCGGCTGGTGGAAGAGCGCGCGGGGAGCGCGACGCTCGCGGAGGACGTGGGGAACTTCATCGCCGAGCTGAAGGCCCCGCTCCGGGCGAGCTGACCATGGCCTGGTTTCGTCGCAAGACCGACGGGTCCGAGGGCCAGGCGAGCAAGGTCCACATCGCCGAGGGCCTGTGGATCAAGTGCGATTCCTGCAAGGAGATCATGTACCGCGCCGAGGTCGAGCGGGCCGGGCGCGTGTGCCCCAAGTGCCACTACCCCTTCCGCATCTCGGCGCGGGAGCGGATCGCGCTGCTGGCCGACGCGGGCGCGTTCGAGGAGCACCAGACGCACCTCGAGACGACCGACCCGCTCGGGTTCAAGGACACCAAGAAGTACCGCGACCGCGTGCGGGCGGCCGTCCAGAAGACCCGGACCGACGAGGCGGTGGTCACCGGCGTGGCGCGCATCGGCGGCTTCCCGGCCGTGCTCTGCGCCTTCGAGTTCGGGTTCCTCGGCGGCAGCATGGGCTCGGTGGTCGGCGAGAAGCTCGCGCGGGCGATCGAGCTCGCCGTCGACAAGCACCTGCCGGTCGTCATCGTGTCGGCCTCCGGCGGCGCGCGCATGCAGGAGGGCATCCTGTCGCTCATGCAGATGGCGAAGACGTCGGCCGCGCTCCAGCGCCTCGCGGAGCACCGCCTGCCGTACCTCTCGGTCCTGACGGACCCGACCACCGGCGGCGTCACCGCCAGCTTCGCCATGCTCGGCGACGTGATCCTGGCCGAGCCGCGGGCGCTGATCGGCTTCGCCGGCCCGCGGGTGATCGCCGAGACGATCCGCCAGCCGCTGCCCGAGGGCTTCCAGCGCTCCGAGTTCCTCCTCGAGCACGGGCAGATCGACCTCATCGTCGAGCGCCGCGACCTCAAGGACACCCTCCGCCGCCTCCTCGCCTTCTTCGCATGACGTACGCCGAGGCCGTCGCGCGGCTCGCCGCGCTCCGGGGCGGCGAGCACGCCGGCATGCGCCCGGGGCTCGAGCGGATCGAGAGCCTGCTGGCGGCGCTCGGACGCCCCGAGGAGCGCTACGCCCTCGTGCAGGTCGGGGGCACGAACGGCAAGGGCTCCGTCGCGGTGATGCTCGCGGCGCTCCTCCGGGCCGCCGGCCGGCGCGTCGGCCTCTACACCTCGCCCCACCTCGTGTCGTTCCGCGAGCGCATCCGCGTGGACGGGGCGCCCATCGCCGAGGACGCGGTCGCCGACGGCGTGGACGCCCTCGGCACGCTCGTCGCGCGCCTCGACGCCACCATGTTCGAGGCCACGACGGCGCTCGCCCTCGACCACTTCGCCCGCGAGGGCGTGGAGGTCGCCGTGCTCGAGGTCGGGCTCGGCGGGCGCCTGGACGCGACGACGGTGGGCCGGCCCGCGGCCACCGTGCTGGCGCGGGTGGACCTCGACCACGAGGCGTGGCTCGGGGGCACGCTCGCCGCGATCGCCGCCGAGAAGGCGGCGATCATCCGCGCGGGCCCGGCCATCGCCGCGGCCCAGGCGCCCGAGGTCGCCGACGTGATCGAGCGGCGGGCGCGCGCCGCGGGCGTGCCGCTCCTCGTCGAGGGACGCGACCTGCACGTCGCGGCACGGCCCGTGGATCTCGCGGGCTGGCGGATCACGTGCGCGGGGCCCGGCTGGCGGCTCGACGATCTCGAGCTGCCGCTCGCGGGCGCGTACCAGCCGGGGAACGCGCTGCTCGCGGTGGCCGCCGCCCGCCTGCTCGGCGCGGGGGCGCCGGCGATCCGGGCCGGGCTCGCGCGCGTGGCGTGGCCCGGACGCTTCCAGCTCGTCCGGCGGCCGCGCGTGCCGGGCGGCTGGCTCGTGCTCGACGGCGCCCACAACCCCGGCGCGGCCGCGGCGCTCGCCGCCGCGCTCGCCGCGAGCTTCGGGGGCGGGGGCGGCGAGGTCACGCTGGTCGTCGGGGTCTCGCGCGACAAGGACGCGCGCGGCATCCTGTCGGCGCTCGCGCCCCGCGCGCGGACGCTGATCCTCACCCGCTCGTCGAGCGCCCGGAGCGCGGACCCCGCGGCGCTCCGGGCGGCGCTCCCGGCGCCCCACCCGGACGTGCGGCTCGCCGCCTCGGCGGCCGAGGCACTAGCCGTGGCGGCCGGGCCCGGAGGCACCCCAATCATTTGTGTCGCGGGCTCGCTGTTCCTCGTCGGCGATGCGCTCCGGCACCTCGCGGGGGGCGATAAACCTTGCTCCGTCGAAAAGGGGGCTGATAGCATAGAGTTCCTTTTCTGACGAGGACTTTCGACGCACTGATGAGGCGATTCTTCGCGGTCCCGACGCTCCTGGCCGGCGCCCTCCTGGCCGGCCCCGCGCTCGCCGTTGCCCAGACGCCGGCGCCCCGGACGGTGACGACGTCCGGGGGGGACATCACGGTCCTCGCCGACCGCCTCGAGCAGATCGGGCCCGACAACCTGCTGCTCGCCACCGGCAACGTCGAGATCACGCGCGGGACGGCCCGCCTGCTGGCCGACCGCGTCGAGATCAACCGCGAGACGGGCGACGCCGTCGCGCAGGGCCGGGTCATCTTCTACGACGGCGAGGACCGGCTGACGGGCGAGCGCATCGACTACAACGTCAAGACGGGCACGGGCGTCGTCCACCGCGGCGAGGCCCACGCCGCCCCCTACTACCGCATCGGCGGCGAGCGCATGGAGCGCCTCGGCGAGTCCACCTACCGCGTGCGGCGGGGGTTCTTCACGACGTGCGAGGACGACTCGCCCGCGTGGTCGTTCCGCTTCGGCGAGGCGACGGCTGATCTGGAAGACTTCATCTACGGCACCAACGTCTCGTTCTGGGTCAAGGAGGTGCCCCTGATCCCGTTCTTCCCGTTCTTCGCCGCGGCGATCCGCCGGGAGCGCCAGACCGGCTTCCTGCCCCCGCACCTCGGGGTGAGCAGCAAGAAGGGCGCCTTCGCGCAGATCCCGTTCTTCTGGGCGATCTCCGACAGCCAGGACGCGACCGTCTCGCTCGACGTCTTCGAGCGGCGCGGCGTCGGCGGCTCCGGCGAGTACCGGTACGTCGTCTCGGAGACGCAACGCGGCGCGCTCAGCGGGTTCTTCATCCGCGAGACCGAGCAGAAGGACGAGAGCCGTGGCTCCGGGAGCTTCAAGCACCACTGGGGGATCGCGCCGGGCCTGTCGCTCCGCGCCGACGTCAACGCCGTCTCCGACGACGGCGTGCTCCGGGTCTACGAGAACTCGCTCCAGCAGCGCGCGGCGCAGCGGGCCGAGTCGAACCTCTTCCTGACGAAGACGTGGCAGGACTGGAACCTGGTGGGGCGCCTGTTCTACTACCAGGACCTCACGACGCGGCGGCCGATCGAGCTCCAGCGGCTGCCCGAGGTCACGGTGCAGGGCACGCGCCAGGCGGTGCCGGGCCTGCCGGGCGTCCTCTACCAGGTGGACGCGAGCGCGGTGAACTTCGTGCGCGAGCTCGGCTCGGAGGGCGCGCGGCTGGACCTCCATCCGCAGGTGTCCCGGCCGATCTCGCTCGCCGGGTTCGCCACCGTGACCCCGTTCGTGGGCGGCCGGGTGACGGCGTACGAGGTGACGGCGACGGGCGCGCGGGTCGAGCGCGGCGAGGCGATCGAGCGCACCGAGGACGAGGTGCGCGTGCGGCGGCTCCTCGAGTTCGGCGGCGACCTCGAGAGCCGCGCCTCCCGGGTGTACCCGCTCGGCGGCCGCGGCGGCCTCGAGTCGCTGCTGCACTCGGTCGAGCCGCGCCTGCGCTACATCCGCCTGATCGGCCGGAACTTCTACCAGCTGCCCAACTGGACGCCGGGCGTGGACCGCATCCCGGAGGGGAACTGGCTCGAGTACTCGCTGACGAACCGCCTCCGGGCCCGGACCGTCGCCGGCCCCGACGCCGAGCCCGCGCGCTCCGACCTCGTGCGCTTCGTCGCGGCCCACGCCTACGACGTGCAGGAGAACCGGGTCGGCAACGTGGCGGCCGACCTCATCGTGCAGCCGTCGTCGCGGCTGCGGGTCCGCGGCGACGCCAGCTACAACGTGGAGGGCGCCGGCGTCCAGGCCGCGACGACCGACCTGCAGCTCTTGTTCCCGTCCGTCACCGCGAACGTCGGCACCCGCTACGTGAAGCCCTCGCGCGGCGAGGGCCCGACGGCGGGGGTCGTGCCCGACTTCGTCGTGGTCCCGGGCACGTATAATGTCGGAGGGCGGCCGGCCAACACCGCGGCCGTCAACTTCCTCGAGGGAGGCATCGTGGGCGAGCTCTCGCGCCACTTCGTGGTACGGGCGCGGACGTCCTGGGACGTGAAGACCGACACCTTCGTCGAAAACCGGTTCGGCGTGGACTTCCGGTGGGACTGCTGGGCGCTGGCGCTCGAGTACGTCGACCGGAACCGCGCGGGGGGCGGCGGGCCCGCGGAGGACGAGCTGCGCTTCTCGCTCAACCTGCTGGGCCTCGGCGCGCCGCTCGGCACGCGGCTCGGCACCGGCGCGGACTCCGGCGCGGCGCCGCGCTTCAAGTGATCCCGTTCCTCGACCTCCGGCGCCAGCACGCGGCGCTCCGCGGGGAGCTGCTGGCGGCGATGGCGCGCGTGCTCGACTCGAGCCAGTTCGTGCTGGGCGGCGAGGGCCGCGCCCTCGAGGGCGAGCTGGCCGCGCTCTCGGGCGTGCGCCACGCGGTCGGCGTGGGCTCGGGCACCGACGCCCTCCGGCTCGCGCTGGCGGCGGCGGGCGTCGGGCCGGGCGACGAGGTGCTCACGCCGGCCTACTCGTTCGTGGCGTCGGCGTCCACGATCGCGATGCTCGGCGCCACGCCCGTCTTCGTGGACATCGATCCCGAGACGTTCACCCTGGACGTCGCGGCGGCCGAGCGCGCCCTCACGCCGCGCACGCGCGCCGTGGTGCCGGTGCACCTCTACGGCCACCCGGCGGCGATGGACCGCCTGGTCGCGCTCGCGCGCGCGCACCGGCTCCTCGTGATCGAGGACGCGGCCCAGGCGGTCGGCGCCGCCTGGGCGGGCCGGGCGGTCGGATCCTGGGGAGACGCCGCGTGCTACTCGTTCTACCCGACGAAGAACCTCGGCGCGTGCGGCGACGGCGGGATGGTCGTCACCGACCGCGAGGACCTGGCCGACCGCGTCCGCCGCCTGCGCCACCACGGCGACGGCGGCCGCTACCATCACGTGGAGCTCGGCTACTGCAGCCGGCTCGACGAGCTGCAGGCCGCCGTCCTGCGCGTCAAGCTCGCCCGCCTCGCCGCGTGGACCGGGGCGCGGCGCCGGCTCGCGGCCCGCTACCGCGCGGCCCTGGCGGACGCGCCCCTCGGCCTGCCCACCGAGCGCTCCGAGGCGCGGCACGTCTGGCACCTCTACGCCGTGCGCCACCAGCAGCGCGACGCCCTCGCCAAGGCCCTGGCGGACCTCGGCGTGGGGACCTCGGTGCACTATCCGCTGCCGGTGCCGGGCCAGCCGGTGTTCGGCGGCGGCGGCGAGCGCCGGTTCCCGGAGGCGTGGCGCGCGTCGCGCGAGACGCTCTGCCTGCCGTGCTTCCCCGAGCTCACCGACGCCGAGCAGGACGCGGTGGTCGCGGCCGCGCGCCAGGCGTGCGAGCGCCTGTGACGCCGGCGGCGGCCGAGCTCGCCGCGCGGCTCGCCGCGACGCCGACGGTCGGCGTGATCGGCCTCGGCTACGTCGGTCTGCCCCTGGCGGTCGCGTTCGCCGAGTCGGGGGCGCGGGTGGTGGGGATCGACCTCGACCCGCAGCGCGTGGCGAGCGTGCGCGCGGGCCGGAGCTTCGTCGAGGACGTGCCGGCGGCGGCGCTCGAGCGCCTGGTCCGGGCCGGCCGCCTCGCCGCGGCCGACGACGTCGCGGCGCTCCGGGACGCCGACGCGATCGTCATCTGCGTGCCGACGCCGCTCGGCAAGTCGAAGGAGCCCGACATCTCGTTCATCGTGGCCGCCGCCGACGCCGTGGCGCGCATCATCCGCCGCGGCCAGCTCGTCGTGCTGGAGTCCACGACCTACCCGGGCACGACGCGGGAAGTGCTGCTGCCGCGCTTCGAGGCGCGCGGGCTGCGGGTGGGGGAGGACTTCTTCCTGGCGTTCTCGCCGGAGCGGATCGACCCGGGCAACACGAAGTACGCGCTGCGCGACATCCCGAAGGTCGTGGGCGGCCTGACGCCGGCGTGCCTCGCCCTGGCGACCGCGCTCTACGGGCGCGTGACGGCGCAGGTCGTGCCGGTGGCCGACCCGCAGACGGCCGAGATGGTGAAGCTCTTCGAGAACACGTTCCGCTCGGTCAACATCGCGCTGGTCAACGAGTTCGCGATCATGTGCCGGCGCCTCGGCCTGTCGGTGTGGGAGGTGATCGCGGCGGCGGCCACGAAGCCGTTCGGCTTCATGCCGTTCTACCCGGGGCCCGGGCTCGGCGGCCACTGCCTGCCGTCCGACCCGCACTACCTCTCGTGGAAGGTGCGGCTCGCCGGGTACGAGCCGCGCTTCGTCGCCTTCGCCGACGAGATCAACAGCCAGATGCCGGCGTACGTGGTGCAACTGGTGGCCGACGCGCTCAACGACCGCGGGCGCGCGCTGCGCGGCGCCCGCATCCTGGCGCTGGGGGTCGCGTACAAGGCGAACGTCGGCGACACGCGCGACTCGCCCGCGCTCGAGATCATCGAGCTCCTGCTGGCCAAGGGCGCCGCCGTCGAGTACCACGACCCGCTGGTGCCCGCGGTGACCGTGGCCGGCCGGACGCTCGCGTCGATCCCGTGGAGCGCGGCCGACCTCGCCGCCCGCGACGTCGTCCTCGTCCTGACGCCCCACGCGGGGTACGACTGGCCGGCGATCGTGCGGGCGGCGCGCCTCGTCGTCGACACGCGCAACGCCACCGGGAGCGTCCTGCCCGCGCCCAACGTCATCCGCCTCTAGCCCGCCGATGCCGACGCTCGCGGCCGTGCTCGTCTCGCTGCGACCGCGGCAGTGGGTCAAGAACCTGTTCGTCTTCGCCGGGCTCATCTTCGCCCGGCGGCTCTTCACGCCCGCCGTCTGGCCGGCGCTCGCCGCGTTCGCCGTCTTCTGCGCGCTGTCCGGCGCCGTCTACCTCTTCAACGACGTGGCCGACCGCGAGCGGGACCGGCTCCACCCGACGAAGCGCGGCCGCCCGATCGCCTCCGGCCGGCTCGGCGCCGGCGCCGCCGTCGCGCTCGCCGTCGCGCTCGCCGCGGTCAGCCTGGTCGCCGCCGCCTGGCTGTCGCGCGGCTTCCTGGCGGCGGCGGTCGCGTACGTCGCCCTCCTGGTGGCCTACTCGGCGTGGCTCAAGCACCTCGTCATCGTCGACGTGCTGGTGGTCGCCAGCGGCTTCGTGCTGCGCGCGGTGGCCGGCGCGCTCGCCATCGACGTCGAGATCTCGGGCTGGCTCCTGATCTGCACGATCCTGCTCGCCCTGTTCCTGGCCCTCGGCAAGCGCCGCCACGAGTACCTGGCGCTCGAGGGGAACGCGGCGGCCCACCGCCCGATCCTGTCCGAGTACAGCCCGGCGCTCCTCGACCAGATGATCGCGGTGGTGACGGCGTCCACCGTGACGGCCTACGCGCTCTACACGATGTCGCCGGAGACGGTGGCCAAGTTCCACACGCGGTGGCTGCCGGCGACGCTGCCGTTCGTGCTGTACGGGATCTTCCGCTACCTCTACCTTCTCTACCGGCGCCAGCTCGGCGGCAACCCGTCGGAGCTGTTCCTGAACGACCGCGCCCTGCTGGTGAACACGCTCTGCTGGCTCGGGGCGGTGCTGCTCATCATCTACGGATCGCGGCTGGAGTAGAATCGAGCATCATGACCAGCGCCGTCGCGCTGCTCCGCACCCGCCCCGAGACGGTCGTCGAGGACTACGGGCGGCTGATGCGCTTGGTCAAGTACGACCAGGCGCTCCGGCGCGACCAGGACCTGATCCTCAAGCTCAACCTCTCGTGGACGAAGTACTTCCCGGCGTGCTCGAGCCAGCCCTGGCAGGTGGACGGCGTGCTCACCACCCTCCTCGAGGACGGCTTCGACCGCGCGCGGATCTTTCCCGTCGAGAACAAGACCGTCGTCACCGACCCGGTCGCGGGCTGCCGCAACAACAAGTGGGCGCCGGTGCTGGCGCGCCACGGGCTGCCGTTCATCCCGCTGCCGGACGTGGAGTGGGTGGTCTACCCGTTCAAGAGCCCGCTGCTGAAGCTGAACGACATCTTCCCCGAAGGAATTCAGATTCCGAAGATGTACATCGGGAAGAACGTGTGCCAGCTTCCTTCCGTGAAGACGCACGGGCACACGACGACGACCGGCGCCGTCAAGAACGCGTTCGGCGGGCTGCTGAAGGAGGTCCGGCACTACGCCCACGAGTTCATCCACGAGGTCATGGTGGACCTCATGTACATGCAGCGGGAATTGCACGGTGCCTTGTTCGCGGTGATGGACGGCACGGTGATGGGCGACGGCGCCGGGCCGCGCACGATGGTGCCGCGGGTGGGCAACCTGCTCCTGGCCTCCGCCGACTCGGTGGCCATCGACGCGATCGCCGCGAAGATCATGGGCTTCGACCCGCTCGCGATCCCGTACCTCCGGATGTGCCAGGAGCGCGGGCTCGGCGTGGCCGACCCGCGGAAGATCGAGCTGGTCGGCGACACCGATGCCGCCGCGATCAACATGGGCTTCACGACGAGCCGGAGCCTCGTGATCTGGGGCGACCAGCTCATCCGCCGCGGCCCGCTCCGGCCGCTCAAGCGCCTGCTGCTCCACTCGCCGCTCGTGGTGTGGGCGCCGTTCGCGTCGAACGTCTATCACGACTGGCTCTGGTACCCGACCGTCGGGCGCGCGCGCATCCGCGCCTTCGCGGAGACGCCCTGGGGGCGGCTCTTCGAGCGGTACTGATGGCGGCGCCGGTCCGCGTCCGCTTCGCGCCGAGCCCGACCGGGCACCTCCACGTGGGCGGCGCCCGCACCGCGCTCTTCAACTGGCTCTACGCGCGTCACCACGGCGGCGCCTTCGTCCTCCGGATCGAGGACACCGATCGCTCGCGCTCGACCGAGGAGAACATCGGGCTCATCGTCGAGGCGCTCGAGTGGCTCGGGCTCGACTGGGACGAGGGGCCGCCGGCGCCGGGCTATCGCCAGACCGAGCGACTCCCCAGCTATCGCGAGCACGCCGAACGGCTCCGGGCGGCCGGGCGCGCCTACTATTGCGACTGCGCGCCCGCCGACCTCGAGCGGGCGCGGCGGGCCGCGCAGGCCCGGAAGGAGACCTTCCGCTACGCCGGGCGCTGCCGCGACCGCGGCCTCCGGGCGGGCGCCCTGCGCCTCAGGATCCCCGACGCCGGCGCGACGGTCGTGAACGACCTGATCCACGGGCCGGTGACGTTCGAGCACGGCCAGCTCGACGACTGGATCCTGGTGCGCTCGGACGGCACGCCGACCTACAACTTCTGCGTGGTGGTGGACGACGTGACGATGCGCATCACCCACGTCATCCGCGGCGACGACCACCTGTCGAACACGCCCAAGCAGATCCTCTGCTACGAGGCCCTCGGCTACCCCGTGCCCGAGATGGCGCACGTCTCGATGATCCTCGGCCCGGACCGGAGCCGCCTCAGCAAGCGCCACGGCGCGACGTCGGTGCAGGCCTTCCGCGACGCGGGGATCGTGCCCGAGGCGATGGTCAACTATCTGGCGCGCCTGGGCTGGTCGCACGGCGACCAGGAGATCTTCAGCCGGCAGGAGCTGGTCGAGCTGTTCGACGTCAAGGCCGTCGCCTCCTCCGGCGCCGTCTTCGATCACACCAAGCTCGCGTGGCTCTCGCACGAATATCTGAAGGCGATGGACGGCGCCCGGCTCGCCGCGCTCGCGACGCCATTCATCCGCGCCGCCGGGCTCGCGCCGCCGGCCGACCCGGCGCGGCTCTCGCCGATCCTCGACACCCTGCGCGAGCGGGCCCGGACGCTCGTGGAGCTCGTCGCGGCGGGCCGCTTCTACTTCGAAGCGCCGTCGGCCTACGAGCCCATGGCGGCGCAGACGTTCCTGACCCCGGAGGGCGCGCGGCGGTTGGGCCTGCTGCGGGAGCGGCTCGCCGCGCTGACCGAGTTCAGCGCGGGCGCCCTCGAGGGCGCCACCCGGGGCCTCGCCGCCGAGCTCGGGCTCAAGCTGGTGGACCTCGCCCAGCTCTCGCGGCTCGCGGTGACGGGCGGCACGGCCTCGCCGCCGATCTTCGCCGTGCTCGCGCTCCTCGGGCGCGCGGAGACGCTGGCGCGTCTGGAGCGCGCGCGCGCGGTGGCGGGAGGCGCGGCGTGAGGCTCCTGCTCGCGCGCCACGGCCAGACCGTCTGGAACGCGGGCCGCCGGTTCCAGGGCGGCAGCGACGTCGGCCTCTCCGACCTCGGCCGCGTCCAGGCCGGCGCCCTCGGCCGCGCCGTCCGCGGCTACCGGGTCGCCGCCGCCTACGTGAGCCCGCTGCGCCGGGCCATCGAGACCGCCGAGATCGCCCTCGCGGGCACCGGGATCCCGGTCGAGCCGCTCGAGGAGCTCCGCGAGCTGTCCCTCGGCGAGTGGGAGGGGCGCACGGTGGACGAGATCCGCGCGCGCGCGGGCGATCCGTACTTCGCGTGGGTCCGCGCGCCGCTCGATTGTCCGCCGCCGGGCGGCGAGCCGCTCCCCGAGGTCTGCGCGCGGGTCCTGCGCGCCGTGGACCGCATCGGCGGGGCCCACCCGAACGGCGACGACGTGCTGGTGGTCGCCCACGGCGGGGTCATCAGCGTCTACGCCTGTCACCTGCTCGGCGTGTCGTTCAACCGGCTGTGGCGGCTCCGGGTGGACAACTGCTCGCTCACGATCGCCAAGCCGCCGCGCCTCGTCACGATCAACGACACCGCGCACCTGGCGCCCGGCGGCGCGCGGCCCGACCCCTGGCTGGCGCGATGACCATGCTCCTCGCGCTGTTCGGGGGCATGGCGCTGCTGCTCTACGGGATCCAGCTCACGGGCGAGGGCCTGCAGCGGGCCGTCGGGAACCGGCTGAAGAACCTCCTCACCGGCCTGGCCAGCAACCGCCTGCTGGCGCTGGCGTCGGGCGCGGCGGTCACGGGGATCATCCAGTCGTCCTCGGCGACGACGGTGATGCTGATCGGGTTCGTGTCGGCGGGCCTGATGACGTTCCGCCAGACGCTCGGCGTGATCCTCGGGGCCGACGTCGGCACGACCTTCACCGTCCAGCTCATCGCGTTCCGGATCACCGACTACGCGCTCCTGCTGGTCGGCGTCGGGTTCACGATCGTCTTCCTGGCCCATCGCCGGGCGGTGAAGGACGTCGGCCAGGCGCTGCTCGGCTTCGGCCTCATCTTCCTCGGCCTCAAGCTCATCCTCGACGGGGTGGCACCGCTCAAGGGCAATCCGCTCGCGCAGCAGCTGCTGGCGGCGGTGGGGGAGAGCCCGCTCGTCGCCGTGCTGACCGCCGCCGCGTTCAGCGCCCTCGTGCACTCCTCGGCGGCCACGATCGGGCTCGCCCTCACGCTCGCGGCCGAGGGGCTGCTCGGGCTCACGGGCGCCGTCGCGATCGTGCTCGGCGCCAACATCGGCACCTGCGCGACCGCGCTGGCCGCGTCCGTCGGCACGTCCGCGGAGGCCAAGCGCGTCGCCATCGCCCACATCGCCTTCAAGGTGCTCGGCGCCGCGCTCGTGTTCCCGCTCATCGGCCCGTTCACGAGCGTCGTGGCCGCGTCCGCGTCCGATCCCGCGCGCCAGATCGCGAACGCCCACACGCTCTTCAACCTCGGGATCAGCCTCGTGTTCCTGCCGTTCACCGCCTGGGCGGCGAGCGCGATCGAGGCGCTGGTGCCCGACGACCAGCCGGGCGAGAACCCGTTCAAGACGCGCTATCTCGACGAGCGCTCGCTGGACCAGCCGCCGCTCGGGCTCGGCCAGGCCACGCGCGAGGCCCTCCGGATGGCCGACGTGGTGCAGGGGATGCTGCGCGACGTGCCCGTGGTGTTCGGCACCGACAACCAGGAGCTGCTCGAGGACGTCGAGCGGCGCGACGACCAGGTGGACTTCCTCGAGCGCGAGATCAAGCTCTTCCTGGCCCGCCTCGGGCGGGAAGCGATGGGAGCCGACCTCTCGCACAAGGAGATCGGGCTCATCTCGGTCATCGGCAACCTCGAGAACATCGGCGACATCATCGACAAGAACCTCATGGAGCTCGCCCGCAAGAAGCTCTACCAGGGCCGGCGCTTCTCGGACGCCGGATGGGTCGAGATCCAGGAGTTCCACGCCATGGTGTCGAAGAACCTCGAGCGCGCCATCGCCGCGTTCGCGGCCAACGACCGCGGCCTCGCGCAGGACGTGCTCGACCAGCGCCCCCTCATGCGCCAGCGCGAGCGCGAGCTGCGCGAGTCGCACCTCGGACGCCTGCGGGCGGGCCTCGCCGAGTCGCTCGAGACGTCGGAGATCCACCTCGACGTGCTCACGAACCTCAAGCGCATCAGCTCGCACGTCTCCGCGCTCGTGTTCCCGATCCTCGAGGAGGTGTGATCGATGAAGAAGATCGAGGCCATCATCAAGCCGTTCAAGCTGGACGACGTGAAGGAGGCCCTGACGGAGATCGGGGTCATCGGGATGACCGTCACCGAGGTGCGCGGCTTCGGCCGGCAGAAGGGGCACACCGAGCTCTACCGGGGCTCGGAGTACACGGTGGACTTCCTGCCGAAGGTCAAGATCGAGGTCGTCGTCCCCGAGAGCCTCGTGGACAAGGTGGTCGCCACGATCGTGGGCGCGGCCAGGACCGGCTCGATCGGGGACGGCAAGGTCTTCGTGCTGCCCATCGGCGAGTCCATCCGCATCCGCACGGGCGAGACGGGCGAGTCGGCCGTCTGAAGCCGTCGCCGGCCGATCTCCTCACGGCCGCCGGCCCGCTCCAGCGGGAGCTCCGGCGGCTCGGCTTCGCCGAGCCGCGGGCGGCCGCGGCCAACATCGAGAGCCTCACGCCGGCGCCGCGCGACGCGGAGCTGCTGGCGCCCGCCTTTCCACGCCTGCTCGCCGAGCTGGCGGCGGCGCCCGACCCGGACATGGCGCTCAACAACCTCGAGCGCTACGCCGCCGCCGTGGACCGGGCGGTGCTGTTCCGGACGCTCGCCGACCATCCCGGCGCCGTCCCGCTGCTGGCGCGGCTCGGCGGCTCGAGCCAGTTCCTGGCCGACGCGCTCCGCCGGCGCCCGAGCCACCTGGCGTGGCTGCTCGAGCCGCGCACGATGCGGGTGTGGCTCGCCGACGACCTCGCCGCGGACCTCGCCCAGGCCCTCGAGCCGTTCGCGGCCCGCGGGCCGCGCTTCCGTGCGCTGCGCCGCTTCAAGTACCGCCACCTGCTGCGCATCGGCGCCCGCGACCTCCTGGGCGACGCCGACCTCGCGGTGACGGCGGGCGAGCTGTCGCATCTGGCCGACGCGTGCCTCGGCGCGGCGCTCGCGGCCGCCGACACCGCCGCCCGCCAGGAGTGGGGCGCGCCGCTCGACCCGGGGGGGGCGCCGACCGGGCTGGCCGTGATCGGCATGGGCAAGCTCGGGGGCGAGGAGCTGAACTACTCGTCGGACGTCGACCTGATGTTCGTGTACGGCGCCGATGGCGCGAGCGCCGGCGGCGCCGCCGGGCGCGTGGACAACGGCGAGTACTTCGCGCGCGTGTGCCGCGACGTCGTCGCGTGCCTCGAGGAGGTCACCGACGAGGGCTACGCGTTCCGCGTGGACCTCCGGCTCCGGCCCGAGGGCCGCATGGGCGCGCTCGCGCTCGCGCTCGACCGCTATCGCGACTACTACCGCGACCGCGCCGAGCTGTGGGAGCGGCAGGCCCTCCTCAAGGCGCGTGTGTCGGCGGGCGACGCGGCGGTCGGCGCGAGCTTCATGGAGCTGGTGCGCGAGACCGTCTACCGGCCCGGCGTGGACGCGCGGATCGTCCCCGCCATCCGGGCGATGAAGCGGCGGATCGACCGGACCCTCCAGGCCAGGGGCGCCGAGGCGACGAACGTGAAGCTCGGCCGGGGCGGCATCCGCGAGATCGAGTTCCTCGTGCAGGCCCTCCAGCTCCTCTACGCCGGCGACGATCCGTGGCTGCGCGAGCGCAACAGCCTGCGCGCGATCTTCCGGATGACCGAGCGCGGCTACCTCGCGCCCGACCTCGGCCGCGCGCTCTCCGACGCCTACGTGCACCTGCGCACCGTGGAGCACCGGCTCCAGATCCTCCACGAGTTCCAGACCCACACCCTGCCCGACGATCCGCTCGAGATCGGCCGCCTGGCGCGCCGGGTCGGCGTGGACGCGCCCCCCCGGCGCGCGGCCCGCGAGTTCCTGGCCCGCCACCGCGCCGTCACCGCCCGGGTGCACCGGGCCTTCCGCGAGTTCTTCGCGGTGACCGCGAAGGCGCCGGCGGCGCCCGCGCCGGGCGGCCCGCGCCGGCGCCGGCGCGGACCGAAGCTGCCGAGCCTCATGGCGCTCTCGGCCACGGGCTTCAAGGATCCGGAGCGCGCGCGGGCGAACCTCCAGCTCGTCCTCGAAGGGCGCCCGCTGGTGCCGTACGCCGCGCACCTCTGGGCCGCGCTCGAGCGGCTCTGGCCCGGGCTGCTCGACGCGCTCTGGAAGAGCCCCGACCCCGACGAGGCGCTCAACCAGTTCGAGCGGTTCCTGGCCGCCGCGGGGCCGCGGGCGGGGCTGATCGAGCTGCTGGCCGGCGACGCCGACCTCCTGACCGGCCTCGTCCGGGTCTGCGCGGGCGGCGACCTCCTCACCCAGCTCCTGATCGCGCAGCCCGAGCTGCTCGCCTCGCTCGCGGGCCCCGAGCGGCTGCTCCGGCCGAAGACGGCCGCGGCGCTGAGGGCGGGGCTCGCGGACGTGTTCGCGCCCGGGACGACGGCCGCCGAGCGGCGCGACCGGCTGCGCCGGGCGAAGCAGGCCGAGGAGCTGGCGATCGTCTGGCGTTACCTGCTCGGCGCCAGCTCGATCGACGCCTACGCGCGCGACATGACGGCGCTCGCGCACGCCGTGCTCGCCGCCGGCTGGCTCCTCGCGCTCGCGCCGATGGTCGAGCGCCACGGCGTGCCGCGCGACGCGTCGCGCCGCTTCATCCCCGCGGTCATCGTCGGCATGGGCAAGCTCGGCGGCCGCGAGCTCCTCACGGGCTCGGACCTCGATCTCTTCGTGGTGTTCGGCGAGGACGGCGAGACGGACGGCGCCGACCGCATCGACGCCGGCTGGTTCTACAGCCAGGCGGTCGAGCGCCTGGCCGGCACCCTCGGCGACATCACCGCCGCGGGGGTCGCGTTCCCGGTGGACCTGCGCCTCCGTCCGGGCAGCAAGGGGAGCGGCTTCGCCTCGAGCGTCGCGGCGCTCGAGCGCTACTATGTCGAGCACGGCGACCTCTGGGAGCGCCAGACGCTGACGCGCGCGCGCCTCGTGCTGGGCGACCGGGCGCTCGCGCGGCGCGTGCGCGCGGCGCTGCGACGGCTCGTCTACGGCGCGCCGCTGCCCCCGGGCGCCGTCAAGGAGATCGCGGAGGTCCGCCGGCGCATGGAGGTCGAGCTCGGCAAGGAGACGCGCGGGCGGCTCTCCGTCAAGTACGGCCGCGGCGGGCTCGTGGACGTCGAGTTCCTCGCCCAGGCGCTCCAGCTGGTCCACGGCCAGCGCTCCGCCGACCCGCGGCGGGCGGCCACCGCCGCCGCGCTCGCCGGCCTGGCGCGCGCGGGCGCGCTGGCCCCCGCCCTCGCGGCCCGGCTCGCGGACCACTACCGCTTCCTCCGGCGCGTGTCGGCGGCGCTCCGCCTGCTCGGCGCGCGGCCGGCCGACACGCTCGAGCTGGCGGGCCCGATGCCGCTTCGGGTGGCGACGGCGCTCGGGTTCGCCTCGCGAGGGGCGTTCCTCGACGCCTACCGCGAGCGCACCGCCGACGTAAGGGCAACCTACGTGGAGTACGTGACGTGAAACGCTTCTTCGTGGTGGACGGGCACTCGCAGATCTTCCGCGCCTACCACGCCGTCGGCTATCTCTCGACCTCGAAGGGCCTTCCGGTCCAGGCGGTGCTGGTCCTCAGCACCATGCTCTGGAAGCTCCTGCGCGAGGAGGAGCCGGACTATCTGGCCATCGCGCTCGACCCGCCGGGGCCGACGTTCCGCGACGCGCTCTCCGCCGAGTACAAGGCGACGCGCGCCGCGATGCCCGACGACCTGGCGCGCCAGCTCCCGTACGTGCGCCGCCTGCTGGAGGCGCTCCGGGCGCCCGTGCTCGAGATCCCCGGCTTCGAGGCCGACGACGTGCTGGCGACGCTGGTGGAGCGGGCGCTGGCCGACCCGGAGGTCGAGGTGGTCGTCGTCTCCGGCGACAAGGACCTGCTCCAGCTGGTCGGGCCGCGGGTGCGGGTGCTCTCGACGTCGGGCCGCACCGGCGAGCCCGTCCTGTACGACGAGGCCAGGGTGCGCGAGCGCTGGGGCGTCGCGCCGGGGCAGATCGTGGACGTGCTCGCGCTCATGGGCGACGCCATCGACAACATCAAGGGCGTCCACGGCGTGGGCGAGAAGACCGCGGTGAAGCTCGTCGCCCAGTTCGGCTCGGTGGACCGGCTCTACGAGAACCTGACGCTCGTCCCCGGCAAGCTGCGCGAGACGCTCGCCACCGGCCGGAAGGACGCGCTGCTGTCGCGGGAGCTGGCGACGCTCCGGCGGCAGGTCCCGCTCGCGTTCGATCTGGAAGCCTTCCGCCGCGTCGAGCCGGACTGGGGCCAGCTCCGCGCGCTGTGGAGCGAGCTCGAGTTCACGCGCCTGCTCAACGAGGTGCCCGCGCCGGCCGCGGCGAGCGCGGCGCCGGCGCGCGTGCTCGCCGACCCCGCGGCCGTCGCGGCGTGGCTCGCCGACGTGCCGGCGGGCGACCCGATCGCTCTGGACTGGGCGGGCGAGGCGGGCCCGCCCGACCCGCGGCTCGCGGGCCTCGGCGTGTTCCACCCGGCGGCGGGCGCCGCGGCGCTGGCCCCCGGCGACGGCGCCGCGCTGGCCGGCCGCGCGCTCGTGGTCCACGACGCCAAGCCCGTGCTCGAGGCGTGGCTCGCCGCGGGCGTGGCGCCGCCGCGGGTCGAGGACACGGCGGTGGCCGCCTACCTCCTCAACCCCGCGCGCTCGGCGTACCGCCTGCACGAGCTCTGCCTCGACGCCTTCGGCGAGGCCCCGCCCGCGCTGCCCGCCGAGGCGGGCGAGGGGCTCCACGCCGCGCTGGCCGCGCGGGCGCGCTTCGTGCACCGCTACTGGGCTCACGTCGCCGCGGATCTGATCGACAAGGAGCTGTGGAAGATCTACGAGGAGCTCGAACGCCCGCTGGTGCCGGTGCTGGCGCTGATGGAGCGCCACGGCATCCGCGTGGACCCGGGGCGGCTCGAGGCGTTCGCCAAGGAGCTCGAGCGCAGCCTCGACAACCTCACGCGCGAGATCTGGCAGCTCGCGGGCGAGGAGTTCACGATCGCCTCTCCCAAGCAGCTCGGCCACATCCTGTTCGAGAAGCTCAAGCTCCCGGTGCTCCGGCGCACGAAGACGGGGCCCTCCACCGACGCGGACGTGCTCACCCAGCTCGCGGTGGGCCACGCGCTGCCGGCCCGGATCCTCGAGCACCGGAGCCTCGCCAAGCTCAAGGGCACCTACGCCGACACGCTGCCCGGGCTGATCCACCCGCGCACCGGCCGGATCCACACCACCTTCAACCAGCTGGTGGCGGCCACCGGCCGGCTCTCCTCGCAGGACCCGAACCTCATGAACATCCCGATCCGCACCGAGCTCGGCCGCCGCATCCGCGCCGCGTTCATCCCGGAGGAGGGCTGGCGCTTCGTGGCCGCCGACTACTCGCAGATCGAGCTGCGGATCCTCGCGCACCTGTCGGGGGAGCCCGCCCTCATCGAGTCGTTCCGCCGCGGCGAGGACATCCACACCCGCACCGCCTCCGAGGTGTTCAAGGTGACGCCCGAGGCGGTCACGCCGCTCCAGCGCACGATCGCCAAGAGCGCGAACTACGCGATCCTGTACGGCGTCTCGGCGTTCGGCCTCTCGCAGGCCACCAAGATCGACCAGAAGGAGGCCCAGCGCTACATCAGCGAGTACTTCGCGAGCCACCCGCGCGTGCGGGCCTTCATCGACCGGACGCTCGCCGAGGGCCGCGAGCGCGGCTACGTGACGACGCTCCTCGGCCGCCGCCGCTACCTGCCGGACCTCGCGAGCCCGAACCCGGTCGCCCGCAACGCGGCCGAGCGCATGGCCATGAACGCGCCGGTCCAGGGGACTGCGAGTGACATGATCAAGATCGCGATGGTGCGGGTCCAGGCGGCGCTGGAGGCGCGGGGGCTCCGGGCGCGCATGCTGCTCCAGGTCCACGACGAGCTGCTCTTCGAGACGCCGCCGGCGGAGGTGGCCGCCGTCGAGGCCCTCGCGCGCGAGGTGATGGAGCGTGCGCTGCCGCTCGACGCGCCGGTCGTCGTGGACGTGACGTCGGGCAAGGACTGGTCGGAGGTATGACGGCCGGGCGCGACTTTCTCCTGGTCGGGCTCACCGGGGGCATCGCGACCGGCAAGAGCACCGTGTCCGACGTCTTCCGCGCGCTCGGCTGCGAGATCATCGACGCCGACGTCCTCGCGCGCGAGGTCGTCCGCCCGGGCGAGCCCGCGCACGCGGCGATCGTCGCCGAGTTCGGCCGTGCCGTCCTCAACCCCGACGGCACCCTCGACCGCAAGCGGCTCGGCGCGATCGTCTTCGCCGATCCCGACCGGCGCAGGCGGCTCGAGGCGATCACCCATCCGGCCATCCGCGAGCGGTTCGCGCGCCGCCTCCAGGCGCTCGCCGAGCGGGGCTTCGCCGGCATCGCGATCTTCGACGCGCCGGTCATGATCGAGTCCGGCAACTACACGGCCATGGACCGGCTGGTCGTCGTCGTGACCGACGAGGCGACCCAGCGCGCCCGGGCGGTCGGGCGCGACGGCGACCGCGCGGACGTCGAGCGCCGGATCGCCAGCCAGATGCCGCTGGCCGAGAAGGCGCGCCTCGCCGACTACGTCATCGACAACTCGGGCGACCGCGAGGCGACGGCCCAGCAAGTCGGCCGCGTTCATGCGGCGCTGATGAGGGATCTGGCGCAAAGACATCCGGGAGGCCTGGGGACTGCCTGACGGGCCTTACGCGACGGGGTTGGCCAGGGGATGCAGGACGTCGATCGCCCAGCCCACATCCAGGCGCTCGCCCAGCCAGCCAGGCGTCGCCGTCCGCGGGTGGATCTGGAGCCCCTGCGC
>JACPCH010000237.1 GCA_016179875.1 Candidatus Rokuibacteriota bacterium | reverse complement strand
GCGCTTCGCGCCCATCACCGCGCCCAGGCCCGTCCGGCCGTTGGCGCGGTTCACCATGTTCATGATCGCGGCGAAGCGGACGCGGTTCTCGCCCGCCGGCCCGATCTGGGCGATCTCCACCTTGGGATCGCCCAGCTCCGCCTTGAGCAGGCGATCCACGTCCGCCGTGACCTTGCCCCTCAGGTGCTTCGCTGGCCGCAGCTCGGCCCGGCCGTCGTGGAGCCAGAGGTAGACGGGCTCCGGCGCCTGGCCGGTGAACACGATGGCGTCGGCGCCGGCGTTGCGCATCTCGGCGGGGAAGAAGCCGCCGCACTGGCTGTCGCCGATGGCCCCGGTGAGGGGCGAACGCGCGCACGCGGTCATCCGGCTCTGCCCGGAGATGGCGAGGCCCGTGAGCGGGCTCACCGCCATCACGAGCACGTTGTCGGGACCGAGCGGGTCGGCGCCCCTCGGGATGGCCTGGAGCACGAGGTACGCGGCCAGGGCGCTGCCGCCCGGGTACTTCCGGTAGACGTCCTCGGGCAGCGTCGTCGTCTCGACGCGGCCGCGGCTCGCCGCGGCTCAGGTCCACGTGATAGACGGTGGCGGTCAGGGCCATCAGAAGGTCGGACGCAGGCCGAGCGGCAGGGCGATCTTGTAGTACGAGGCGAGGAAGCCCTCCCACCACTCGCGGCGCGCGCCGCCCCTGGCCCCCTCGGCGAAGAGGCGCAGGCTCTCGTCCTGCCACCGCTGGATGACCTCGAGATTGCCCGGGTCGTCCTCGATCAGCGCCTTGACGAGGGCGCGCGCGTAGCTGATGTGGCGGGTCTCGTCGCGGACGCGGGCGCGGTGGTTGACGGCGGACAGCAGGTCGCCGCGGGCCTCGGCGCCGTCGGCGAGGACGGCGAAGGTCCCCGGTCCGGCGGCGCCCTCGGCCACGAAGTTGGCCTTGACGAGGATCTCGATGGAATCCTCCAGCTCCAGCACGTGGCGGAAGAAGCGGCAGGTGGTGCCCGGCTGCTCCCAGGCCTGGGCGGCGGCGGTCGCGATGTAGTGCGTGGCCGACAGCTCGGGGAAGTAGTTGTTGGCGAACTGATCGATGGCGCGCTCCAGATAGCGCGGGCTGACGGTCCGGTACTCCAGCGCCTCGCGGGGGATGCCCGACCGCTCGGCCAGATAGCGCTCGCGCTCGCGGGCCTGGAGCGCGATGTAGCGCTCCCAGGTCAGGTCCGCCGGATCTCTGAAGCGGCGGGGGTCCTTGAGGATGAGTCGCGCCCGCGCCATGCCGCGGCTACAGTAGGCCGCCCGCGATGCGGTGTCAACCGGGACCGGCGTCAGACGAACGCGATGGCCTCGATCTCCACCCGCGCCCCGCCGACGAGCCCGGCAGCCTGGAACGTCGTCCGGGCCGGCGGGTCGGTCGGGAAGTACCGGCTGAACACCTCGTTCATCTCCGGCAGCTCCCGGAGGTCCGCCATGTAGATCGTCACCTTGACGACCCGGTCCAGGGACGAGCCGGCGGTCTCGAGGATGGCCTTCAGGTGCTCGCAGACCTGGCGCGTCTCCGCCGTGATGCCGCCGGCCGCGAGCGTGCGGGTCTCCGGATCGTTGCCGAGCTGGCCCGAGGCGAAGACCCAGTCGCCGGCCTTGATCGCCTGCGAGAGGGGCACGCGAGCCGGGGGCACCTTGCTGGTGTGGATCACCTGCTTGTCCATGGGGTCTCCTGTTCTCGATGCGGTTTCCCGCGCCCCAATATCTCACGGCGCCCGCCCGCCGCTGGCGGAGCGCCGGGAGCTGTGCAAGGATCGGGGTTGCGATGATCGTTCCCCTCACCCTGCTCGATTTCGTGGAGCGCGCGGAGCTGGTGTACGGCGACCGGGAAGCGGTGGTGGACGAGCCGGCGCCGCCGGGCGGCGGGCTCGGGCGGATCACCTACCGGCAGTTCGCCGCGATGAGCCGCAGCCTGGCGGCGGCGCTCGACGACCTCGGCGTCGGTGAGGGCGAGCGCGTCGGGATCGTCTCGCCGAACGCGGCGCGCTTCCTGGTGAGCCTCTTCGGCGTGAGCGCGTGGGGGCGCGTGCTGGTGCCGGTCAACTTCCGTCTCAACGCCGAGGAGATCGGCTACGTCGTGGAGCACTCGGGCTCGACGGTGCTCCTGGTGGATCCCGACCTCGACGCGCCGCTGCGGCACCTCCGCGTCAAGCACCGCTTCGTGCTGGGCCGGGACACCGACGCCCGGCTCTTCCTGCGGCCGGACGCGCGGCCGACGGGCCGCGTCACCGACGAGAATGCGACCGTGTCGATCAACTACACGTCCGGCACCACGGCGCGGCCCAAGGGCGTCCAGCTCACGCACCGGGGGTGCTGGCTCAACGCCGTCACGTTCGGCTGGCACGCCGCCGTGTCGGAGCGCGACGTGTACCTGCACACGCTGCCGACCTTCCACTGCAACGGCTGGGGCATGCCCTACGCGCTCACGGCGATGGGCGCGCGCCAGGTGATCGTCCGCAAGATCGACGGCGAGGAGATCCTGCGCCGCGTCGAGGCCGAGGGCGTCACGCTCTTCAACTGCGCGCCGGCCGTGATCGCGGCCGTGCTCGACGCCGCGGCGGCGCGGCGCGCGCGCGGGGCGGCGGTGCCCGGCCGCGGGCGGGTCCGCGTCATCGTCGCCGGCGCGCCGCCCCCGTCGAAGACGATCGAGCGGGTGGAGACGGAGCTGGGCTGGGAGTTCCTCCAGATCTACGGCCTCACCGAGACCTCGCCGCTCCTCACGATCAACCGCGCGCCCGCGGAGTGGGACGGCTTGGCGCCGGCCGAGCGGGCGCGGCGGCTCTCGCGCGCCGGCGTGCCCGCGGTCGGCGTGCGCATGGCCGTGGACGGGAGCGGCGAGCTGCTCGCGCGCTCGAACCACGTCTTCGAGGGCTACTGGCGCCAGCCCGAGGAGACGGCCAAGGCCATCGCCGACGGCTGGTTCCACACCGGCGACGGCGGCTCCCTGGACGAGGCGTACGTGGTCATCGCCGACCGCAAGAAGGACGTCATCATCACGGGCGGCGAGAACGTGTCGTCGATCGAGGTCGAGGACTGCCTCTTCCAGCACCCGGCGGTGGCCGAGGCGGCGGTGATCGGCGTGCCCGACGAGAAGTGGGGCGAGACGATCAAGGCGCTCGTGGTGCTGCGCCCGGGCGCCGCCGCGACCGAGACGGAGCTGATCGAGTTCTGCCGCGGACGCCTCACGCACTTCAAGTGCCCGACCTCCGTGGAGATCCGCGACGCGCTGACGCGCACGGCGACCGGCAAGCTCCAGAAGTTCAAGCTACGCGAGCCGTACTGGGCCGGGCGCGAACGCAAGGTCAACTAGCCGCGCGTCCCGAGCAGCTCCTCGGCGATGCGCTTGACGTCGGCGGCCTCGACCTGGCCCTTGTGGGTCTTCATGACGTCGCCGACGAGGCGGCCGACCTGCTTCGGATCCGTGAGGCCGAGGGCGCCGAGGCGCTCCTTCACCAGCGCGCGCACCGCCGGCTCGTCCAGACCCCGGGGCAGCCAGCCCTCGCAGAGCCCGATCTCGAACCGGAGCTGCTCGGCCTGGGCCCGGCCGCGCTCGCCGAGCTTCTCGTACTCGCCGAGGGCCTTCTGGAGCTGCTTGCGGTACGCGCCGATGACGTCGAGCACGAGGGCGTCGTCCACCACGCCCGCGAAGCCCTTGGCGGTGCGCCGCTCGGTGAGCCGCGTCTTGAGCATCCGGAGCGCGTCGGCGGTGCGCGTGTCCTTGTCCTTGATCGCGCGCGTGATCGCGTCGTTCAGCGCCTGCTCGAGTGCCATGTCCTCTCCGTGGGTGATTGGAGTATGCTGCCCCCACTCTAGCGCCGGTTCGCCGAAAGGAGAAACCTCCGATGAAAGTCGTGATCTTCGTCGCCGGCCTCGTCGCCGGCCTCGCGCTCGCGTTCGGCGCCGCCCGGCTCGGGCCACCGCCCGCCGCGGCGCAGGCCCAGATGCAGAAGATGGCCCCCGCGATGGCCGCGCCGATGGCCGCGCCGCCGGGCGCTCTCGAGCAGTTCAAGCTCGGTCTCGAGACGCGCGTGGCCAACCTCGAGAAGCGGCTGGCCGATCTGGGGAAGGCCCTCGGCGATACGCAGGGCGCCAGCAACGGACTCCGCCAGCGGCTCGAGACCCTCGAGAGCGGCGTCGCCGTGGGCGGGGGCACCGTGACGCTCAAGGGCAGCGTCAGGGTCCAGGGCTCGCAGCTCGAGGTGCCGGGTGGCACGCTCAAGGCGACGACCGTGGACGTCACCAACGTCGTCGCCAAGAGCTACACGCCCGGCGCCGGGAACGTGTGGTGACGGGAGACGACGCCGTGGACGCGACCGAGCTCTGCTACACGCCGGCCACCGAGCTGGCCCGGCTGATCCGCACCAAGGCGCTCTCACCCGTGGAGGCGGCGCGGGCCGTGCTCGAGCGCCTCGAGCGCGTGAACCCGGCGGTCAACGCGTTCTGCACCGTGACGGCCGACCTCGCGCTCGACGCCGCGCGGGCGGCGGAGCAGGCGGTCATGCGCGGCGCGCGGCTCGGGGCGCTCCACGGCGTGCCGTTCTCGATCAAGGACCTCGCCCTCACGGCGGGCGTGCGCACGATGTCGGGCTCGCACATCTTCGCCACGCGCGTGCCCGACACCGACCCGCCGTTCGTGCGCCGGCTCCGAGCGGCCGGCGGCGTCCTGCTCGGCAAGACGACCACGCCCGAGTTCGGCTGGAAGGCGATCGGCGACAGCCCGCTCACCGGCGTCACGCGCAACCCGTGGAACCCCGGGATGACGACGGGCGGCTCGAGCGCGGGCGCCGGCGCCGCGGCCGCCGCGGGCCTGGGCCCGCTGCACCAGGGCTCCGACGGCGCGGGCTCGATCCGGATCCCGTCGGGCTTCTGCGGGATCTACGGCCTCAAGCCCTCGTTCGGGCGGGTGCCGATGTGGCCGCCCTCCAACAACGACTACGCCTCCCACGTCGGGCCGATGACGCGCACGGTCGCCGACGCCGCGCTGATGCTCGCGGTGATGGCGGGGCCCGACGAGATGGACCGGACCTCGCTCGAGGCCGCGCCCGACGACTACGTGGGCAAGCTTCAGGCCGGGATCAAAGGCTGGCGCGTGGCGTGGAGCCCCGACCTCGGCGGCCTGCGCGTGGATCCGGACGTGGCGGCGGTGGCGCGGCAGGCCGCGCGCGCCTTCGAGGACCTCGGCTGCGTCGTCGAGGAGGTGACGCCGGGCTTCGCCGACTCGCACGACCTGATCCGCTGCACCTGGAGCTGCCACGAGGCGGGGAACTACGCGCAGTACCTGCCGCAATGGCGCGACCGGATGGACCCGGGGCTCGTCGCCTGCATCGAGGACGGGCTGCGGTACAGCGTCGTGGACTACGTCGAAGCGCGCGGCCGGAAGCTCGCCTACTGGGACAGCGTGCGCCCGCTCTTCGAGACCCACGCGCTGCTGCTGACGCCCACGCTCTCGGTGGCGGCGTTCCCGGTCGGGCGCCTCAACCCGGAGGGCTGGCCCCAGCACCGGTGGGACTGGATCGAGTGGGCCTCGTTCAGCTATCCGTTCAACTTCACCGGCCAGCCCGCGGCGACGGTACCCGCCGGCTTCACGCCGGCCGGGCTGCCGGTGGGGCTCCAGATCGTCGGCCGGCGCTTCGCCGACCTCGCCGTGCTCCAGGCCTCGGCGGCCTTCGAGGCGGCGTGCCCGTGGGCGGGCCGGCGCCCGGCGCTCTGACGCGGCGGGGCGCGGGCTACGCCCGCGAGATCTTCCGGGCGAAGCGCCGCTCGACCACGTGCGTGACGGCCGAGAAGTCCTCGCCGCCCCAGCCCCGCGCCGTCGCGTCGGCGAACGCCGCCAGCGTCTCGCGCAGGATCGGCATGTGGGCGAGCGAGTCGCCCGCCATCCGCGTGGCGAGCGTCACGTCCTTCAGCATCAGCTCGGCGGTGAAGGTCGGGGCGAAGTTGCCCTCGAGGATCCGCAGCGTGCGGCGCTCGAAGTAGGTCGAGTAGGCCATCCCGCCGCCGTTCTTGACGACCTCGAAGTAGGTCGTCGGGTCCACGCCGAGCGTCACGCAGAGCGCGAGCGACTCGGCCACAGCGACGGCGTTGACCGCGCCGAGGGCGTTGTGCAGCAGCTTGATCCGGTTGCCGGTGCCGGACGGGCCGACGTACATGGTGAGGCGCCCCATCACGTCGAGCGGCGGCGCCGCGACGGGCAGCCGGTCCCGGTCGCCGCCCACCATGAAGAAGATCTCGCCCGACTCGGCCTGGGGCGAGGAGCCGAGCATCGGCGTGTCCAGGTGGCTGATGCCCCTGGGCCGGGCCGCCGCGTAGATCGCCTGCGAGACCTCGGGGCCCACCGTCGAGCAGTCGCAGGTGACGAGCCCGGGCGCGCCGCCGGCCAGAATGCCGTCCGGGCCGAGGTAGGTCGCGGTGACGATCTCGTCGTTCGGGAGCGCGGTGAAGACCACGCGCGAGGCCGCGGCCACCGCGCGCGGCGTCGCGTGCGTGACGACGCCCGCGCCGGCCGCCGCC